>JAQBFV010000246.1:0-12046 GCA_032123035.1 Betaproteobacteria bacterium | reverse complement strand
AACCCTTCACCGTGTCATACATGTGCCAGTGCCAGTTGTCCTCCTCGACATTGCCAAGCGCGGCCGCAACGCCGCCCTGGGCTGCCACCGTGTGCGAGCGTGTGGGAAACACCTTGGACAGCACCGCGACCTTGAGATCGGCGCGCGCCAATTCGAGCGCCGTGCGCAGCCCCGAGCCGCCACCACCCACGATCACTGCATCAAACGTCCGGACCGGCAATCCCATCTACAGGCTCCAGAGTATTTGAACGGACCACACCGCATAGCAGACCAGAGCCCCGATGACGATGACGTAAAGCGTCAGGCGTAGCCCCGGATCCTTGATGTAATCCATGAAAATGTCGCGCACGCCGATCCAGGCATGATAGTAAACGCTGAGCAGGAACAGCACGGTGGCGTAACGCATCACGGGTAGTTTCCACAGCGCCTGCCAGTGCCAGAAATCGATTGCCGGAACGCGGACGAGAGCCAGCACCAGCAGCAGCGTATAGATCGCCATCACGACGGCGGTAATGCGCTGCGCGAGCCAGTCGCGCAATCCGTAATGAGCTCCGACGACCTCGCGCTTCACCATATCCACACTCCAATTAACAGCGTCAGGGCAAGGCTCACCGCGACCACTGCCTTGGCACTCGCCCGTGCCGGTCCAAGATCGGTGCCATAGTCCAGATCGAGGGCGAGATAGCGGATACCGGCGCAGAAGTGGTGCAGATACGCCCAGACCAAGCCCAGACTGATGACCTTGACGAGCGGGTGCGCCAGCACGCTCTTCAGTCCGTCAAACGACTGAGGTGATTCGAGGCTAAGCTGCATTGCGTAGAGCAGCAGCGGAATCGCGAGAAACAAAGTTGCGCCGAAAGCCCGGTGCATGATCGAAATCACCCCAGGCAACGGCAAACGAATCTGGAGGAGATTGAGGTGTTTCGGTCTCGGCTTGGTCATTACTTGTTATTGGGTCAGGGCTGGAGCGGGAAGTACAATCGCTTGGCTGTCTGTAACGTTACGACGGCGGGATTTAGCGAGTGAATTCTAGCAGTTTTTGATGCACTGCATAAGGCGCTCCGCCGTTCGTAACTCGCTGATCTGCGACGCACTCTAGGGCGCACTCCGTTTCGGACCCGAACTTGTCACTTCAGTGCAACGTTCGCTATCATTGCTGCTTAAGACGTCGGCAGCATCATCGCCCGGTTCGCTTCTCTCGCCGCCTTTCCGTCAAGCAAAACCACGTCCCGCATAACAGGAGTCCACCTAATGAAACATCCTATGCGCGTGGCCGTTACCGGCGCAGCCGGTCAGATCGGCTACAGTCTGCTGTTCCGCATCGCCCATGGAGAAATGCTCGGCAAGGATCAACCGGTCATCCTCCAGTTGCTCGAGATCCCGGACCCCAAGGCCCAGAAGGCGCTCACTGGCGTCATTATGGAACTCGACGACTGCGCTTTTCCGCTGCTCGCCGGGGTTGTTCCCACCGCCGACCCGATGGTTGCCTTCAAGGATACCGATGTCGCCCTGCTGGTCGGCGCGCGGCCGCGAGGCCCGGGGATGGAACGCAAGGATTTGCTCGACGCGAACGGCAAGATATTTGCCCCGCAAGGAAAGGCCCTTTCTGAAGTGGCCAGCCGAGAGGTGAAAGTGCTGGTCGTGGGCAACCCAGCCAACACCAACTGCCTGATCGCGATGAAGAATGCCCCGGGCCTCAAGCCGAGTAATTTTGGCTCGATGATGCGGTTGGACCATAATCGTGCGCTGTCACAGGTGGCCCAGAAAACCGGCAAGCCGGTCGCCAGCGTACGGAAGATGACCGTCTGGGGAAACCATTCCGCGACCCAGTATCCCGACATCTTTCATGCCGAAGTGGACGGGAAGAATGCGGCTAAGCTGATCAACGATCAGAAGTGGCTCGAGGACTATCTCATCCCGACCATCCAAAAGCGGGGGGCGGCCATCATCGAAGCGCGCGGCCTGTCTTCGGCCGCCAGTGCCGCGAACGCCGCCATGGACCACGTTCGCGACTGGGTCTACGGCACCCAGGACGGCGATTGGGTCAGCATGGGAGTGGCCTCCGACGGCAGCTACGGCATCCCGGAAGGTGTCATTTACGGCTATCCCTGCGTGTGCCGCAATGAGAAGCATGAGATCGTGCAGGGCCTGGAAATAAGCGATTTCAGCCGGACGCGCATGATGGCAACGCTCAAGGAACTACATGAAGAGCGCGACGCCATCAAGCACCTTCTGGGCTAGCGAACGGTAAACGGTAGACCCCAACCGCGGGCTCGCCCTTTCCGGTCACTGTTCACCGTTCACCAGGGAGTTCATATGAGTGAATCACAAGGCCCCAAACCCAAGAAATCGGTTGCGTTATCGGGTGTGGAGGCAGGCAGCACCGCGTTGTGCACCGTTGGGCGCAGCGGCAACGACCTCCACTATCGCGGCTACGATATTCTCGACATCGCCGAGGAGTGCGAGTTCGAGGAAATCGCCCACCTGCTGGTGCACGAGAAACTCCCCAACCGGACGGAACTCGCGGCCTACAAGAAAAAACTGAAATCGCTGCGCGGCCTTCCCGCCCCGGTGAAGGCGACGCTCGAGCAGATCGCTGCGTCGGCGCACCCAATGGATGTCCTGCGGACCGGCTGTTCCGTGCTCGGCGCGGTGGAATCGGAAAAGGACGATCACAATATCGCCGGCGCGCGCGGCATCGCGGACCGCATGATGGCCTGTTTCGGCTCGATGCTGCTGTACTGGCATCACTACAGCCGCGACCAGCGCCGCATCGAGGTCGAAACCGACGACGACTCGATCGGCGGGCATTTCCTGACGCTGCTCCATGGCAAGCCGGCGAAGCCGCTCTGGGTAAGAGCGATGCACACCTCGCTGAACTTGTACGCCGAGCACGAATTCAATGCGTCCACGTTCGCCGCGCGCGTCGTGGCCGGCACAGGCTCCGACATGCATTCGGCGGTTACCGGTGCGATCGGCACGCTGAAAGGCCCCAAGCACGGCGGCGCCAACGAAGTCGGGTTCGAGGTGATGAACCGCTACGAGACGCCCGACTCGGCGGAGCGCGATATCGTGGCACGCGTCGCCAACAAGGAAGTCGTGATCGGTTTCGGCCACCCTGTCTACACCATTGCCGATCCGCGAAACAAGGTGATCAAGGAGGTGGCGCGCCGGCTGTCGCAGGATGCAGGCGAGATGGAAATGTTCGAGATCGCCGAGCGCATCGAGCAGGTAATGATGCGCGAAAAGAAGATGTTCGCGAACCTCGATTGGTTCTCCGCAGTGTCCTATCACAGAATGGGCGTCCCCACCGCCATGTTTACACCGATCTTCGTCATCGCCCGCACCAGCGGCTGGACGGCGCATGTCATCGAGCAGCGCATCGATAACAAGATCATCCGTCCCACCGCGGTCTACACCGGCCCCGAGCCAAGAAAGTTCGTTCCCATCCAGGATAGAAAATGACCCGTGACCGGTCGTTCGAAAACGCACGCAAAGTAGAGATTTCTACTCGTCAACAGTCACCAGTCACCCATCACGCATTTCCAGCCAAATGAGCTCACATACCTCCAACATCCGCCCTAAATTTGACAAGGTCCTGACGGACATTGCCGATTACGTCGTGCGCTACCCGGTTCGCAGCAAGGAGGCCTATCACACCGCGCGGCTTTGCCTCATGGACACCCTCGGCTGCGGGCTCGAGGCGCTCGAATATCCGGCGTGCACCAAGCTGCTGGGCCCCGTCGTTCCCGGGACGGTCGTGCCGAACGGCGCGAAGGTGCCGGGAACGCCCTACCAGCTCGATCCGGTCACGGCCGCCTTCAACCTCGGCGCCATGGTCCGCTGGCTCGACTTCAATGACACCTGGCTTGCGGCCGAATGGGGGCACCCGTCCGACAATCTCGGCGGCATTCTGGCCGCGGCGGACTGGCTGTCGCGCACGCGTGTCGCCCAGCGCAGTAACCCGCTCGTGATGCGCGACGTCCTGACGGGGATGATCAAGGCGCATGAGATCCAGGGGGTGATCGCCCTCGAGAACAGCTTCAACCGCGTCGGTCTCGACCACGTCGTCCTCGTGAAAGTTGCATCCACCGCCGTCGTGACCCACCTGATGGGCGGGACCTACGACGAGATCGTCAACGCGCTCTCGAATGCGTGGATCGACGGTCAGTCCCTGCGTGCCTACCGCCATACCCCCAATACCGGTTCGCGCAAATCCTGGGCCGCCGGCGACGCGACCAGCCGGGCCGTGCGCCTCGCGTTGATGGCGTTGAAGGGCGAGATGGGCTACCCCTCTGCTCTGACCGCGAAAACATGGGGGTTCCAGCACGTCCTGTTCAAAGGCAAGCCACTGCGCTTCAAACGGCCCTATGGCTCGTACGTAATGGAGAACGTGTTGTTCAAGATTTCATTTCCGGCAGAGTTTCACGCCCAGACTGCTGTGGAGGCGGCAGTCCGGTTACACCCGCAAGTGGAAAACCGGCTCGAGGAGGTGAAGAAGATCGTCATCACCACCCACGAATCGGCCATCCGGATCATTGACAAGAAGGGGCCGCTGCATAATCCCGCCGACCGCGATCACTGCCTCCAGTACATGATCGCTATCGGGCTCATCAGGGGCAATCTCGTTGCCGCCGACTACGAAGACGACGTCGCCCGCGACCCGCGCGTGAACGCCCTGCGCGCGAAGATGCAGTGCGTCGAGAACAAGCAGTGGACGCGCGATTATCTCGACCCCGGCAAGCGCTCCATCGCCAATGCAGTCCAGGTCTTCTTCCGCGATGGCTCGCGTTCCGAGAACGTCGCCGTTGAGTATCCCGTCGGCCACCGTCGCCGGCGCAAGGAAGGCGTGCCGCTGCTCGAAGCGAAGTTCCGAGCCAACCTCGCCCGCCGCTTTCCGCCCAAGCAACAACAGGCGATCCTCGCTGCATGCCGCGACCAGGCTCGTCTGGAAGCGATGCCGGTGCACGAATTCGTGGATCTCTTCACGGTCTAACTGCCGTGAATCGTGAATCGTGAATCGTGAATCGTGAATCGTGATATTCGTGCGGGAACGCTGACGAAAGAAAGGAAGCTAAATGACCGGCGACACGTTCAAGGCGCTGCGGGAATTCAAGCTGCCATCGGGCAAGACCGGCCGCTACTATGCACTGGCGGCGCTCGAATCATCCGGACTCGGCAAGATCTCGCGCCTGCCGTGCTGCCTGCGTATCGTACTCGAATCGTTGGTGCGAAACTGCGATGGCAAACGCGTCACCGAGGAACATGTCAGAAGCCTCGCCGGCTGGACGGCCAACGCCGCGCGCGACATGGAAATTCCATTCGTGGTCGCGCGAATCCTGCTGCAGGACCTGTCAGGATTTCCCGCGCTCAATGACTTTGCCGCGATGCGCGCGACGGCCCGCCGGCTCGGCAAAGATCCCACACGCATCGAGCCGATGGTGCCCGTCGACCTCGTGGTCGACCACCAGGTCGAAGTGGACGTGCACAAAACCCCGGATGCCGTCGCCCGTAACATGGAGCTCGAATATCGCCGCAATGCTGAGCGCTTCGCGCTGCTGAAGTGGGGCAAGCAGGCCTTCTCCGATGTTCGCATCGTGCCGCCGGGCAACGGGATCGTGCACCAAGTGAACCTGGAGTATCTGGCGCGCGGCGTCTGGGAGAAAGACGGGCTCTATTATCCCGACACGCTCGTGTGCACCGACTCGCATACGCCCATGATCAATGGCATCGGCGTGCTCGGCTGGGGTGTTGGCGGCATCGAGGCGATGGCCGGGATGCTGGGCGAGCCGATCTATCTTCTTACGCCAGACGTGGTGGGCGTGCACCTGAGCGGGCGGCTTGGCGAAGGCGTCACCGCAACCGACCTGGTGCTGACCGTCACCGAGCTGCTGCGCCGCTCGAATGTCGTCGGCAAGTTCGTCGAATATTTCGGCGAAGGCGCAGCCTCGCTCTCACCCACCGATCGCGCGACCGTTGCCAACATGGCGCCCGACTACGGCGCGACCTGCGGCTACTTCTCCGTGGACGAAAAGACGATCGATTACTACCGCATGACTGGCCGTGATCCGGCGCTGGTGGACGCGATCGAGGCCTACTACCGCGCCCAGGGACTGTTCGGCATTCCGCGCAAAGGCGCTTGCGACTACTCGCAGGTCATCGAGCTCGACCTGTCGAAGGTGGCGCCCAGTGTGTCGGGACCACGCCGACCGCAGGAGCGTCTCGACCTGGGCGGCATCAAGGGGCGCTTCGCGGAGCTTTTCTCCAAGCCTGTGAGCGCTGACGGCTACGGCAAGCCCGCCGGCGACCTCGATAAACGCGTCGCTACGACCAGCAACAGGCTGGATGTCGGCCACGGCGATGTGCTCATTGCCGCGATCACGTCGTGCACCAATACCTCCAATCCGAATCTCCTGCTTGGCGCCGGCTTGCTCGCGAAGAAAGCGGTCGAGAAGGGGCTCACCGTCGGGCCGCGGGTAAAGACTTCACTCGCGCCCGGGTCCAAGGTGGTGACGGCCTACTTGCGCGACGCCGGTCTGCTGCCCTTCCTCGAGCGCCTTGGCTACCACGTGGTCGCCTATGGCTGCACCACGTGCATGGGAAATTCGGGACCGCTTGATCCTGCCATCGAAGACGCGATCGTCAAACACGACCTCATCGGCTGCGCCGTGCTCTCCGGCAACCGAAATTTCGAGGCTCGCGTCCACAACAGCCTGAAGGCCAACTTCCTGATGAGCCCGCCCCTGGTGGTCGCCTTCGCCATCGCCGGGACCGTGAACGTCGACATGACGAAAGAGCCGCTCGGCACAGGGAGCGATGGCAATCCCGTCTTCCTGAGGGACATCTGGCCGTCCGACGCGGAAATCTCGGCAGCGCTCAAATTCGCCCGCAACACGGAGAACTTCCGCCGCGAGTACGGCGACCTGATGGTCGCGAAAAAGCTCTGGGATGCCATTCCCGAGACCAAGGGCGCGCTCTACGAATGGGACCCCGAATCCACCTACATCCTCGAGCCGCCGTTCTTCGCCGGCTTCGGCTTGCAGCCCGGGCGCCTCGCCAACGTCACCGGTGCGCGCATCCTTGGCATCTTCGGAGACTCGCTCACGACCGACCACATCAGCCCTGTCGCCGCGATTACGCCGGCTTCCCCAGCCGGGCGCTGGTTGCAGGAGCATGGCGACAAGCCGACGGAGCTGAGCAGCTTCGGCTCGCGCCGCTGCAATCACGAGGTCATGATACGCGCCACCTTCGCCAATTTGCGGATCAAAAACCTCATGGCGCCTGGCCGGGAGGGTGGCTACACGACGCACCAGCCGGGCGGCGAAGTCATGGGGATCTTCGATGCCGCAGTCCGTTACCAAAATGAGGGCGTGCCCCTCGTGGTGTTTGCCGGCGAGGAATACGGCACCGGCTCGTCTCGCGATTGGGCGGCGCGCGGCCCGCAGCTGATGGGCGTAAAGGCGGTTATCGCGCGCGGCTTCGAGCGCATCCATCGCTCCAACCTCGTTGGCATGGGGATTCTGCCTTGCCAATTCATGGGCGATGATTCCATCAGCTCGCTCGGCATCGATGGCACGGAGACGGTGGATATCGTGGGTGTCGACGGCGATATCTTGCCGCGGCAGAAAGTTGCGCTCACCATTCGCCGCGCGGACGGAACCGGACGAGAGGTCGCGGTCATCCTGCGAGTGGACACTGCGATCGAGGCCGAGTACTTGAGGCACGGCGGCATCATGCCTTATGTTTTACGCGGCCTTTTAGCGGCCGCGTAAAACATGAAGAGGGGTAGAACCTATCTCAAAAACCACAAATGGACAGGATTTACAGGATTGACAAGATTAAAACCCTGCAATCAATCATGTAAATCCTGTCTATTAATCGGACGCTCCTGCCGCGGAGCGCTGCGAACGGCCGATTGCGGAGTTCAGGGCCGGCACGACCTTCTCGGCCATCAGTTCCATCGAACGCCGCGCGAGGCGCGTATCGGCCCAGTCGTGGCCAGCATAGAGCAGCGTCCCGAAATCGCCCACGGTCTCGCGAAATGCGAGCAGCTGATCGACGACGCTGTTGACGCTGCCGCAGATCACCAGGGTATCCAGAAGGTAATCCACCGTGACCTCACTGTCGGGCATCTCGACATGGCGCTTGAAGATGTCGATGTTGCCGCGGCTTCGCCTCTTCGTTAGCAGGTTCCAGTAGTAAAAACCGTAAGGGCCATCGGGGCTCATGGCGTAACGACGCGCCACAGCCTCGTCGTCCGCAACGAAAATGCTCTTGCACACGCGCCAGTCGGCACGCTCTGCCGAAAAGCCGCCCGCCGCGCAGCCCTTTTCGTACATCGGCCAGTGGGTCGCGGCCCACGCGGGCTGCAGAAAATTGGCCGTGATCGGCTTCCATCCGCGCGCGGCCGCAGCCATGAGGCCTTTCGAATGCGGCACTACTGCCGTCACCAGGATTGGCGGATGCGGTTTCTGGTAGGGCGTGAGCATCACGCCCTGCCCCGCCTCCGGCAGCAGAGTCCGTTCTGTCGACAGCCTCCAGAACCGCCCCTCCAGCTGGTACGGCGGCTTCCCTGCCCATAACGCAAGAATGTGGTCAATCGCCTCGACGAACATCGCATTACGGTCCTGGTCGAGGTTGCCGAACATCTCCATGTCCGAGCGCAGCCCGCCGGGGCCAATACCAAACAGGAAGCGGCCTTCGAGCAGGTGATCGACCATCGCCACGTGCGCCGCGACCTGGGCGGGATGGCTGTTGGGAAGGTTGACGGTTCCGCTTCCGAGCCGGATGTTCTTCGTCTGGTGGGCGACGCTCGCGATGAAGGTCAGGCACGAAGGAATGGATTCACAGACGTCCGTGACATGCTCGCCGATCAAGGCCTCGGCGTAGCCGAGCCTGTCGGCAAGCAGCACCGCTTCGCGGTCCTCCTTGAGCGTCTGCGTGTAGTCGCGCCCGGGAGGATGCATGGGCATCGTGAAGAATCCGAGTTTCATGGCACGCGTTCGCTCTTACAGTGACTGGTGACCCGTGACCAGACCTTTAACCGCCGAGACGCCGAGAGAAGCAATCACAATAATTGAACCGCCAAGGCGCCAAGCACGCCAAGAAAGGCAAGAATGGAACCGCAGATGAACGCAGATAAACACAGATCCAACTCAAAAACCCTTCCGCCTTCTGACTTAGGTTTGGTCCGCACTCATGGACACCGATGAAACCCGACGATAATGATTCCCCTGGGTTTCGATCTGCGTTTATCTGCGGTTAAGAATGTTTTCGTTTTTTTGGGATTCGCCCTAATCCCTGGCCACGGACATCAGCGTTCGACCGGAAGTTTGCGATCATTCCAGTCGACCATGCCGTCCTTGAGGTTGTAGACCTGCTCGAAACCGAGGCCGTAGAGAATGGCAGCGGCCGTCGTGCTGCGCACGCCGGAGCGGCAGACGGCGACGACGCACCGGCCGCGGTGGGCTTCGAGCTCGCCGACCCGGGCCGCGAGCTCGCGCAGCGGAATGAGCAGGCTACCGGTGATGTGCCCCAACTCGCCGCGATACTCGCCGGATTCCCGCACGTCGATCACCAGCGGCGCGTCGGCTGCGTCCAGCATGGCGCGCACCTCCTCCGCCGAGAGCTGGCGCACGAGATTGAGCTCGGCCAGGTCGGGGAACTTGGTCCTGTCGTCCTCGATGGCGCTCTGGTTCGGTTGCAGCACCTCCTGGATCTTCTCTGGCATGGGGAAGTTGATGCTGGCCATCAGGTCGACATACTGCTGGCGGGTCCGGCCGGCGATTCGGGGGTTGGTGCCCTTTTCGTGGCCGATGGTCGAGCTGGTGTTGCCCCGATAGTCGTGCGCCGGGAAGACCAGCGTCTCATCGGGCAGCGTGAACAGCTTTTCCACGATGGAGTCGTACTGCTGTCCGGCATCGCCGCCGGCGAAATCCGCCCGCCCCGTGCCCTGGATCAGCAGGACATCGCCGGTGAATACGCGGTCCTCAACATGGAGGCTGATGCTGTCGGGCGTATGCCCCGGCGTGTAGAGCACCCGGACGCGCACGTCGCCCACCGCAATGTCGTCGCCGTCCTCCACGTGATCCGTTACGGCCGGCGCCGGTGCCCGCCGGTGCATGATGAGGCGCGCGTCCACGAGATCACATAGCTGAAACGAAGCCGTGGGATGATCCGCGTGGGTGTGGGTGTCGACAACCGCGTTGAGAGTCAGCTGGTGGTAAGCGAGCAACGCGAGGTAGCGGCTGATGTGCTCGCGCAAGGGGTCGATCAGCAGCGCGCGCTTCGTCCCCTGGCACGCCACAAGATACGTCTTGCACTTTCCGCGATTGAGCTCCCGGAATATCAATTTCACACCTTTGATTTCTGGACGTCGCCTGGGGGTGCCGTCCGGGACAGGAGCAGAGAAGTGCGGGCGAAGTAGCCTACTTCGCACCTCTCGTCATCCCAACTAACTGAACTCGGCCGACAGGGGCGCCAGCGAGCGTAGCTTGGTGCCCGCTGGGGTCCGCCTGATGGGCGTTGCTACGCCGCCGCGCGTTGGCCGAGAACTTCTTTCGTAATATCGCGGAACTCGGCTTCGGTCAACAGCCGCTTGTGCTTCAACGAGAAGTTCTTGACGCTGCTCGTCATCTTCAGGGCTTCTTCGTCGCTCGCCTCAATGCCCAACTGCTGGAGCCAGGCCTTGACCGAATCAATGCCGCTGCCCTTGCCCATCACGATCTCGGCGGGTGGTTGCCCGACGAACTCCGCGCGCACGGGAAACAGCTCGGTCGCGTTTTCCTCACCGCAGTTCTTGTACCAGCTCGCGATGATCCCGGACTCGATCTGGTAGAGCTGCCTGCCCACGACGGGCTTGTTCGAGGGCACCACCACGCCGGTGAGCTTCTGCACGAGGTTGGCGAGCGGGGTCAATTTGCTGTAATCGAGCCCGCAGTCGACCCCGTACATTGTAAGGAGACCCATGACGGTTTCTTCCATCGGCGTATTGCCGGCGCGCTCGCCTACGCCCAGCACGGTCGTGTGCAACACTTCAACGCCTTCGGCAGCGGCCATGATCGTGTTCGCGACACCCATCCCGAAGTCCTGGTGGAAATGCGCTTCGAGCCGCTTGTTGATGCGCTTTTTGACCTCGCGAACGAAGTACTGCATCGCATGGGGCGATACGACCCCGAAAGTGTCCACCAGAGCCAGTGCGTCCATGTGGCCCTCGGTCGCGACCCGGTTGATCAGGCTCAACACCCAGTTCATCTCCGAGCGCGAAAAATCGATGGGGAAAAATACGACTTCCAGCCCGTTCTTTTTAGCAAACAAGGTTGCTTCGATTGACGTCTCAATAGCCTTTTCCATCGGCCATTTGTAGGCGAGGTCGACCATGTGCTGGCTCGACGGAATCTCCATCACCACGCCGCTGACACCGGTATCGATCGCGCGCTGGACGTCCTCTTTCATGCAACGCGAGAACGCAAAGATCTGCGGGCCGAGATTGCGTCTCGCGATCTCCTTGATGGCCTCGGCGTCGGAGGGGGACACGATTGGCATCCCGGCCTCGATCCGATGCACGCCGGCCTCCGCGAGTCCTTCCGCGATTCGAATCTTGTCGTCCTTGGACAGGATGACGCCGGTCTGCTGTTCCCCGTCCCGCAAGGTGATATCGTGGATCTTGATCTGCTTCGCGAACTTGAAGTCCTTGCGCACCTCGTCCGCGAAATTCCACTGGCTCACGAACCAGTTCTTTGTTTTCCAGGGTTCTTTTGCCATTCTAGGTCTCCTTCAGTGTTAAGCGATGTTTAATGCGTCTCGCGTTGACCGCGCGGTCCTGCGCTTGTGGGTAAAGCAACCCCTCCTGGCCCGAGGAGACTGCTTCATCAGTAAAAGGCGGCCGCCGCGTGAACAAACCCGAGTGCTGCCCAAAAACTCAAGCCGGGCAAAGGCTCATGCGAACCGACCGGGCAATTTTACAACATTAGCGGGTGCCGGGCCGATATCCCCGTCCACAATTGTTGAGGTAGATCAAACAGTCCCAAGGCCCACGCCCGATTAC
>JAQBFV010000245.1:0-8450 GCA_032123035.1 Betaproteobacteria bacterium | reverse complement strand
CCTTGTACTTGGGGGGGGGGTGTTGGCCATTAATGGTTGGAACCCCCCCCCCGGGGGCTGACTGTGGGACAGTGGTGGGACACTGACAGAGAAAAGGCGAGAGAACCCCGCAGCTACCGGAAACAGCAACATCTTGATTGCATTGTTGTTGGTTGTTCTGCGTAGCCGCCATTTTCTCTATGTACGGGACTCATAATCCCTTGGTCCTTGGTTCGAATCCAAGCCGGCCCACTTCATCACCCTCGCGGCACGCGCTTCGGTCAAAACGCCTCCCACGGGAGGCGTTTTGTGTGCTCGCCGACTTGCGGGCGCGACCGACGCGCCGCGACCGCGAAGCGCGTTCCGGCGAGCTACTTCACGCGCGCGGCAATGATGTCCGCGTTAGTGCCGACCCCGAGGCTGAGTGGAAATGACACGTGGTGGAAGCGCGTCGTCACGTTGTCGTCGTGCACCGCGAAGCTGACGGTATAGACGCTGCCGACCTTGAGGATCTTGTCGTCCTCGGGGTGGCCGGTGTCGAGCGTGCGACGCCAGACGACGGTGTAGGTGTTGTCCTTCCACGTCCCCTTGACATCGTTGTTGTCTGCCGCCGACCCCTTGGCGTCGACGCCACTGACAAGCCGTCCGGGCAGGATGTCGCCTTCCTTCCAGCCGGCCTTGGCGTCGTAGGGCACGGCGTTTTGCTCGCGAACCAGCGCCGCTGGCTTCGCAGGATTGCCGATGTCCTCCGCGCGCAAGGCCTTGGACCCGACCTTGGCCGCATCGAACATGTACTTCGGCGTCATCGTCTTGCGATCGACGTTCCACGAGAACGGGTTCTTGCCGCTATCGAAAAGGCGGTAGTCGAGTACGTAGCCGTCGTCCGCCATGCCCACGGCGGCGCTACGCGCTGCGCGCCACTGCATCAGGTCGAGGAATTGCCCGGCCTTCTTCAGCTTGGCGATTTCCTCGGGCGTCTTGACCTTGTCCCACGCCATGCCGTCGGTGCGCGAGGCAGGCAGGTATTTGCGCACATCGTGCTTCTTGAGCCCACCCTTGCCGAGGTAGGGGTTGGCTTCGACCTGCGCCGTGGTCGGCTCGTTGGGCGCATCGCGCATGCCGTCGTGGCAGGTCAGCCAGCAGCCTTGCTTGGCGAAGCGTGCGACCTTGCCGTCGTCGAGCATGATTGCGAGCCGATCCTCGTAGAGCGGCGGTTGCGTGCCGGCGCGTACCGCCTTGTTGCCCCGGTGCCCGCCCCAGAACGCCCACTTCTGGCCATCGTAGCGGATGTAGTTATGCATCCGCCCTTCGCGGTTCATCTGGCTCTTCCACTGGAAGCGAAGGTAAAGCGCATCGGCATCGTGCGCCGCCTGTACAGTGAGGTCGATCACGGGCGCCTTGCCAGGAATCGGCTGCGGCTCGAGTACCGTGCCGCTGACAATGCGCTTGCCCATCTCTGCCTCGTCGTCCTCGTGGCACTTGGTGCAGGTGCCACCCTTGGCAGTCTGCTTGTTGCCTTTCTTATGCGCTGGCGAGACCAGCCAGTCGTACGTCGACTGCCCCGGGTAGAACAGCGTCACCTTCTTAACCGGCACCGTGCTCCAGTCTGACGGTGGTGCGGCGAAGACGGGTGCGGCGATCGATGCAGCCGCGAGTGCGGCGATGCCACGCAGAAATCCAATGCGCAACGGTTTCATGGCCAACTCCATCGATTAGTTAAGGGATCAAAAACAGCATGCACACGATTGGGTGCGGGCGCTTGATCCGAGGCAACGGATCACGTCGGGGCCGGCGCGGAACAACGGCGCGCGCTGGTGTCAGTCCCCATGCCGGCTCCAATTTGACGCAGGTCAACCCCATTGCCGCGAAAAGAGGTTAACGATTGGAGCTACGCGCAGACTTGCACAAAGACAAAGCGAGCGACCTCAGCCGCCGCGGGTTGAATAGATGAATTCCAACGACTCAAATCCCACGACTAATCAGCTGCCCCGGAGGTGAATATGTTGTCCGATGCGCGTCTGCAAATCGATCGCCTGGCGACCCGGCAGAAACGTCTCAAGGAGAAGCTCGAGCCCGAGCGGATCAACCGCTATCTTCGCTTTTATTCGACTTTCGTGCCGCGCGCCCTTGATGCCGAGCTCTGCAGCGTTTTTATTTACTCACCCAAAGACCACAAGGTGTGGCTGAAGACCTCCAGTGATGTCTCCGAGCACGGCATCGAAGTCCCAATCGAGGGTTCGGTCGTCGGCGATGTCATTGCATCGGGCAAGCCAATGATCGCGCGCGATCTGACGGAGAAAAACGGCGCCCATCGTGTTGCCGACAGGACGACGGGCTTTGTGACGCGGGAAATCCTTTGCGTCCCCGTGCTGAATCAGGAACGCGGGGAAGTCACGGGCGCGGTACAGGTGCTGAACAAGAAGAGTGGGCACTTCAACGATGACGATCTGCGCCTGGTCGAGGAGGTTGCAGAGCATATTCAGGGGCAAGTGGACCAGGTGTTCCTGAGCCAGCAGGTATTCGGTGACACCGAGAAGGTCATCAAGATCGCGAAGCGTTCGATCATGGTGGCCGTTGCCGCTTTCTGGATCGTGATCGTCGGCGTGGTCGGGCTGTTTGCTGCGTATGCGTTAATTCCGCTGTTTGGCGCCTGAGCGCGCGGCTAACGCCAGGCCTGGCGGCACCACGGTGAAGAAACCCGCGCAGCACGCTGCGCGTGTGCCGACGCGCAAGGCGCGCTAACTGCCGGCCACCATCCGGGCGTCGGCCTGCGCCCGCCCATTCCCGTTTCCGGGCATGCGGCCCGCCGCCAGCGCGGCAAGTTCCGCGCGATTCAGAATAAAGAGCTCGCGCCGAACGACGCTGATCACGCCCTTCTCCACCAACTCATGCAGCAGGCGCGACAGGGTTTCTTTGGCAATGCCGAGCTTCGCCGCGATCACGGTTTTTGTCGCCGGCAGGCATACCCTGTGCGCGCCGCCGGGTCCGCGCTCTCGCGCGAGCGATTCGACGTAATGGGCGAGGCGCTGCAGCCCGCGGCGCACCGTGATGCCTTCGACTTCTTCGATGAGGGACAGCACGCGATGCGATAGATGTTCGATGACACGACGCGCAAGCGCCGCGTCTCTGTGCATCGCTTCGAAGACGGCCTTTGCCGGAACGGAGACGACGGTGAGCGGCGTGAGTGCCGACGCTTCGAGTGCGCAGGGTCGATCGAGAAAGGCAAGGGCGCCGGCGCAGACCTCACCTTCTTCGACGAGCGCGAGTACTTTCTGCTCGCCATTCGCGCCGCGCACTGCAAGCTTCAGGGTTCCTTCGGCGATGACGAGCACGCCATCGGGCCGTTCACCGCGCCGGAAGACGGTCGCGCCTCGACGGTAGTCGCGCATGCCCGCAGTGCGAGCGAGCAGAGCACACTCTGCATCGGCGATGCCGCGAAAAATCTCCGCCACTGCGATGTGGCGCTCCAGTTCGACGCCGTTGCCATTTTCCAACACTGCATTAACGACGGCGTCCATGCCCACCTCTCCGGTTGAAGCGATTGTTGCGTTGCAATAGAGAGGCGTATTGACCAACGTCAAAGAAGTTGCCGCGTCGCAATAACTCTGTCGATCAAGCTGCGCGCCGTTCAGTGGCTCCTAAGCGATTGATGTATAGCGGACTACGCAACGGACTGCGTCGTGCTAGGGTTCGAATTGGTAACGACTCGCGTCTAGGTGGCCGCGCACCGGAGCCCCAGCAATTCATCCCATGGCACGCGAAACTTGACTTCCATCAAACGCTTGCCTCGAGCACAAGGCATTGTTTCAATCTGTTACACATCGTTAAAATTTCACTGTGCGGCCAACAAAAATGAACAACGCGCCAAGAAACCAGGTCCTGAACTTCCAATGTCACTGATCCCTTTGATGCTCTGCAACACGACGGTTGGCGCGGCGGATACGCAACGGTTTACCTCCCGGCAAGGCGCAGCGCGAAGCAACAAGGGGGCTGCCAAAAGTCAACGGGTCGGCCCGTTAGAGGGCGGTCACTTCAGTCTTGAGATCAAAAATTCCTACCGTGAAAAGAAAGGCTTTTCGATGAAAACGCTTCCTGTCGTCCTCCTCTTCGCAGTCATGCTGATCGCGCCTGCTGTTGCCAACGCCGCGGCAGACTTCGATGAAGCTGCCGCGCGCAATCTCGCCAAGAAGAGCGGCTGCCTCAAGTGCCACGCGATCGACAAGAAAAAGGACGCACCGTCCTACACCAAGATCGCCACCGAGTACAAAGGCAAGGCGGACGCCGAGGACAAGCTCTACAAGCACGCGACGACGAATCCGGAGGTCGAAGTCGACGGCAAGAAGGAGACCCACGACTCGCCGAAGACCAAGGACGAGAAACAGATCCGCAATCTGATCCGCTGGATCCTCTCCTTGGCGAAGTGAGTCGATGGCAGAGGACGATGAAAACGGGAGCGCAGCTTGATTCCAAAAATCTGGGACGCGATGCGGGGCGAGAGCGGGAGTGTGTTCACGGTCCTCTTGCGCCTTGCATCGATTGGCGCGGTGCTTCTGGTGGTCGGGGCGGTGCTGATGATCGGCGGTGCCGCAGGACTGGCCTGGACCAACACCGAGACGTTCTGCATCGGCTGTCACGAGATGCGCGACAACGTCTACAAGGAATTCAAGGGCACGATCCACGACAAGAACCGCAGCGGCGTGCGCGCGATCTGCTCGGACTGCCACGTGCCGCGCGAGCCGCTCGCCCTGCTCAAACGCAAGGTGTTCGCGACCTTCGAGATCTGGGGAAAGATCACCGGCGTGATCGACACCAAGGAAAAGTTCGAGAAGCACCGCGCCGAGCTTGCGCAGGTCGTGTGGCGGCGCATGAAGCTGACCGACTCGCTCGAATGCCGCAATTGCCACAAGGACAGCTCGATGAGTCCCGAGAAACAGAGCGAGAAGGCGCGCGCGCGGCACGCGAAGGCAAAGCGGGAAAAACTGACCTGCATCGACTGCCACTACGCAATCGCGCACGACGAGCCCGAAGGTCCGGGGCCGCAGGAGATGAAATTCTGACGGCGGCCGCGCAAGCGGATGCCGCCAAGGGCGAGATTTGACATGTCGTTACATCTTGAATTGGGAGGTTGGGCATCCATGAGACCGAATAAGAGGTACATGCTCGCTGCGCTGCAGGCCGTGGCGATGGGACTGGGCATCGCGGTCGCGTTTCCCGCGCTGGCCCAAAGCGAGATGAAAAAGCCGCGACCGGACATGGTGCTCACGGGCGACGCCAAGTGCACGCGCTGCCACGACGAGACCGAGGACTACCCGGTGCTCGCGATCGGCAAGACCAAGCACGGCACCCGTGCCGACAAGCGTACCCCCACCTGCACCAACTGCCACGGCGATAGCGAGACGCACGCCAACAAGCCGGAAGGGGTCAAGGAGCGCCCGGCACCCGATCGCGCCTTCAGCAAGAACGCGAAGACGCCGATGAACGTGCGCAGCGAAACCTGCCTCACCTGCCACCAGGGCGGCGATCGCTCGCACTGGCAATCGAGCACCCACTACAACCGCGACACGGCATGCTCGTCCTGCCACAAGGTCCACACCGGGCACGACAAGGTGCGCGACAAGCGCACGCAAGCGGAGACCTGCTACACCTGCCACAAGGAGCAGCGTTCGCAGATGAACCGGCCGTCGCACCACCCGGTGCGCGAGGGCAAGATGAGCTGCTCGGACTGTCATAACGTGCACGGCGGCAATCCGAAACAGCTCAAACGCGCGAGCGTGAACGAGGTCTGCTACACCTGCCACATGGAGAAACGCGGGCCCTTCGTTCACAACCACCAGCCGGTGACCGAAGACTGCAGCATCTGCCACCAGCCGCACGGCACGGTGATCGCCAGCTTGCTCAGGCAGCGACCGCCCTACCTGTGCCAGGAGTGTCACGAACACACGAGCCACCCCGGGCAGGTCCCAGGCCAATCGACAGGACCGGCCACCACCACCTCGCTCTTGGGCGCCATGGCGCGCGGCTGCGTGAATTGCCACACCAACATCCACGGCGGCAACAGCACAGTCAACAGTGCGACCGCCGGACGGTTCCGTCGCTAACCGGACCCAGGGAGATCGATCATGAAAACGACGCTCAATAAGACCTTCAGGCTGACCGCAGTGGCCGCGGCGCTGCTCGCGGCGTACGGATCGGCATTGGCCCAGCAGGACCCGGAGGTCGCGAAACTCATCAGTCCGTCGGCCAACGACAACCTGTCTATCGGAGGCGGCTACTGGTCCAAGGACCGCCCGTTCCAGGGACAGTACGACGGCATGTCCGACGGCAACAAGGGCTACCTGCTGTTCGACGGCCAGGTGCACAGGCGCGACGACGTCACCGGGACCTGGTTCAAATTCGACATGCGCAACATGGGGCTCGATACGCGCGAGGCGCGCTTGAGTGCGGAGCGCCAGGGCGACATCGGCGGCTACATCGACTTCAACCAGATC
Organism: Betaproteobacteria bacterium; assembly: GCA_032123035.1. Classification (GTDB taxonomy): domain Bacteria; phylum Pseudomonadota; class Gammaproteobacteria; order Burkholderiales; family SG8-41; genus SG8-41. The sequence goes on along the minus strand of JAQBFV010000245.1, from coordinate 1,983 downwards.
CCGCGCGACTATCCCTGGACCATCAATACCAACCTGGGAGGGCTCGGGACGCCAAACATGACCGTTAATGGCGCGCCGCCGACCTACGAGACGCACCTCAGTACCAAGCGCGACCGGACCACGCTCGGGTTCTTCAAGAACCTCAATAGCCTCATGCCGGGGCTCAAGTTCAAGGTCGACTTCAGGAACGAGGACAAGAAAGGCGAGATCAACTACGGACTGGGCAGCCAGCCGCTCTGGCTCGCCCAGCCGATCGACAGCAGGATCCGGCAGCTTGACGCCCTGTTCGAGTATTCGAAGGACAAGCTGCAGTTGAGGGGCGGGTACTACGCGAGCTGGTACGACACCTCGGTCAATCAGGTCTTTGGCCTGCGCAGCAGCACGGGGACGCCGGGCTCGACGCAGAACCCCAACCCGACTCCGCTTTCGCAGCCGCTCGACAATCAGTCCTGGGAGGTCTACCTGGACGGCGGCTATTCGTTCACGCCGACCACGCGCGGGACGTTCAAGGTGAAGTACGGCAAGGCGACGATGGACGAGCAGCTGCCGAGCTATGGCCTGACGGGGGTCAACGCGCCATTCGTAGGCATGACGTCGACGATCAACGGGCGGGTCGACACGACGCTGCTGCAGGCTGGCATCACCTCACGGCCGATGCCGAAGCTGTCGATCGTCGCCAACCTGCGCTACTACGACATGGACGACAAGACGCCGCTCGTCGGGGTCATCGGCAACAACGGGACCGGCGTCGTGGCCGTCCACAACACCCCGCAGTCGATCAAGACGACCTCGGGCAAGTTCGAAGCAGCCTACCGCCTGCCACAAGGTTTCAAGGTCATTGGGACGATCGACGGCAAGCACCAGGACCGTTCGCTGCCGCAGTTCATGAGCGAGATCTACGTGCCCTACCGTGACACCAAGCTAAAAGAGTGGAACTACGGCATTCAAGTGCGGCGCAACCTGACGGAGACGGTAAACGGGTCGCTCGGCTACGTGTACAGCAAGCGCGACGGGTCGAGCTATGCGCTGGCCACGGATTTTCACGAAGACCTGATCAGCCCCTGGCATATCGCCGATCGCAATCGCGACAAGTGGCGCCTGAAGCTCGACTGGACGCCCGCCGACAATTTCACGCTGGTGGGCGTGTTCGAGGATGCGAGCGACAAGTATCCGCACGACGCGAGTCGCCCCTACGGCATGACCAAGGGCAGCGGGAACCTGTTTTCGTTGGACGCGACCTACCAGATCAACGACGCCTGGAAGCTGACCGGCTTTTACGCCTACGACCAACAGGAGGCGGACCGGTACCATGCTCGCTGGCAGCGCACCGGAGCGCAGATTTTCGAGGGCACCAAGACGGCGGACTTGAAGGACAAGAGCGACACCCTGGGCTTGAATCTGGACGGCAAGGTCGATTCGAAGTGGAAGCTCGGCGGGAGCGTTCTGTGGACGAAGAGCCGCAGCAGCTATAACGAGACCTGGGACCCGTCGGGGCTCGGCGCGGACCAAAACCGCTATCCGACCTCGGGCGGGGAAACGGCGGTCCCGCTGCCGAACATCACGACCGAACTCACGCGTCTTGGGCTGTACGCGGACTACGCAGTGGAGAAAAACGCCAGCCTGCGCTTCGACGTGATCTACGAAGACTGGAAGACCAACGACTGGTCATATACGTTCGCCGGCGGCACGCCGTTCAGCTACGGCACGACCGGTGCGACGGCAGACGGCACCACCTTCACGCAGAAGTCGCCGCAGCAATCGACCTATGTCGGCCTGCGCTACAAGCACATGCTCGACTAGGCGGGAAGGGGTAGACGCGAGAAAGGGCGGCGCAAGCCGCCCTTTTTTTCGCCTGTGCTACTTGGTCGCGCCGCGCGCCGCCCGGCGCTCAAGCAGGCGGGCGAAGTTCTCCAGCGACACGAGATGCAGGTAGGCGCGCGCAAACGCGGGGACTTCACCGGGCTGCGGCAGGCGGACCTTGGC
>JAQBFV010000244.1:0-6167 GCA_032123035.1 Betaproteobacteria bacterium | reverse complement strand
GGCCAGCCACGCCCGCGAACTCGGCAAGCTCGGACGCCCCCTTGTTAATCTCGCGAACACGATTCCAGCCTCGGTGGCCGCCAGCGTACACGTCTGCCCGCATTCCATCGCCGAACTGGCCCACGAGCATTTCAAGAGTTTGTCGCTGCGGAACGTCGGCTATTTTTGCGTCCGAAATTTTTTTAACATCACGACGGAACAAGCCGCGCTGCGGGCGCGGTTGGCCGAGCGGGGTCAGTCGCTGGAGTCGTTTCAGGCGGACTTGTTCAAGGTTCGGGGTTCGGTTCCGCCAGTGGCGCGCCGCCAACAAAAAAAGCCCGCGTCTTCCGCGGGCTTTTTAACTTGAAACTTTGAACCTGGAACTTTGAACTTTTTGTTAGAACAGGCTGGTACCGCCACAAACGGGAACCGGCGCGTTCGCCACCCAGTTATTAGGAGCGGCTGCCAGATAGCAGCTGCCCGAGCCGACCGGGGCCGTGCCCCCGCCAGTGGACTGGCCGGGGTAGGCGGAAAAGCGGAAGGAGCCTCCTATCCCGCTGCCATCGTCGATTTTGCGGTCGACCTCGGCGAGGATGTCCGACGGGACCTGGTTCCCGGTCTTGAGATTGTGGCGTATCGCGGATGCTGCCGGATCGTAGACGTTGTCGTAGATCATCTGCAGGTAGCGCCCGTACGGGTTCGTTGGCGCCGAGGCCGTGGTTTCCGCCCCTGCCGTGTAGGTGTAGCTGCCGTTGATGAAGCCCGCGCGCGAGAGGTGCTCCCACACCGCGATTTGCTCATCGACGACATCGCCCGCAGCAATGGTGCGGATCTGGCCGTTGTTGTTGCCGTTCTGGCAGGTGGCACAGCCGGGGATGTTCGCTATGGCCCCCGCGTAGTCGCCGGGATAGGCGCGATAACGGTCGAGGAAGCCGAAGAAGGCAGCTTTGATTCCGTCCTGCTGCGAAATGATATTGCGCACGCGGGCGCTGGTAATGAGTTCCTGCCCCTTCAGCACGCCGCCGAGCAAGAGCCCGATGATCACGAGCACGATCGCGATTTCGATCAGTGTAAAACCACGCTGTCTAATCATGAGCACGATTTGCCGAGTCAGGTTGGAACTGGCGCGGGGCTCCTCTCAACGTCTCTATGCCGCTTAGAACAGGCCCGTTCCGCCACAGTTCGCGGCGGGGTTGTTGGAAATCCAGTTGAACGGAGTCAGGGCCGCATAGCAGGTGGCTGCTGTGGGTGCGGTGCCGCCGCCGGTTGACTGACCAGGATAAACGGTGAAACGGAACGCCCCCCCGTTACCAACGCCGTCGTCGACCTTACGATCGACCTCGGCTAGGATGTCCGACGGGATCTGGTTCCCGGTCTTGAGATTGTGGCGCGTCGTTGGGCCGCCGTCATAGACGTTGTCGTAGATCATTTGCAGGAAGCGCCCATACGGGTTCGTCGGCGCCGAGGCCGTGGTTTCCGCCCCTGCCGTGTAGGTGTAGCTGCCGTTGATGAAGCCCGCGCGCGAGAGGTGCTCCCACACCGCGATTTGCTCATCGACGACATCGCCCGCAAGAATGGTGCGGATCTGGCCGTTGTTGTTGCCTTGGGCGCACGCTGCACAGCCGGGAATGTTGGCCTGCGCCTGGCTGTAGTCGCCGGGAAAGGCGCGATAGCGGTCCAGGAAGCCGAAGAAAGCAGCCTTGACGCCATCCTGCTGCGAGATCATGTTACGCACGCGGGCGCTGGTGATGAGTTCCTGCCCCTTCAGCACGCCGCCGAGCAGGAGCCCGATGATCACGAGCACGATCGCGATTTCGATCAGGGTGAAGCCGTGTTCTTTCTTCATGGCTGCGTTCCTCAAGACGTTATGAGTCCTGCAGACAATGCAAGTTGTGTGCCAAGTGTCACACACGCGAAGGGCTCGGCGGGGCTCTCAGTGTGCGATACGTCACTATCTTGGGAATTAAGAGCCTAACTATTTGATGGAAAGCACTTTTACTGTCAGCTATGGAGCCCGTCGCAGAATGCGTATCATAAAAAATAGTTCTTAAAAATTAAAGACATGGCGCCAAAGCTGCGCGCGGACTGTCATTTTTTCGACGGGAGTGGCGATTTTTCGGCACCCCGGAGTTGTTTCAAACGCTCCATCAAGAAGTGGATTTCCTGAGGGTCAGTGACCTCGCCGCTGGCGAGTAATCCTCCCAGAAGAATGGCTGCGGCCTCAGCCTCTCCCATGTCCTCGAGCACGAAAATGCGCATCTGCCGCGCCCAGGTTGGCGCCTGCGTGGCGCTGCGCGCGATCGCTTCCGCGTAGGCCAGAGCAAGCCTCGTATCGCGCAACCGGTGCTTGGCCATGATGGCGCAGTGCGCGAGCCATCGCCAGCGCCGGTTGGGATCCCGTTCGAATTGCCGGCGGACGAGCTCGCACATCTGTCGTTGTTTTGTCGGGTCGGGGACCTGCCCGTAGAGTTGCGCTGCCATGAGCAGGGGGTATTGGCTTACCGGGTCGAGCCCCAGTATGGTCTCGAGCCATTCGCCCACGCGCCCATAATCCAGTTGGGCAAACGGGATGCTGATACCGGGCTGGTTGTCGAACGCCTGAAGGCGCAGCGTCAGCAGCGCGGCGAATGCGATCGGCTCGCCGAAGGCAAGCGCACGCAGCGTCGTCGTCGTTGGGGGCGCGCTGAGCGCCTCAGCACGAGCGCTCGGCTTCGGCTGCAGTGCCTGCGATCCGACCTGCAACGCGAGCGCAGCCGCAAGCAGCGCAAGCGCGGGGCGCGGCACCCGGCTCAGCGGGCGCTCCCCGCCCCGATTCAGCCGCGCGGTGACGGCTTTTGTAATTGTGAAAAAATTTCTGAGAAGCATGATCAGAAATTTTTTCGGTAGAGATCGAACATCGCCGCCGCGGTTAGCAACAGCACGTAGACGATGCTTTGCCAGCCGATTTGCAGCAGGCTTGCCCATGCGGCCGGTTGGTCGACCAGCCACGCGGTCTGGGTCCAGGTGTCAAAAGCCGGCGTTACCAGCCCCAGCGCCTCCATCGTCCCGCTGATGACCTGGTGCGACAACGAGTCCGCGCCCGCGAGAGGGTGGGCACCCATCAGGCGGATTGCCGTGATCGACCGCGCGAGGAGGTAGAACGCCAGGACGAAGCTGGCAGCCGGTACGAGTTGGCTGAAGGTCAGCATGCAGAACAGCGCGAGCGCGACCACGATGGCGAGCTCGAGGGCAAGCGACACGGCCCACTGCACGACGGCTTCGAGGGGCGCAAACCAGACTAGCGGGAGGCTGGCGACGGCGGCAATCAGGACCGCCAGCGCGAGAAACCCGGCCAGCTTGCCCAGCACGTAATGCGCGCGCGGCAAATCGAGGGCGAGCAGGATATCGAAGCCCTTGTCATTGAACTCGCGGGCGATGCTGACGAGCACGTACAGCCCCGCGACGAAAACGCCCGCCAGACGCATGCCGGCGGCATAAAAGGCGACCTGGAACCGCGCGCCCTCCGTGACCGCTAGGCTCTCGACAAAAAAACTCGCCAACAGCAGCACCGCGACCGCGACGAGCACGAGGACCGGAAACCGCGTCCGCAACGCCTCGAGCAGCGCGTAACGCGCCATAGTTGCTATTCTGGAATTCATGCCAAAATGATCGCCATGGGCTCCCGACAGTATAGCGAAACAGTACCGCTCTCAGCCGCCGCAGGCGTTCCGTCGTGAACGCGGCCGTCCGCGCGAACGGCCGCCTGGTCGCCACCCGTCCGCATGTGTGGATGGGCTTGATGCTGCTTGCCCTGCATGCCGCGCTCGCTTGGGGCATCGACGATTGGTGGCCCCGCGCGTTTTTGCTCGCGCATCTGGGCCTGTTCCTGATCTGGCAGCCGCTGTGGCGCGGCGAGCGCAACGTCGAGCCGCGCTATGCGTTCCTGGTGGTCATCGTCGGCTTTCTGCTTGCCGCCTGGAGCAACTGGTGGCTGATGGCGGTCTGGCTGGCCGTGCTCTTCGGGTTGATCGGCGGATCCGTGCCGGGCATAACGGAACGCCGCCAACGCCTGGTGTCGCTGCTCGCGGCGATCTACCTCCTGTCGATGCTGCTGATCTGGGTGGTGCCGCATTTGTTCATCGGCCAGAGCCTCGAGGACGCGCTGGTTCTGCTGGTGCAGTACGGCTTGCCGCTGTTGCCCCTGGCGATTGTGCTGACGCGCGTCGAGGCGCCCCGCAGCGTGCTCCCGCTCGCAGTGGATCTCTTCTACAGCCTGATCCTGTTCCTGCTGGTCACCGCGCTGGTGCTGGGCAGCTTCGTCGTCAAGCAGGTCAGCCACGGCAATTACCCCATCGCTCTCGCGCAGACGTTGTTTGCGATCGCGCTGCTGCTGGTCGCCATATCCTGGCTCTGGAACCCGCACAGCGGCTTCGTCGGGCTCGGCCATATCCTGTCGCGCTACTTCATGAGCCTGGGGCTGCCGTTCGAGCGCTGGGTGCAGCAACTGGCCGATCTCGCCGAGAACGAGACGCAGCCCCAGCGTTTTCTGGCGCTGGCGCTCGAGCACATTCTGGAGCTGCCGTGGGTCAGCGGCCTGGAATGGGAAGCGCGCCTTGGCCAGGGGGAGTCCGGAGAAAAATCGGAGTTCTTTGCCGACCTCTCGTTCCAGGACCTGCGATTGCGCATCTACACGGGCTGGTCGCTGTCCCCGGCGGTGCTGCTGCATCTCAAGCTGCTCACGCAGATGGTGGGGCACTTCTACGACGCCAAGCGCCGCGAGCAGATCCAGCGGCAAAGCGCTTATACCCAGGCGATCTACGAAACCGGCGCCAGGCTGACGCACGACGTGAAGAATCTCCTGCAATCGCTGCGCTCGCTCTGCGCCGCGGTCGAGTCGAGCAGCGCCGAGCAGGCGCAGGGGCTGCAGGCGCTCATGCAGCGGCAGTTGCCGCAGATCACCCAGCGGCTGAACGTAACGCTGGACAAGCTGCGCTCTCCGCAGCAAACGGACTCGAGCATGGCGGATGCGGCGATCTGGTGGGAAGGCCTGCTGCAACGCTTCAACGGGCGCAAGATCCTGTTCCACGTCGATGGGCCCGCGAAGGATCTCAAGCTGCCATTGGAGCTGTTCGACAGCGTTGCGGACAACCTCATCGAGAACGCGCTGGCCAAGTCGGCCGACCATTCGACTCTGCAGGTGCGCGTCACGCTTTCGGCGGCTCGCGGCGGCACCCTGACGGTATGCGATAACGGCGCGGCCATTGCCAACGATGTGGCCGAGCAGTTGTTCGATAATCCGGTGCAATCCCACACCGGGCTCGGCATCGGGCTGTTTCAGGCGGCCAAGCAGGCGGTCGCGTCGGGCTATCGGCTGGTGCTCGCCGCCAATGAACCGGGAACGGTTTGCTTCGTGCTGACACGCGAAGCCGGCGCGCCGTGACGCCGCTTCGGCTTCGCGTTCAAGGTTCAAAGTTCAAGGTTCAAGGTTCAAGGTTCAACGTTCGCGGTTGGGATCGAACGCTGAACACTGAACACTAAACACTGAACACTGAACATTGAACACTGAACCCGGAACTCGGAACTCGGAACTCGGAACCCGGAACTCGGAACTCGGAACGTAAACCCGTGTGGGCCGTCGGAAGTTCGGCCGAATGCCGAGATTTCGTCACGCCGGCCCGTCGTTCCATACTCAAATCGAAGCCGATTCCGTGCGGAGCGATCACGGGCCAGGCCGCTCGGAAAGTTTTGCGCGGAGGCCGTGACATCCGTCACACCCTCGCGTAGTGCCCCGGTGCCGCAATCGTTTATGGGACTCCGCGCGAGACCGGGATAACCCCTGAACGAGAACTTTGTCACGGTTTCCCAGACTTCGCCGGCGATTTGGGGTCGAAATGCTCAGGGCCGGCTCGAGCTGGCCCGGGTTTTGCAACATGGGAGGTGCGTGACCCGGCGTTTGTCTTTGGTTCGACGCGCAGGGTCGAAACTTAAATTCTTGAATCGGCATTTTTTTAAGGCAACGAAAGCGAGCGGAAAATGGCAACGGTTAATGGCTTACCTGTCCTGGCAACCGACGGCGTCATCGAGGGAACCGACCTCGATGACATTATCGATGGCGGCGCCGCGGACTCCGGAATTGAGATTCGGGGCCTTGATGGCAACGACATCATGACCGCCACCGCCGGCAGTCTAGACGTCACGCTGAACGGCGG
>JAQBFV010000243.1:0-6177 GCA_032123035.1 Betaproteobacteria bacterium | reverse complement strand
CGGTCGCCCACCGACCCCAACCATCGAACTGGCGCGCGTAGAGCTGGACTCAAACAAGGAGGGCGAGCGGTAGCCAAGCGATAACGTAGAACAAGCTCGGCTTCATCGCGACAATCTCAGGCGTTGCGACCCGCCGCTGTGCGCCGCCACGCGGGCTTCTCAGCGATAACGGCGAGCCGTCGGGAGATCAACCGGCGAGGTGCACGGCCCGTACAGGACCCGCCCCTGGTCCTCCAACATCGCGCGTTCGCCATGAAGGTACAGCGCGTAGGTCCCGTTGCTGTACTTTTCCTGCGCCGCGCTATCGGCGCGCGCCAGCTTCACCCACTTTCCATCGAGGAAGACTGCGGCCTGCTTCTGGTCGGGCGAGCGCGATACCGGCAAGACCTTGTTGCCCGCGCATGAGTAATCGATGCGGGCCGGGATAACGGTGTCCCGCACATCGTCAACGTAAACGCAGCCCGCCACGAGCGCCACGATCAATGCCAGCGCCAGCTTTGTGCCTACGCGTGCCGGTCTCTCGCTGGTATCGGCGCCACCATCACCAGACCTGGTAGTTGTCAGCAACCATTCCTGCATTTCACACCCTCCCTGGACTGGAAACGAATTCGCGCAAGCCTGCCGGATTAGTGAATAGTGAATGGAAAGAGCGGCGCATCGCGCGAAACCCTATTCCCCATTTCCCACTTCCCACTTCCCTCGAGGCGTGACTGGTGAGTGGATGAACCTGATAATGGGGGGCTTGTTGTTTTTCTCCATTCACCATTCACCATTCACCGATTCAGTAGCTGGTCGGCCAGTTGCGCAACAGGTGCTCGCCCACGCCCTTTTTCATGCGCATGCGGTGTACCTGCAACGTTCGAATCAGGAATTGACGCGTATCGCGCGGATCGATCACGTTCTGCGCTTCGTAGAGCTCGGCCAGGCCCCACGGCGCGGTGTCGCGCTCGACCTCGGCAACGAGTTCCTTGAACCGCTCCGGATCGTCTTCGCGCTTCACGCCGTAGAGCACGTTCACGGATACCGCGGGGTCCATGAATCCGAGGTCCGCCATCGGCCAGCACGCGACTTCATCCGCGTTCTTCCCGCCCGCCATGTTGATGAACGCCTGACCGTAGTTCTTGCGCATCATGACGGTGATCTTGGGTACTGTCACGAGCGTCAGCGCGTTCATCCAGTTGATGACCTTGCCGGGCATGCCACGTATCTCTCCCTCCAGGCCGATCAGGAACCCGGGCACATCCACCAGGAATACGAGCGGGATGTTGAAGGAATCACACAGCACCATGAAGCTCGTGACCTTCTGGCACGCGTCAGCGTCAAGCGCCCCGCCTTTGTACAACGGGTTGTTGGCGATGAAGCCCACACTCTTGCCCTCGAGGCGCGCGAGTACGGTCGACACGGAGCGGCCGTAGCGCGCCTTCAGCTCGAAGGACGAGTCGAGGTCCGCGATCGCGGCGACGATCTTGCGCACGTCATAGACCTTGTTGCGCGACTCGGGCAGGATATCGAGGACGGTGCGGCAAGGTTCATCCGAGCCGGCCGGCACGGGGTGCTCCGGCGGCGGCTCCATGTTGTGGCTCGGCAGGTAGGACAGGAATCGCTTGATGGCGTCGAGCGCCTGCTCGTCGGTGTCAACTGCCAGGTCGGCCAATCCGGAAACGCCGGTCAGCAGCTTCCAGCCGCCCAGGTCCTCCGAATCGATCGGCTTGCCGATCGCAATGGAGGTGACGTTGGGGCTGGCAATCGCCATGATGGCGCCCTTGCGCATCACGACGAAATCCGACATGGCCGAATACCACGTCGAGGAGCCGTAGCACTGGCCGAGCAACGCGGAAACCCAGGGGGTCTCGCGCAACCGCTGATACTCGGTGGGGTCCTGCGCGATGATCGCACGCCCGGCCGAGCCCATGCGGTCCGGCATCCGCGCGCCCGACGACTCGCCAAGCAGAATCAACGGCAAACCACGCTTGCTCGCGGTCTGCTTGACGTGCTTGATCTTCTTCATGTTCACCACGCTCGACGACGCGCCGAGCACGGTGAAGTCGTTCGAGACGAGTGCAACTTCCCGCCCACCGATCCGCGCGAAACCCGCGAGCTTGCCGTCAGCCGGTGTCTTATGCCTGACCTCGGGGCGGATCGCGCGGGCAAAGCGGCCCGATTCAATGAAGGATCCCGGGTCGACCAGATACTCAATGCGCTCGCGCGCATTGAGTAGCCCCTGGGCCTTGCGCTCGGCGAGCTTCCCCGCCCCGCCCATCGCCAGCGCTGCGGCAGATTTCTCCTCGAACTCCCTCAGCAGGTCGTCGTGGGACACGCCGGCCCGACCTAACTTACGTTGCGCGCGGGCCGTAGCCCCGCTCGTAGTGCGGGCCCGTCATCGTGCCGTCGACCGCTTTTCCGATGATGCCCTGCGAGAGGTCCTTGATGGCGATGAAAATCACATCTTTCCCCGGTTTGGCGACGAGCGTGTGCGGCGCGTTCGCCGGAATATAGACCAGCGTGCCGGCCGGCGCCAGCACGCGCTTGCCATTGATTGAGCCTTTGAGCGTGCCCTGGACGACGTAGTTGAATTGCTCGTTCTTGTGCGTGTGCATCCGCGAGCCGGTGCCGCGCGGCTTGTGAATGTAGCCGATCAGCATTCGTTTACCTTCAACGACGCCGCCATGCGACGTCGAGTAGCCGGTTCCGGCCGGAACCTTCTTCAGGCCGGCCAGCTTGAACTGGTAACGCCCGTTACCGCCCTTGGTTGCGCCCTTAGTTTTCGTCGCCTGGCGCGACGAAAACTTACCACCGGCACGCTTGCGCGCGCCGGATTTGGAGGATTTCCGGACTGGTGTCTTCTGCATCGCCATGTGCCTCACTTTAAGGTTAAAGTTGCTGTTCGTTTCGTTCCTTCATTAATCTGTAATTCGCGGAGCGAATTACAGATAGTCAATGATCTTCCAGTCCCCCGGCTTTACGTTGACGACATTCTTGTTCTTACCCGGGCGGCGATCGGCGTAGATCTTGCCTTCTTTCATCACCAGCTGGATGTTCTTCTTGTCCTGAATGCAGCGGATGTTCTTCAGCGGATCGCCGTTGACGGCAATGATGTCCGCGAACTTCCCGGCCACGAGTGTGCCGATGTCCTTGTCCATCTTCAGCGCCTCCGCCGCGTTGCGAGTCGCCGTCAGAATCGCATCCATCGGCTTCATCCCGAGCTTGACGTAGATTTCCAGCTCCGCGCCGTTCGTCCCCATATGGGGCTCGAAGCCCATGTCGGTTCCCATGGCGATCTTGACGCCGGCCTTGTACATCTTCCGGAAGGTCTCGAAGCAGAACGGCTGCAGATACTTCATCTTGCGCAGCACGAACTCCGCAGTGCCCTGCTCGCGCCGCAGTTGGATCGCGTGATCCGTGCGATGCGACAGGGTCGGCGTGACAGGTACGCCAGCCTCCACGATCAGGTCAATGGTCTTGTCGTCGTGAAAAACCATGTGCTCAATCGTGTCGGCGCCCGCCTTCATTGCCATGCGCTGTGCCTGGGTCGTGAAGCAGTGCACCGCCGCGTGCTTGTGCAGGGCGTGCGCCTCGTCCACGAGCGCATCGAGCTCCTCCTGCGTGAGATTGCGGATGTCGGGCTCTTCCTTGTCCGTGCCCCCGCCCCCGGACGCGCACGTCTTGATGACGTCACAACCTGCGAGCAGGTTCTTCCGCGCGAGCTTTCTGAGCTCCCAGGGCCCGTCCGCCGTATTAAAACCCCAGCGATACATTGCCCGCGGCTGGATGAGATCCAGGTGCGATCCGGTCATGGTCGTGAAGCCCGCGATGAGCATGCGCGGGCCTTCCACGATGCCAGCATCGATGGCGTCGCGCACCGCGCACAGCTCGTTGACAAGCAGGCCGTAGGGTCCGTTCATGCCGAGATCGCGCAGGGTGGTGAACCCCATGTCGAAGCAGTTCTGCGCGTGGAACAGCGAGTACATTTGCTGCAGGTGCGGCATGATCTCGAACTGCGCGACCCGGTGGTTGTGGAATGACATACAGTTGTACATGGCCGTGTGGATGTGCAGATCCATCATCCCCGGCATGAGCGTATTGTTGCCGCAGTCGATCACGGTGGCGCGCGGCGGAATCCTGACGCTTGCCTTGGTGCCAACGCGTTTGATGCGGCGCCCATTCAATTCGATGACGGGATCCTTGATCGGCTTCTTGCCCGAGCCGTCTATCAACATCCCGCCCTTGACGAACTGCTGCGGGCCTTTCTCCTCCGGAAACTTCATGTCCATTTCCTGAATACCTCCCTTGTCACTCTCTGCATCGGTTCACCGGAAATTTCTCGCCACCGCGACGAAGCGCTCGTAGGCCTTCGGATCGAACCCGCCGCCCGCCACCCGCGCGCCCGCGTCATAGCGAAGTGCATCCAGGGTGCGCTCGATATCGTTGCGCGCCATGTCCCGCGTGATGAACATCAGGCGCGAGCGGCGCTCCGCGTCGGGCCAGTGTTCGAGCGCGATCGGCTCGTCGATCAGCGTCTGCACCGCGTGCACAGCAACCGGCCGGCCCTCGACATTAAGCAGCGCCTTCATCCGCAAGAGGTTGGCGCCGCGCAGCGAGGCCAGCAGGTGGAGCCACGTCACGAGGCCGGCCTCGGTTACGGGCTCGTCCAGATACAGGCCGAACGCGTCGACGCTCTTGTCGTGCCGTCCGCCGTTGGCGCCGGCGAGATAGCTGTTCTTTCGCCCGCTTGCCGCGAAATAAGACTCACGCCCGAGCCAGCGCGCAAGCGCCTCGCCGTCGTGGCGCGCGAGCGTCACCCCGAACAGTTCCTCAGAGCCGATCTCCCCGCGCACGGCGCGATATCGCTGCGCGCCGGGGTTCAGTGCCGCGAGCCTTCGCTCCAGCGCGGCGACCGACTCGGGCGCCGCGACATCGCATTTCGTGATCAGCAGACGGTCAGCAAGAGCGGCCTGCTTGACTGCCTCGCGATGTGCGTCAAGCTGCGCCGCGCCGTGCACGGCATCGACGAGCGTCACGACCCCGTCGAGGCGGTAGCGCGGGCCGACATCGGGGTCGGTGATGAGCGTTTGCAACACCGGCACCGGATCCGCCAGCCCGGTCGTCTCGATTAACACGCGGTCGAAAGGCGGCGTTTCACCGCGGTCGCGCTTGTCCGCAAGCGCCTCCAGCGTACCGACTAGGTCGCCGCGCACAGCGCAGCAGATGCAGCCGTTCGCGAGCAGCACCATGTTCTCGCTCGGCGCTGCCACCAGTAGATGGTCGAGCGCGATCTCGCCGAACTCGTTGACGATGACCGCGGTCTTCGCGAGCGCCGGCTCGCGCAGCAGCCGGTTGAGCAGCGTCGTTTTTCCGCTGCCCAGGAAGCCGGTGATGATAGAAACTGGCGGGCGTTCACCCGCTGTTGCGGTCATAAAATCGCTTGAGGAAACACCGAGACACGGAGCCGCAGGAAAATCTGCGATGCATTCGAAGCAAAGGCCAACACAATAAATAAACCGAGCGCCTTCGCTTTTCTCTGTGTTCTCTGTGCCTTTGTGGTTGAAATCCTTACGCCGCGAGCGCCTGCCGCTCGAGGTCCGCGCTGTAGCGCCCGCCGCACGCCAGACTGTTCATCCGTGCGCGATGGAGCAGCGCTGCCTGCGCGGCGGCCACGTTGGCGCTCGATCCCTTCCACGCCTTGAGTGAGGGGTGCTGCAGCGCGCGCCCATACGAGAATGATAGCGGCCACGGCAGCTGGCCGGCGTTGGTCTTGTTCATCGCATTCAGGTGCGCGGTGGCGAGCTGATCGCTTTGCCCACCGGAGAGAAAGACGATGCCCGTGACGGCAGCCGGCACGCAGCGCTTGAGCACGCGCACTGTGCGCTCGGCCACCTCCTCGACATCCGCTTGTTCGGGGCAGTCCTTGCCAGAAATCACCATGGAGGGCTTCAGTACCGATTGCTCGAGCGTGACGCGATTCAAGTACAGCGCCTCGTAGACGGCGTTCAGAGTCCACTCCGTGACCTCTTCGCAGCGCTGGATGAGGTGGTTGCCGTCCATGAGAACTTCTGGCTCCACGATCGGCACTAGCCCCGCTTCCTGGCAAATTGCGGCGTAGCGGCCCAGCGCATGCGCGTTCGCCGCGATGCAGGTCGAACTTGGCATGTCGGCGCCGATCTCGATGACCGCGCGCCA
>JAQBFV010000242.1:0-18383 GCA_032123035.1 Betaproteobacteria bacterium | reverse complement strand
ATCCGATTTAACTACGCGATCGGCGTAACGACAAGCTCGCCGTCCTCCCGTTGCAAACGTGTCCCGAGAGACGCGCTGCGCGCGGCCAGGTAATCAATAGCCGCCTGTTCCCGGTCCAGGTCGCAGAAGTAAGTCTCATTGGCATCGTTGTGCCGGACGAGGCGGAACGCGGTTCTCACGGGAGCCGTTTCCTCAAAGGTGACGTGCGCCAGCATGCCGACCCAGTCGCCGTGCTTGCGCCCGCCGTGCCCCGTGTGGAACGAGAAGTTGCCGAGCCCGTAGAACACCGGCTTGCCACGGTAGATCTCGACTGGCAGCGAGACATGAGGGCCATGTCCGATGACCACGTCGGCGCCCGCGTCGATCGCCGCGTGCGCAATTTCGATCATGTATTGTAAAACGTCACCGTGCAGACCCCAATGGTGCGAGGCGACGACGATGTCGGTCGTGCGCTTCAGCGCCGCGATTTCCTCTCGGTATTGTGCAAGATAGACGGGATCAGTCCAGGTCACGATCACAGGCGGCACGCCGGGGCGATTCGCGGGGGGTATTTCCGGCCGCGTCTTGTGCAGGGGCAGCTGATAGGCGGTATGGCCGCGTAAAGCCGCTACGCCCGGGGAGCGTTCGCCGGCTTCGTGATTGGTCGGCCAATAGACCGACGTTCGCTGCAGGAAACCGACGCGCAAGCCATTGCGCTCCACCTCGGCCGGTGCGCGTGCCAGTGCGCGGTTGGCACCCGCTCCCGTGTGCCGAATTCCGAGGCGGTCGAGCTCCGCTAGCGAAGAGCCAATGGCCTCGGCACCGTAGTTAACGTTGTTGGCCGCTCCCATCGCGTGATAGCCGGCAAGGGTGAGCGCGCGGCCGGCCGCGGGGGCGGCGTAGAACCCCTCGTCTAGCACGGAGCGCTCGGCCCCCGTTGCGTAGAGACAACATTCGAGATTGCCGAAAAGCACGTCAGCGCCGCGTAAAACATCCACTACCCGCGCAAAAGGCGCGGCCGGGTCCGTGACATTCATGAGATTTACGTCACCGGTGAAGCACAGGGTTCGTCGCATGGGATCCCGTCAGAGCGTGATGCGCGCTAGGAGTTTGTCGGACTTAGCACCGACAAACTCCTAATGCAAAACCGGCACTAGGAAACGCTAGGAAACGCGCAAGAAAGGATGACAGATACGCGAATTCACCCTCGCCTGCTTTCACATTACGCCGCTTCGGCCGGGTCTTTATTGAAATTGTCAGCCGGTTTTGCTTGTAGCAGCCTGTACGGAATGTTAAGTCTGACAGGCTGCTAGGCGCACCGAATGCCCGATTATATCGGCCAGGCTGCCGTGCGCTCTTGACAGCCACCCGGGGGAGCGACAAGCTCTGCACGCGGACCACATAAACGAGCGGAGTGCGAAACAGCGCCCCTAAAACATGGAGCTGTAGATGTTCACCAACATCCTGATTCCGACCGACGGTTCCGACTCGTCGCAGCACACGGTTCGCACGGCCGTTCAGCTCGCCAAGACGCACCAGGCGCGGATCACCGGCATTCACGTGATTCCCGACTACCACCTCCTCATTGCCTATGAGGGCGCGTTCGACCCCGTGACTGAGGAGCGAATCGAGCAGGAGGCCAAGGAACGCGCCGAGAAATATCTCGCATTCGTACGTAACGCGGCCGGGGAAGCGGGTGTTGCTTGCGACACGATCTGCGAGACGAGCGATCATCCGTACGATGCGATCCTCAAGACCGCGGACGCGCGCAAATGCGATCTCATCGTGATGACTTCGCACGGACGCAAAGGACTCGCCGCCGTCCTTCTGGGCAGCGAGACGCGTAAGGTCCTGACGCACACGAAGATTCCCGTTCTCGTCGTACGCTGATCGCGGCGCTGCCCGCGGCTCGACACTAACCCGCTGAAACGTATGTTTTTTTAGATCAAGGCGCGCGTGGGGCCAGGTTTTGTTGCGTCGCAACAGAAACCGCTTGCATTCTGTCTCCATTGCCAGCATAATTGCCGGGTGTCTGCACCGCAATGGTGCGGCACATTCCTCCAAAACCTCCTCCTTTGGTGGAACTTCAAGCGCAACCTCGTCGGTTGCGCTTTTTTTTGGTGTTTTCGAGCAAGTCTGCGTGTTGTATCCGCGGCAGGGCATCCTCAATTCTGCTCTTGGTGCAATGCCAGAAAATCCCCAATATAGGGCGCGCGCGATTGTCGCTCGACTTAAGCTAACGGTCACGGCAGGTCGATGGCGGCCAGAGCCGCTCGCACCGCCGCGCGATTCGGCCGCGTAATTCCAATTCGTAAGGGCGCGGGTGCCCCGCATCGGGTGTCCCGGCGGCGCTGTTATACTGCGGTCGCCCGTTCGTTTCCTGTTTCCACGCGCTTCCCCGCGTGCGACGGCGCGGCAGACGCGGTGTCCAAGCGTTCGCGCACGAGTCCGGATTATTGACTGCAGTCAAGGCCGATGTGTAGTCGGCTGTGAGATTCTCTCCCCCTTCCGCGCCGGGAACCGGGACGACCCGTTGCGGAACGACTCAGGTCAGCGATGAAAATCCACGAATACCAGGCGAAAGAAATTCTCCGCAAACACGGCGTGGCAACGCCGGGCGGCATTCCCTGCTTTACGGTCGAGGATGCCGTGGCGGCGGCGCAAAAGCTCGGCGGGAAGGCGTGGGTGGTGAAGGCGCAGATTCATGCAGGCGGACGCGGCAAGGGTGGTGGCGTGAAGCTCGCGAAATCGCTGGAGGAGGTGCAGCTGCTGGCGGGGCAGATTCTCGGGATGCAGCTAAAGACCCATCAGACCGTACCCGCGGGCCAAAAAGTCCGACGTTTGCTGATCGAGGAAGGCGCCGACATCAAAAAAGAGCTCTACGTCGGCATGGTCGTCGACCGCGGGTCGCAGCGGGTGGTCCTCATGGCCTCGAGCGAGGGCGGCATGGACATCGAAGAAGTGGCGGCCAGGACGCCCGAGAAAATCCACAAAGTGACGATCAACCCGATGAAAGGCCTGGCGGACAAGGACGCGGAGGACATTGCGCGCAAGATCGGGGTACCGGAAAAAGGCGTACTGCAGGCGCGTGAGTTTCTGAAGGCCCTCTATCAGGCATTTGACGAGACAGATGCGTCGCTCGCGGAGATCAATCCGTTGATCGTGACGGGCGACGAGCGCGTGCTGGCGCTCGATGCCAAGATCAACTTCGACGACAATGCGCTCTTCCGGCATCCGGACATCGTCGCGCTGCGCGACCTCGACGAGGAGGACCCGGCGGAGGTCGAAGCATCGAAGTTCGACCTGAACTATATCCAGCTCGACGGCAATATTGGCTGCCTCGTGAATGGAGCGGGGCTTGCCATGGCCACTATGGACATCATCAAGCTCTACGGCGGAAGCCCGGCGAATTTCCTGGATGTCGGCGGCGGCGCCTCCACCGAAAAGGTGACGGAAGCATTCAAGATAATGCTGCGCAACCCGAAACTGCAGGCGATCCTGATAAACATCTTCGGCGGCATCATGAAATGCGATGTCATCGCCGAGGGCGTCGTGGCGGCAGCCCGCGAGGTGCAGTTGAAAGTACCGCTGGTGGTGCGGCTCGAGGGTACCAACGTCGAGCTTGGGAAGAAAATCCTTGCTGACTCGGGCCTGCCGATCATTTCGGGCAGCAACATGGCTGATGCCGCACAAAAGGTCGTCGCGGCCGCAAAGGGCAAGCATTAAGGAATCTCTGCACGCTTTCTTGTGCAGAGATTCATTCATCCTGTCCATTACTCAGGTCTTGCAATGTCGATACTGATTAACAAAGACACACGGGTGGTAACGCAGGGCATTACCGGCAAGACCGGTCAGTTCCACACGAAAATGGGCAAGGAGTACGCGAATGGCAAGATCTGCTATGTCGCGGGCGTCACGCCAAAGAAGGGCGGACAGCGCTACGAGGGCATTCCCATCTTCGACACGGTCAAGGAGGCCAAGGCGCAAACGGGCGCCAACGTTTCGGTGATTTACGTGCCGCCGCCATACGCCGCGGCGGCGATCGACGAAGCGGTGGAAGCGGAGCTGGATCTCGTGATCTGCATCACCGAAGGAATCCCTGTGCGGGACCTTATCCGCACGCGCTACAAGATGCAGGGAAAGAAGACTCTGCTGGTCGGCCCTAACTGCCCCGGCGTCATCACGCCGGAGGAGATCAAGATCGGCATCATGCCGGGCCACATTCACAAGAAGGGGCCGGTGGGCGTGGTGTCCCGCTCCGGCACGCTGACCTACGAGGCCGTCGGGCAGTTGATGGAAATCGGGCTCGGACAATCCACCTGCGTTGGGACCGGCGGCGACCCGGTGAACGGGTTGAAGCACGTCGATGTCCTAAAGATGTTCAACGACGATCCGCAGACCGAGGCCGTAATCATGGTGGGCGAGATTGGCGGGACCGACGAGGAGGAGGCGGCGCGCTGGGTCAAAACGAACATGAAGAAACCCGTGGTCGGTTTCATCGCGGGCGTGACGGCGCCTCCGGGCAAGCGGATGGGCCACGCCGGGGCCATCATCTCCGGCGGCCAGGGCACCGCGGCGGAAAAGCTCGCCGTCATGGAGGAGTGTGGTATCAAGGTGACCCGCAATCCCGCGGAGATGGGCAAGCTGCTGAAATCGGTGTTGAGATGACGGCGGGGTTTTGGACGAGGCTAACCTGAGCTTTGGTGAAGGTTAAGGCGCCGGGCGCCGGCCGAGGCCAAAATCCCAAGTCATGGAGGAGTGTGGTATCAAGGTGACTCGCAATCCCGCGGAGATGGGAAAACTGCTGAAATCGGTGCTGAAGTAGATTTGCTGAGTCGCAGGCACACGAGGCCTACGCGCGAGGAGGATGGTTGGAAGGCGGTGTCGTAAGAAAGCAGCGAGACGGTAAACCGCGCGGCCGGACGAAGGGCCGCGCAGTCGAGCCGCGCTCGCTCGCGGAAGTGCGAGCGCTCTTGGGCAACGAGCCCCGGCGCCGGGATCTTTTGATCGAGCATCTGCACAAGATCCAAGACCGCTATGGCTGTCTGTCCGCTGCGCACGTCGTGGCGCTGGCGCACGAAATGCGCCTTGCCCCAGCGGAAGTCTACGAGGTCGCCACCTTTTATCATCACTTTGACGTCGTCAAGGATGGCGAGGCAGCGCCGCCGCGCCTGACGGTGCGCGTGTGCGATTCATTGTCCTGTGAGCTCGCGGGCGCCAACGAGCTGATCTCCGAGCTGAAGCGCGCGCTGGGCCCTGCGATCCGGGTCATCCCGGCGCCGTGCGTGGGCCGGTGCGAGCAGGCTCCCGTCGCCGTGGTCGGACAGAATCCGGTGGCAAACGCAACCGTTGCCAGTGTCAAACGGTCGGCCGCCGCGAAAACGACGAAGTGCCCCGTTTCCAAATACATCACGTACGCGGAATACCGGCGGAAAGGCGGCTATAAGCTGCTCGCGCAGTGCCTCGCCGGCAAGCGCGACGCCGAGGCCATCATCAAGACGATGGAGGATTCCGGCCTGCGCGGGCTTGGCGGCGCGGGGTTTCCGGCCGGGCGCAAGTGGCGCCTCGTGAGAAAAGAGCAGGCGCCGCGCCTGCTGGCGATCAACATTGACGAGGGCGAGCCCGGCACGTTCAAGGATCGCTACTACCTGGAGCGCGATCCGCATCGCTTCCTCGAGGGCGCGATCATCGCGGCCTGGACGGTGCAGATCGCCGAAGTCTATATCTACCTGCGCGATGAATACGCCGGTTGTCGCGAGATTCTGCAGCGCGAAATCAAGGCGCTCCAGGCCGATCCGCCGTGCCCGCTGCCTCCGATTTACCTGCGCCGCGGGGCCGGCGCCTACATCTGCGGCGAAGAGTCGGCGATGATCGAGTCGATCGAGGGCAAGCGCGGCATGCCGCGGCTGCGGCCGCCCTATGTTGCCCAGGTCGGGCTCTTCGGTTACCCCACGCTAGAGCACAACCTGGAGACGCTCTACTGGGTACGCGAGATCCTGGAGAAAGGCGCGTCTTGCTTCGCGTCGCACGGGCGTCACGGGCGCAAGGGCCTGCGTTCGTTCTCGGTCTCGGGGCGCGTGCGCAAACCTGGCGTTCACCTCGCGCCGGCGGGCATTACGGTGAAGGAGCTTATCGACGAGTACTGCGGGGGCATGCTGCCAGGGCACACGTTCTATGCCTATCTGCCCGGCGGGGCCTCCGGCGGCATCCTGCCAGCGTCGATGGGTGACATCCCGCTCGACTTCGATACGCTGAACGAGCACGGCTGCTTCATCGGCTCGGCGGCGATCATAATTCTGTCCGACCAAGACAAGGCAGCGGCGGCGGCGCGGAACTTAATGAGGTTTTTCGCGGACGAATCCTGTGGGCAGTGCACGCCGTGCCGAGTGGGAACGGCCAAGGCGCTCAAGCTGATGGAAGCCGCGCGCTGGGACCAGGGGCTGCTCGAGGAGTTGTCGGGGGCCATGGCTGATGCCTCGATCTGCGGACTCGGTCAGGCTGCGCCCAACCCGATTCGTTGTGTGATGAAGTATTTCCCGAAAGAAATTGAGTGAGACCATGACACCGATGACGAAGGACGAACGCAAAGCGATGCCCGTCGAATTCAAGTTGAACGGGCGCGATGTCGTCGGTGACGCCAACGAGACGATCATCCTGACGGCGCAACGCTACGGCGTCGAGATTCCCCGTCTTTGCTACAGCGAGAGCCTGCGCCCGGACGGCAACTGTCGCGCGTGCATGGTTGAAATCAAGGGTGAGCGGGTGCTGGCGGCCTCGTGCTGCCGCAAGCCCGCGCCGGGAATGGAGGTGTACACCGAAAACGAGCGCGCGCGCGCCTCGCAGAAGATGGTGCTGGAGCTCCTGCTCGCCGACATGCCGCGCGAGCGTTACACGCCGGACTCCGAGCTCGACCACTGGGCACAGCAGCTTGGCGTTGGCAAACCACGCTTCGAACCGCGTCGCCAGCCGGCGCTGGATCTTTCGCATCACGGCATCGCGGTCCATCTCGACTCCTGCATCCAGTGCACCCGCTGCGTGCGTGCCTGCCGCGAGGAGCAGGTGAATGACGTGATCGGCTACGCCTTCCGCGGCGAGCATTCCAAGATCGTCTTCGATCTCGATGACCCGATGGGCGAATCGAGCTGCGTGGCCTGCGGCGAGTGCGTTCAGGTGTGCCCCACCGGCGCGCTGATGCCGGCGCGCGGGGTCGGCAAGATCGCGCCGGATCGCGAGGTGCACTCTGTGTGTCCGTATTGCGGCGTGGGCTGCCAGCTCACCTATGCAATCAAGGACAACAAGATTCTTTACGTCGACGGGCGCGATGGTCCTTCCAACCACGGGCGCCTGTGCGTGAAGGGGCGCTACGGCTTCGATTACGTGCATCACAAGCAGCGGCTTACCAAGCCGCTCATTCGCAAGCCTGGCGTGCCCAAGCACGCGGATTTCACAATGGATCCCGCGCACCCCCTGGAGCACTTCCGCGAGGCAAGCTGGGATGAAGCGCTCGATCTGGCAGCCGGGCGGCTGAGGGAGGTGCGCGACACGCATGGCAAGCATGCGCTCGCTGGCTTCGGCTCGGCAAAGGGCACCAACGAGGAAGCCTATCTCGTGCAGAAGCTGGTGCGCACCGGATTCGGCTCGAACAATGTCGACCACTGCACCCGGCTCTGCCACGCGTCGAGCGTGGCGGCGCTGCTCGAGGGTATTGGCTCGGCCGCGGTCTCGAACCAGGTGAACGATGTGGCGCACGCGGAAGTGATCTTCCTCATCGGCGCAAATCCGGTCTCGAACCATCCGGTCGCAGCGACCTGGATCAAGAACGCGGCGCAGCGCGGCGCCAAGCTGATCTACGCCGACCCGCGCCGCTCCGAGCTGTCGCGCCACGCAGCCCACTTCCTGCAGTTCAAGCCGGACACCGACGTGGCGCTGCTCAACGCGATGATGCACACGATCGTTCATGAGGGGCTGGTGAACGAGGCGTTCGTGAAGAGCCGCACGAGCGGCTTCGATGAGCTCAAGAAGAACGTGGCCGGCTACAGTCCCGAGGCCATGGCAAAGATCTGCGGCATTCCGGCCGAGACGATCAGGGAGGTTGCACGACTCTACGCGACGTCGAAGGCCTCGATGATTCTGTGGGGCATGGGCATCTCGCAGCACGTACACGGTACCGACAACGCGCGCTGCCTCATCGCGCTGTGCCTGATGACCGGTCAGGTCGGCCGGCCCGGCACGGGGTTGCATCCCCTGCGCGGGCAGAACAACGTGCAGGGCGCCTCCGACTCCGGTTTGATCCCGATGGTGTTCCCGGACTATAGGCGCGTGGACAACCCGGAAGCGCACGCATTTTTCGAGAAGTTATGGCACGCGGAACTCGACCCCAAGCCTGGCCTTACCGTGGTCGAAATCATGGATGCGGTGCACGCGGGCGAGATCCGCGGCATGTACATCATGGGCGAGAACCCAGCGATGTCGGATCCCGACGCGCACCATGCGCGGCAGGCGCTTGCCAAGCTCGATTGCCTGGTGGTGCAGGAAATCTTCCTGACGGAGACCTGCTATCACGCTGACGTGATTCTGCCCGCGACCGCCTGGCCGGAGAAAGAGGGCACCGTAACCAACACCGATCGCATGGTGCAGCTTGGCCGCCAGGCGCTCGAGCCGCCGGGTGACGCCAAGCCCGATCTATGGATCATCCAGGAAATTGCACGGCGCATCGGGCTCGACTGGAATTACGGCGGGCCAGCGGACGTGTTCAACGAGATGCGCAAGGCAATGCCCTCGATCGCCGGCATCACATGGGAGCGACTCCAGCAGGAAAGCTGTGTGACTTACCCGTGCGAAAAAGAGGGCGATCCGGGTGAGCCCGTGGTGTTCACCGAGAAATTCCCAACGGCCACCGGGCGGGCCAAATTCGTGCCGGCCGATATCATTGCCGCCAACGAGCGCCCGGACAAGGAGTTTCCGTTCGTGCTCATTACCGGGCGACAGCTGGAGCACTGGCACACCGGCGCGATCACGCGCCGCGCCGCGGTGCTCGATGCGATCGAGCCCGAGCCGACGGCCTCCATCCACCCGCTCGACCTCGACGCGATCGGGGCGAAGCCGGGGGACGTGATCACGGTGGAGTCGCGTCGCGGCATCATTTCGCTGTATGCGCGAGCGGACGACGGCTCGCCGCGCGGAGCGGTATTCATCCCGTTCTGTTTCTACGAAGCGGCGGCGAACCTGCTTACGAATCCGGCGCTCGATCCGATCGGCAAGATACCGGAGTTCAAGTACTGCGCCGTCAAGGTGATGCGCGGCGGCGAGCTTACGCCGCGCTCGAGCTATGGTGGCGGCCAGGCGCTCGCCGCGCTTGATGCCGTCTGAGAGAAATTCTTACCGTCAGGAGAGGAAAAGCAGCATGCCATTGTCGGACATCGAAATCGCCCAGCAGGCGACGATGCAGCGCATCGTGAAAGTCGCCGAGAAACTCGGGATCCCGGAGGAGCAGCTCGAGCCCTACGGTCATTACAAGGCCAAGATCTCGCTCGATTTCGTCGAGAGCCTTAGCAAAAAGAAGGATGGCAAGCTGATACTGGTCACGGCGATTACTCCGACGCCGGCCGGAGAGGGCAAGACCACCACCACGGTGGGACTGGGCGACGCACTGAACCGCATCGGGAAAAAGGCGATCATCTGTCTGCGCGAGCCGTCGCTCGGCCCGGTTTTCGGCATGAAAGGAGGCGCCGCGGGCGGCGGTTACGCTCAGGTCGTGCCGATGGAAGACATCAACCTGCATTTCACCGGTGACTTCAGCGCGATCGGTCTCGCGAACAACCTGCTCGCGGCGGCGATTGACAACCACATCAGCCACGGCAACGAGCTCGGGATCGACGTGCGTCGCATCCAATGGCGGCGCGTCATGGACATGAATGACCGTGCCCTGCGCAACATCGTGGTCTCGCTGGGAGGAACCGCGAATGGCTACCCGCGAGAGGACGGATTCGACATCGTCGTCGCCTCCGAAGTGATGGCGATCTTCTGCCTCGCCACCTCGCTGAAGGACCTCAAGGAGCGTCTCGGCAGTATTGTCGTGGCCTACACGCGGGACCAGAAGCCCGTGCGCGCGCGCGACCTCAAGGTGCACGGGGCGATGACGGTGTTGCTGAAGGACGCGTTGAAGCCGAATCTCGTCCAGACGCTGGAGAACAATCCGGCCTTCATCCATGGCGGCCCCTTCGCGAACATCGCGCACGGTTGCAACTCGGTGATCGCGACCCAGACCGCGCTGAAGCTGGCCGACTATTGCGTCACCGAAGCTGGATTCGGCGCCGACCTGGGGGCGGAGAAGTTCATCGACATCAAGTGCCGCAAAGCCGGCTTGAGGCCGGACGCGGTGGTGATCGTCGCCACCGTCCGCGCGCTGAAGCACCACGGTGGCGTCGACCGCGCCGATTACAACAAGGAGAACCTGGCGGCGCTGGAAAAAGGCATTGCCAACCTGCAGCGCCACGTCAACAACATGCGCAACCACTTTGGCTTGCCGTGCGTGGTGTCAATCAATCGTTTCAACTTCGACACGGCGGCGGAGATCGATCTGCTCAAAAAGAAAATGGCGCATCAGGAAGCCCCCGTCATCCTGGCGACGCACTGGGCCGACGGCGGCAAGGGAGCGGAAGACGTCGCGCGCACGGTGGTCGACCTTATCGAGAAGACTCCGTCGGATTTCAAGTTCGTCTACGAGGACGAGTTGCCGTTGTGGGACAAGATGAAAGCCATCGCGACCAAGATCTATGGCGCGGCCGACATCACGGCGGACACGAAGGTCCGCGCCCAGATCAAGAAGCTGCAAGACGACGGCTATGGCCGCTATCCCATCTGCGTGGCGAAGACGCAGTATTCGTTCTCTGCGGACGCGGCCCTGCGTGGTGCGCCATCGGGCTATTCCGTGAACATCCGCGAGGTGCGCCTTGCCGCGGGCGCCGAGTTCGTCGTCATGATCTGCGGCGACATCATGACCATGCCGGGCCTGCCGAAAGTGCCCTCGGCCGAGAAGATCGACTTGAACGAGGACGGCAAGGTGGTGGGGTTGTTCTAGGGGATGGGCTTTTCTGTCAAACCCCGCGCGCGTATAGTCTGGCTCCAGTTGACGAGAGCCTGGCGCCGGCTGCCCCGAGAAAGCGGCTGCGCCTGAGAGAGACGCTACAGCATGTTTGAATTCCTGTCGGACCCCCCGTTCTGGGTAGGGCTGGGTCAGATCATCCTCATCAACATCGTGCTGTCCGGCGACAACGCCGTGGTGATCGCGCTGGCGGCGCGGTCACTGCCGCCGCAGCAGCAAAAGCTGGCGGTGTTCTGGGGTGCGGGCGCGGCCGTGGTGATGCGGATCGTTCTGACCGTGGTCGCGGTGGAGCTGCTGCGTTACCCTTATCTCAAGATCGTCGGCGCCTTGTTGCTGTTCTGGATCGCGATCAAGCTGCTCATGCCCGAGGATGGCGGTGATGACGGCGTCGAGTCGAGCGAGAATCTGTGGGCGGCGATCAAGACCATTCTCATCGCGGATCTCGTCATGAGCCTGGACAACGTCATCGCGGTTGCGGCCGCCGCCAAGGGCAGCTTGCTTTTGCTGGTGCTCGGTCTGGCCATCTCGATTCCGATCGTCGTTTTCGGCGCCACCCTGTTGATGAAGCTGATGGATCGCTGGCCGATCATTATTACCATTGGCGCTGGCCTGCTCGGTTGGGTCGCGGGTGAGATGATGGTGACCGATCCCCTCATCAAGGTCTGGGTGGATACCAACGCGGCCTATCTGCACTGGGTGTCGCCTGCCATCGGCGTCGCGTTCGTGGTGCTGCTTGGCAAATGGCTAGCGGCCCGTGCCGACGCAGCACCACGCGAGGTCGTGGACCTCGCGGCGGAGCAGGGCGAGGAAAAATCGCAGCATTAAGCCCGGCGATGTGGTAACGACAGCAGAAACACGCGGTTATCGGGAGCGTTTCAATGAAGATACTCGTGCCGGTGGATGGATCCGAATGCTCGAACCGGGCGGTGGAACATCTCATCAGGAAACTCGGCTGGTTCAAGGGTGGGGTCGAGATCCATCTCCTCAACGTCCAGCGCCAGATTCCCTACGGCGGGCGGGTGAGCTCGGTCGTCGGCCATGACCGGATTGCGAAATACCATCAGGAAGAGGGCCTGGTGGCGCTCAAGTCGGCGCGGCAAAAGCTGGATGCTGCCACGGTCAAATACGTCTACCATATCGGCGTGGGCGAGGAGGCAGAAGTGATCTGCCAGTACGCCAGGGACAAGGAGGTTGACCAGATCTTCATGGGCACGCGCGGCCTGGGTCAGGTCTCTACCTTGGTACTCGGGTCGGTCGCGACGAAGGTGATACACCTGTCGCCCGTCCCGGTGCTGCTCGTGAAATGAGGGCGGTGGCTTTGCTGCGGTGCGTCAGACCGCTCGGGCCGAACCTCTGCAATTGACGCGGGTGGAGAGTTCTACGGGCGTAGTCGGGTATCATGGATTAGCTAGCATAACTAGAAAATTCGGCGTTTTATCGGCGAGCTTTTTCAATCCAATTTTTGTTACGCACACGAGGAGGAAACAATGAATATTCGGCGCAACGTTTTTTGGGGCGTAATGCTGGCCGCGACCGCGGCCACCGTGCAACCAGCGGTAGCATGGGAACCGACCAGGCCGGTCGCATTCGTGATCCCGGCCGGCCAGGGGGGGGGTGCCGACCAGATGGCACGCCTGATCCAGGGCATCGTCGCCAAGCACGACCTGATGAAGCAGTCGATCGTCCCCGTGAACAAGCGTGGCGGGTCCGGGGCGGAAGGTTTTCTCGACGTAAAGGGCTCGTCGGGCGACCCTCACAAGTTCATCATCACGCTGTCCAATCTCTTCACGACTCCGCTCGCAACCGGCGTTCCGTTCAACTGGAAGGACATCACGCCGGTGGCGATGCTTGCGCTGGATAACTTCGTGCTGTGGGTGAACGCCGACACGCCGTACAAGACGCCGAAAGAGTACTTGGCGGCCGTCAAGAAAGCCGGCCCGAACAAGTTCAAGATGGGCGGCACGGGCTCCAAGCAGGAGGACCAGATCATCACCGTGGCGATTCAAAAGGCGGCTGGCGTCAAATTCATCTACGTGCCGTACAAGGGCGGTGGCACCGTGGCGACGCAACTGGTCGGCAAGCACATCGATTCCTCGGTGAACAACCCGATCGAGGCGGTTGCGCACTGGCGCGCAGGAAAGCTCCGCCCGCTGTGCGTATTCGAGAAGCAGCGCATGCCGTACAAGAAGAAGGTGACCGAGACGATGTCGTGGAACGACATCCCGACCTGCAGGGAGTCGGGCATCCCCATGGATTACCTCATGTTGCGCGGCATCTTCATGGCCGGGAGCCCTCCGAAGGGCGCGGTCGACTTCTACGTGGGCCTGTTCAAGAAGGTCCGCGCGACGAAGGAGTGGAAGGACTTCATGGAGAGAGGCGCCTTCACGCAGACTTTCATGGCCGGCAAGGAGTACCGTAACTGGGTCGCCAACGCCGAAAAACTGCACGTCAACCTGATGACGGAAGCCGGTTTTCTCGCCAAGAAGAAGTAGCGTAACCGGAAGGAGACGGGCGCCACCCGTCTCCCGATCTTGATGCGGGAGCGCGGCGCCTGGCGGCGCCCGCGCTCATCCGCGGCCACGGGGACACAGAGGGAACATGGAGGAGAGGAACGAATCGAATCGCGCTGTGGCGCGGGTCGTGACGGTAGATTTGATCGTCGCGCTCGTTGTCTTTGCGTTGGGTGCAGTGGTCGTATACGAGAGCTACCGGCTCGGATCGAGTTGGGGCTCCGACGGTCCACAGGCGGGCTACTTCCCGTTCTATATCGGGATGTTGATTTGCATTTCCGGCGTGGTGGTATTTGTCCAAAGCCTGCCGCGGCTTCGTTCCGATGCGAAAGTCTTCGTCGAGCGGGGTCAGCTCAAGCAGGTGTTGATCGTCCTTATTCCGACGGTGGCGTATGTGCTGTGCGTCCAGCTGATCGGCCTCTACGTGTCGGCGATGGTCTTCATCGGGCTGTTCATGCGGTTCGTCGGCAAATACAGCTGGCTGCGCAGCGTTACCCTTGGCTTGAGCGTCAGCGTCATCTCGTTCGCATTGTTCGAGATCTGGTTCAAGATTCCGCTTCCCAAGGGGCCGGTGGAAAACCTGCTCGGCTATTGAGAGACGGCCGGAGCGTCGGGCAGACAAGGAGAGGGCTTTGGAAGAGCTAAGCGCCCTGTTTCACGGCTTCTCGGTCGTGTTGACGCCGTTCAACCTCATGGTGATGTTCATCGGCATCGTGCTCGGCGTGATCATCGGCGTGCTGCCGGGGCTCGGCGGGGCCAACGGAATCGCGATCCTGCTGCCGCTTACGTTCTCGATGTCGCCCACCTCGGCCATCATCATGCTCTCGTGCATCTACTGGGGGGCGCTGTTCGGAGGCGCGATAACATCCATTCTGTTCAACATTCCGGGCGAACCGTGGTCGGTCGCGACGACGTTCGATGGTTACCCAATGGCGCAACAGGGCCGCGCGGGAGAGGCTCTGACAGGTGCGTTCACTTCCTCGTTCGTGGGCGCCCTTGTGGCGACCATCATGTTCACCTTTATTGCGCCGGCGGTGGCGGCGTTTGCGCTGCAGTTCGGGCCGGCGGAGTTCTTTTCGGTCTACCTGCTGACCTTTTGCAGCTTCGTCGGCACCGGCAAAGGCAATCCCTTCAAGATCATCGCGTCGATGATGCTGGGCTTTGCCATGGCGGCCGTGGGGATCGACATCGTCACTGGCCAGTTGCGACTGACCTTTGGCTTCACCCAGTTGCTGCACGGATTTCATTTCCTGGTGGCGGTAATCGGCCTGTTCGGGATTGGCGAGATCCTGCTGTCCATGGAAGAGGGGCTTGCCTTCTCCGGGCAGACCGCCAAGATCAACGCCAAGGTCGTGCTCGAGACATGGGCCAAACTGCCGCGCTACTGGCTGACCTCGATCCGCAGTTGCCTGGTCGGGTGCTGGATGGGCATCATCCCGGGCGGTGCGACACCCGCCTCTTTCATGAGCTACGGCGTGGCGCGCCAGATGTCGCGTGATGGAGCCAAGTTCGGTACCGGACAGCTGGAAGGCGTTGTGGCGCCGGAAACCGCGGCTCACGCGGCGGGCACCTCCGCGCTCTTGCCGATGCTCACGCTCGGCATCCCGGGCTCGCCTACGGCGGCGGTGCTGCTCGGCGGGCTGCTCATCTGGGGACTGCAGCCGGGGCCGTTGCTTTTCGTCGAACAGAAGGACTTCGTGTGGGGACTGATTGCCAGCATGTACCTGGGGAACATCGCGGGGCTGGTCGTCGTCCTCACCATGGTGCCGTTCTTCGCGGCGATTCTGCGCGTCCCGTTCTCGATCATCGCGCCGGTGATCGTCGTGATCTGCTCGCTGGGGGCCTATACGGTCCACAATTCCATGTTCGACGTGTGGCTCATGGCGGTGTTTGGGATCGTGGGCTACTTTTTCAAGAAACTCGATTATCCGCTCGCCCCGATGGTGCTGGCGCTGGTGCTGGGCGATGCCGCGGAAAGCTCTTTCCGACAGGCGATGCTGATCTCCCAGGGCGACCTTTCGATTATGTGGTCGAACTGGCTGGTGGGCGGGATCACAACGCTCGCGTTGCTGCTCCTGTTCTGGCCGTTGTTCCGGGCCGGTATGGCGCGGATAAAGGCAGGGCTCGCCGAGGGCGGTGGGCGCTAGATCTTGCCGCGCCGTTTCAGGCGGGACAGCGTCTCGGCCGAGAGATTGAGGTAGGAAGCGAGGTCTTTCTTGGGCAGCCGTTCGGAGAACTCAGGATGCTTGCGCTTGAAGCGCTGAACCCGGCCTGGCGCGTCAAGAAGATGCAACGTAATTGTGTGCGCCATGACTTCACTCATGAGTTTCATGATCTCGAACTCGAATACGTTCTTGACGGCGGCATGCCGGTCGAGAAAATCCACCCATTGCGGCATCGAAAGTCGAGCGGCGCGCACCTTGGTGACCGCGAGAATGGAGTAGGGTATCGGAGTCTTCAGGCGCCACGCCGCATAGCTGGTGTCGATATCGCTCTCAGCGGCAAAGCGCAGGATCATCTCCCTGCCCTGGGCGTTCGAGACCACCCGCTTGAGGATACCTTCCAGGATAAAGTATTGTTCCATTGCCCAGTCGCCCTGGTTCTCGAGCGACTCGCCTTTGGGGTAATCCACGATCTCGAGCAGGGGCTCGAGATCGCGTCGCTGCGCCGTGTCGAGGTGGCGCAGGATGACGTTCTGCCGCAGCTGGACACGAATGATGGAAGCTTCGGGATGTTGGGCCAGCAGGGACATAGAATTTGCTGCAGGACGGCGAGAATCGCCGCGATCGAACAGTATACCAAAACCCGGAAAAATTGACCGTGGTCAAGATTGCTTGTGCATGCTGCTCCCTATGATACGTGAGAGTAAATCACAGCTGCATTTTGGTGACCTGGATTCTCCGTGAATTGAGGAAATTCCGCCCTGTTTACCTTTCGCGGTAGATATCCATTGGAAAAACACTTGTTCAATTGACTGCGATAACGCGAGGCATCTCACCATGACAGATCTCAGCATGACCACCGATTCACAATCACAAGAAGTGACCGACGGCTTTCACCTGGTCATCGATGCCCTCAAACTCAACGGCATCGACACGATCTTCGGTCTGCCCGGTATCCCGATCACCGACTTCACCCGCAAGGCACAGGCCGCAGGCCTGCGCGTGATTTCGTTCCGCCATGAGCAGAACGCCGGCAACGCTGCCGCCATCGCCGGCTTCATGACGCAAAAGCCCGGCATCTGCCTGACGGTGTCCGCCCCCGGCTTCCTCAACGGCCTGACTGCACTGGCCAACGCCACCACCAATTGCTTCCCGATGATCCTCATCAGCGGCTCCAGCGAGCGCGAGATCATCGACCTGCAGCAGGGTGACTACGAGGAGATGGACCAGTTGGCCATCGCCAAGCCGCTGTGCAAGGCCGCCTTCCGCGTGCTGCACGCCGAGGACATCGGTGTGGGCATCGCGCGCGCCATTCGTGCCGCCGTCTCCGGCCGCCCGGGCGGCGTCTACCTCGACCTGCCGGCCAAGCTGTTCGCTCAGACCATGGGCGCGGAAGCCGGCAAGAAATCGCTGATCAAGGTGGTCGATCCGGCGCCGCGCCAGATCCCGGCCCAGGGCGCTGTGCAGCGCGCCCTTGAACTGCTCAAGAGCGCCAAGCGTCCGCTCATTCTGCTGGGCAAGGGTGCCGCCTACGCCCAGGCCGACGCGGACATCCGCGCCCTGGTCGAGAAGACCGGCATCCCCTATCTGCCCATGGCCATGGCCAAGGGCCTGCTACCCGACACGCACGAGCAGTCTGCTGCTGCCACCCGCTCCTATGTGCTGGCCGAGGCTGACGTGGTGATGCTGGTCGGCGCTCGTCTGAACTGGCTGCTCTCGCATGGCAAGGGCAAGACCTGGGGCGGCAAGGGCCACAAGGACTGGGGCGGCCAGAAGTTCATTCAGATCGACATTTCGCCGCAGGAGATGGACAGCAACGTCCGTATCGACGCCCCGCTGGTCGGCGACATCGGTTCCTGCGTGTCAGCGCTGCTTGCCGGCATCGGCTCCAACTGGGCAAAGCCGCCGGCTGACTGGCTGCGTGCCATCGCCGAGCGCAAGAACAAGAACCTCGCCAGGATGGCCGAGACCCTGGCCAAGGATCCGACGCCGATGAATTTTCACAGCGCGCTGAACGTGGTGCGCGACATCATCAAGGCCAACCCGGACGCCATCCTAGTCAATGAAGGCGCCAACGCGCTGGACTTCACTCGCAGCATCGTCGACATGTACAAGCCGCGCAAGCGCCTGGACGTCGGCACCTGGGGCATCATGGGTATCGGCATGGGCTTTTCCGTCGCGGCCGCGGTGGTCAGCGGCCAGCCGGTGATCGCGATTGAGGGCGACAGCGCCTTCGGCTTCTCCGGCATGGAAGTCGAGACCATCTGCCGCTACAACCTGCCGGTATGCATCGTCATCCTAAACAACAACGGCGTTTACCGCGGCACCGACGTAAATCCGACCGGCGGCCCCGATGTTGCACCTACCGTGTTCGTCAAGGGCGCACGCTATGACAAACTGATGGAGGCCTTCGGCGGCGTGGGCGTGTACGCCACCACGCCGGCAGAGCTGCGCAAGGGCATGGAAGAGGCGATCCGCTCGCGCCGGCCCACACTCATCAACGCCGTGATCGACGAGACCGCCGGCACCGAAAGCGGCCGCATCACGAGCCTGAATCCGAGCGCCAAGAAGAAATAGCTGCGGAAGTATTGGAGATCAGAATGGAAGCATTGAAAGGCGTACGCATCC
>JAQBFV010000241.1:0-15531 GCA_032123035.1 Betaproteobacteria bacterium | reverse complement strand
GCCCGCCTTCACTCGCCAATGCTCGCCAACGTTGTCCAGATTTGTCACGTTTGCGTCACGTTCATTCGCGGTTCTGAGATCGCGCTCTATCTAAGCGTAAGTTCTTGAACGTCCGCTTCGGGCCGTTAGCGGACAATGTCCGTCGGGTTTGGGCACGACCAATATGTCTTAGGCAAAGGTGACCTAGCGCTTTCCCCGTCTATCACCCTTGGCGTTGCCTTTGCGCCCTCCGCGACCTTGGCGGTGAGGCTTTTGGGTCACGAAACCCTCACATCATGACGCGTCCGCCGTTCACATCGAGCGCGATGCCGTTGAGATACGACGCCGCATCGGAGGCGAGAAACAGCATCGCCTGCGCACTGTCCTCCGGCGTCGCCAGCCGCCGCAGCGGCACCTGCGACGCGATGCGCTCGACATCTTCTTTCGTCCGCAGCGCGGCCACCCGCGGCGTCAACGTCGTGATGGGCGCGATCGCGTTCGCAGTGACCCCGGCCGGCCCGAGCTGCTGCGCGAGGAAGCGCGTGAGCTGGATGACGCCAGCCTTGGATGCGGAATAGGCCGGAGAGGTCGAGCCAAATATGGTGCGCCCCGAGATTGAGGCGACGTTAATGATACGCCCCGCCTTCGATTGCTTCAGATGTGGGATCGCAGCGCGGCAACAGAGGAACACGCTGCGCAGGTTCAGCGCCACCGTGCGATCCCATTCCTCCACGGAAATATCTTCCAGCGTGGCAAGCCGTCCGTAGCCGCCAGCGCAGTTCACGAGCACGTCGAGCTTGTCGAACTCGGAAATGACTGCCGCGATCGCGTGGTCAACGGATTTCTCGTCGGTGACGTCGATTTTGATGGCAAGCGCGCGCCCGTCGGAGGCGCGGATCTCGGCAGCGACCTGCTGCGCGCCTTTTTCGTCGATGTCGAGCAAAACGACGTGCGCACGCTGCTCGGCAAAGGCGCGTGCTGTCGCTGCGCCGATGCCCTGCGCCGCCCCGGTCACCGCAATCACACGGCCCGAAAACTCTGGATATTTTGGCATGGGAAATCGTCTCCGTTTGTTTGCAGCGGACGTGTCACGGCGTGGGAATGCGTGGCAGCTGTTTGCCGCGCCACGCGTGGAAATAGTTGTAGTCGGAGGCGCGATTGAGCCCGTGGCGCATGGCTTCCACGACATAGGCGTCCTCGGCGTCGATGTTCTCGAGATTGACATCGGAACCGAATTCGCGGATCAGCCACTTCGCGATATCGAAGCGATCGGCGCCGGGCCCGCATTCGACGATCACGTGCTCGGGCCCCACGCCGCGCATGAGCCGGTGAAGGGTGTCCGTTCCCTGCTTGATGACGAGCGCGACATCGCTCTTCTCGATCACGACGAGATGCGTGCCGGCCTCGAGGTCTCGTTGCGCCATTTCGGTTGCTTCCTCGGCGTTCAACGGCTGGTCCGGGAATTTCTTGCCCAGCTCGGTAAATACGGTGAGCCCGTGACGGCGAGCCTGGCGGATCGCGTGGATGCGGTCACCCGGCGCGAGATCGATCGAATCCTCGCTTACCTCCACGCCCTTGAAACCCAACTCCGCGACGCGCTCCATGAATTCGGGCACCTTGCCTTGCACCGCCGCGACCTCGAAGGGGATGCCTCCGGGCAGCGTGTCGATGCCGGCCTTGGCGTAAAGCGCGTTCTTCTTCCGGATCAGGGCAGCGGAATAGCGCCACATGACGCCCACATGGTCCGGAATCTTCATGTGATCCACGACGTCGCCGACCGTCTCGACGAAGGACGCGGCGTCAGCGATCGAGCGTGCTTTGTCGCTCACGACGGTGATTCCCCGCGCGCGTGGTTTCGTGGCGCGAGGCGGTCGCTCGAGGAATTCGAAAGCGGATTTGGTTTTCATGGGCCCTCTCTGCTGGGGGTCGGAGTGTCAGAGTGTCTCTTCCTATGATACCGGCGCCCGTCCTCCCGGCGGCCGAGAGCTGGTGCTTCGACTATACTGCACGATCTTTACGGCACGAGGCGGAGTCAAGAAAGCCGATGACGCGCGGTGGGGCCGGACTGGCGGTGACTGCGTTGCGTGCAGCGGGGTTTTGCCTGACGCTGGGGATTGCCGCCCCGGGGCTGGCGCAACCACCGGGCGCGAAGGATGCATTCTACAAAGGCATTATCGAGGGCAAGAGCGGCCTCTATCAGAAAGCGGTTGCCTACTTCGACGAGGCCGTTCGGATCGACCCGAAATTCGTGCTCGCCTACTATAACCGGGGCGTTGCACTGCAGCAGCTCGGCCAGGAACACCGGGCGATCAAGGACTACACCACGGTGATCCGCCTCGAGCCCTACCTCGCCGACGCCTACGCGAGTCGCGGCACCGCCTACGAGAACCTCAAGCACTACGACCAGGCGATCAAGGATTATAACGAGGCGATCCGGCTCGCACCCAAGGCCGCCGCCAATTATGCCAACCGCGCGAGCTCGTACGACAAACTCGGGCGCTACCGGGAGGCGATCAGGGACTACGATCAGGCGATCCGGCTCGGTCCCCGCGACGACGAAACGCTCGATTCAATGGCATGGCTGCTGGCTACCGGCGCCCATCCAGCATCGCGTGACGGCAAGCGTGCCGTTCGGCTCGCTCGCGAAGCCTGCGAGCTGACTCAATGGAAGGAGCCCAGCTATCTCGACACGCTTGCCGCTGCCTACGCCCGGGCCGGAGACTTTGCCAGTGCCGTGAAATGGCAGGCAAAGGCGCTCGAGGACCCGGACTTTCGCGAGGCGAGGGAAGCGCGGGAGCGGCTTGCGCTTTACCGCGTCGGCAAGCCCTATCCCCCCAACTAACAACATCCGTGAATCGTGAATCGTGAATCGTGGTTCGTTTCTCTCTGCGCCTCTGCGGTTCATTTTTTTACTGTTGCGTCGATCGGTGGCCCGGTTTTGATTTTCATCGGCGTTAATCGGCGTCCATCGGCGGCTAATAATGTTTTTTAACTCTTGCCGCACGCTCGAGTCACGCCCGTGAAACTACTGGCCGCCATATATCGCTGGGTCGACGAGAACATCCTTGAGCTGGGCCGCGAGCTCCGGCTTTCGTACCTGCCGCCGCTCATGGTCTACGTCGCCTACGGCGTCTCCGGCCTGACCGGCATCGTCGGCACGTTCTTCGTGAAGGACTACCTGGGCCTTTCGGCCGCGTTTCTCGCCGCGCTCGGCTTCTGGGTCGGAATCCCGTGGGCCCTCAAGATGCCGTTGGGACATATCGTCGATCTCTTCTGGCGCTGGAAGAGCATCCTGGTCTACATCGGCGCGAGCCTGATCGCCACGAGCCTCCTCATCATGGTGGGTTTGCTGACCGACCGCGCAGCGATGACCGCGATGATGCCGGCCGAGGCGTGGTTCGTGCTGTCAGCGCTGCTGTCGCCCGTCGGCTACGTCGTCCAGGACGTCGTCGCGGACGCGATGACGGTGGAAGCCGTGCCGCGCGTGGACGAGGAGGGCCGACCGGTTCCGCCCGAGATCCGAAAGCTGATGAATACCACCATGCAGACGCTGGGACGGGTGGCGCTCATCGGCGGACTGGCTCTGGTCGGAGCGGTGAATCTCTATCTCTTTGCCGACGTGGGGCGGCTCTCTGAAGCGGAAAAGGTGGCGATCTACCGCCAGGTCTACACACTGGCGCTCTTCATCCCGCTCATTTCGGTGGCGGGCGTCTTCATCGCCTACTTGCTCAAGCAGCGCGACATCCGCCGGCTCGTGGCGCGCGGAATGGCTCGCGACGAAGCCGAGACGCTTTACGGACCGCCAGAGGTGCGCCCCGCTCCCAACTGGTGGATTCTTGGCGGCAGCCTCGCCTTCGTGGTCTTCACGCTCGGCATGGGCTTCAGTCCGCTTCCCTTCAACCAGGAGATCATTTTCGCGGGCTCGTTCGCGATTGTTGCATTCCTCATCGGGAAGCTCACGCGCGAACTGGAGCCCGCCGCACGCGCCACGCTGATCGGAACCGCGGTCGTGGTGTTCATCTATCGCGCCATTCCGTCGACGGGCGAAGGGTTCAGCTGGTGGTTGATTGACGGTCTTGGCTTCGATCAACGCTTCCTCGCGCTTCTGTCCCTCATCAGCAGCCTGCTGACGATCTTTGGCATGTTCATCTTCCGGCGCTTCATGGCCGAGCGCTCGATCGCCTACGTGATCGGGTTCCTCACCGTGTGCGGCTTCGTGCTGGGGGCTCCGTATATCGGCATGTACTACGGCATGCATGAGTGGACGGCATCGGTCACGGGTGGCGTGGTGGACGCGCGTTTCATCGCGCTCGTGAACACCGCCGTGGAGTCACCGCTCGGGCAAATCGCCATGATTCCAATGCTCGCCTGGATCGCGAACTCCGCGCCCGAACACCTCAAGGCGACATTCTTCGCGATCATGGCTTCGTTCACCAACCTTGCGCTCTCGCTTTCGCAGCTCGGGACCAAATACCTGAACCAGATATTCACCGTGACGCGCGAGGTCAAGGATCCCGCCACCGGGGCGATCAAGATGGCTGCGGACTACGGCGATCTCGGTTGGCTGCTCATCACGGCCACGGTTTTAGGGCTAATGCTGCCTTTCATTGCCATCGTTTTCGCGCGGGTCACGCGGTTCCGCAGCGCGTAGCGCGCATTAAAGACAAAATGAAACCGCAGATAAACGCAGATACACACAGATCAGAAACCGGACATCCCGAACTGCGTGAATGGTGAGTGGTGAGTGGACTAAACCGTTTTTTTGCCGCCGATAGACGCGATAGACGCCGATGAACGCCGATAGAACGAGACAAGAAAACATGATCCTTTCGCCTTTCGACTCCCGCCTTCCGACTTGAATTTGCACCGCGGCCGCAAATTGGTCATCATGCCCGCGTTATGACCGAAATCGACGCAGAGACCGGAACCATCATCCCGTCAGAGGGCCATGTTCGGCTCACGCATGTGATCTACGCGCTGCATGCCTTCAGCGCGTTGACGGGTGTGCTGACGGCGGCGGTGATCGTAACAGCCTTCCTCACCGGATGGCCTTCCATCATCGCGGTGATTATCAACTACGTGAAGCGCCCGGATGTGCGTGGCACCTATCTCGACACCCACTTTTCCTGGCAGATTCGCACCTTCTGGTGGGCGCTGCTGTGGGTAGTGATCATGTGGCTCCTGGTCCTCACGGTCATCGGCATCCCCCTTGCCTGGGTGATGGTCGTGGTCGTGGGTCTGTGGGTGCTCTACCGCATCATCCGCGGCTGGCTGGCGCTCGCCGACGGCAAGCCGATGCCCATGCCCAACCCCTGAGCGTTGAGATGGTGATGGAAGAGGGTGATGATAAATGGTGATGAATAATGGTGATGTAGATGCCGCTTCTCATCACCAGTTCCCATCACCAGTATTCATCACCAGTATTCATCACCAGTACTCATCACCAGTACTCATCACCAATTTGGAGCTTGGTGAGAAGGCTTCACCCCTCCAGCGTCACTTGACGGGACTGACTTGAATGCGCACGGCGGTGAGCTTGCCATCGTCGCGGGGTCGGGCGGTCAGGTTGACGCGTGCCCCGGCGACAAGCTGCGAGCGTTTTCCGGGCACCAGCATGGAGATGGAGGCGTTCTCGGGTACCACGATTTTCTGTGAGCCGCCCTTGTAGGTGAGGGTCAGCTCGCGCCCCTTGGCCGAATGGACCACGGCATCCACCGTGGCATTGGTCATGGTTTGGTCGCTCCGGCCGGCAAACGGCCGGTGGCCGGGGTTGAGCGGTTTTGGAAACCGGCGCACCTCGAACGCGGTGAGACTGTCGTTCTCGCCCTTGACGGAGGTGACGCCCAGAAAATCACCAGGTCTAATGTCTCCAATCCCGATCGGTTGCGTGTAG
Organism: Betaproteobacteria bacterium; assembly: GCA_032123035.1. GTDB lineage: Bacteria > Pseudomonadota > Gammaproteobacteria > Burkholderiales > SG8-41 > SG8-41. The sequence continues at coordinate 9,659 of JAQBFV010000241.1, read as the reverse complement.
ACAATCACGGTCTTCTCGGCGACCTGGATGTCGACGCCCTTTCCGCCGCGAGTCTTCACCGAGAGGACGGCGCCGTCGAAGGCACTGACCGTGCCGCGCACTCGGGTGGGTTTCTGCGCTTCGGCGGCACCGCCTGCCAATGCGAGCGCGCCGGCGAGCGCTGCTACTAGAATGGTCTTCATGTCACTCCTCCTTGGAAACAATGTTCCCGGGGCATTCTCCGCGGGCTGTCCAGTTAACGTTGCGGCACCCCATTCTATTCCCCCATAAAACGGACGGGGCCGCCCGCCGTTTTATCTCGGCGTGTTGGAACGGACGGCAAGCGCCGCTCAACACGCCGCCAGCCCCTGGGAGGGAGGGGTTAACGCAGAAAAGTGATGGAAAATGGTGATCAATGATAGTGATGAAAACCGGTGATGTACAACGCATTTCCCATCACCAGTACTCATCACCAGTTTCCGCGCGCATCATGATGCGCGCATGTCAGCGGCGGCGGAAAATACCGTCGTAGAAGGTGTAGAGGACCACGATCAGGAGCGCCGTGCCGATCGGATGGTCGATAAAGTTCGTCCACACCGATTTTCCTTCGAACACGAGCAGCGCCCTGCGGAAGTTCTCGTCGGCCACTGGTCCGAGAATGATGGCCAGCACCATGGGCGCAAGCGGAAACCCGAACCGGCGCATCAAGTGACCGATCAGCCCGGCGGTCAGCATCACATACACGTCGAAGTAGCTGAGACTTACTGCATAGGCGCCCAGCGTGCAGATGAGCAGAATGATCGGCATGAGCAGCGTCTGGGGCAGGCTGAACAGCTTCACGCAGGGCTTGATCAGCGCGATCGCCATCCCGTACATCAGGAAATTGGCGATGATGAGCGCCCAGTAGATGTAGTAGATCAGGCCAGGGTGCTCGATCTGTATCATCGGCCCCACGACCACGTTCTTGAGCTCGAGGGCAGCCAGAAACGCCGCTGCCGCCGCGCTGCCCGGGATACCGAGGGTGAGCGTCGGCAACATCGAGCCGCCGATGTTGGCATTGTTCGCCACTTCCGCGCAGACGATCGCCTCGTAGCTGCCCTGGCCCCATTTGGCGCGCTCCTCGGGGGAAGCACGCCGCCGGCCGATGTCGTACGACAGAAACGCCGCTACGTTGGCGCCGGCGCCCGGAATCGCGCCGATGATCGTCCCGATCAGGCCGGATCGCAGCGCCGCGCGAGAGTACTTCCACAGCGCACGCAGTGGCGGAACGACGCGCCCGACCTTTGCCGGGATACTCGTCGGATTGTTCTTGGGTAGGACGCGCAGGATCTCCGACAGCCCGAACAGGCCGATCAGCACGGGAATATAGCTGATGCCGTCTTCCAGGAAACCGAGGCCAAACGTATAGCGCGGCGTCGCGTGGATCGCGTCGAGGCCGATGAAAGAGACCATCAGCCCGATCCAGCCCGAGATCCAGCCCTTCAGGGGCCTCTTGCCCGCAGCCATCGTGCCGCAAATCGCAATGCCCCACGTCGCGAGCAGGAACATCTCCCAGGAGCGGAACGACAGGGCGATCGTCAGGATTAGCGGAATGAAGGCGATCATCAGAATGATGCCGATCCAGTTGCCCAGGAACGATGCCGCAATGGCAGTGCCGAGCACGAGGCCGCCCTCGCCGCGGCGCGCGAGCGGGTGGCCCTCGATCATGGTCGGGACCGAATCCGGCGTGCCGGGGATGTTGATGAGCACCGCCGAGATCGCGCCGCCGAAGACGCTGCCGGTGAACACGCCCAGCATGAACATGATGGCCGTGTTCTGATCCATGCCAGTGGAAAGCCCGATGAGCAAAGCCATCGCCATCGTGGTCGTCAGTCCCGGCATTGCGCCCCACAGGATGCCGAGCGTCGTGCCGATGAGGCACACGAACAACAGGTACGGCGAAAGCGCCAGCAGGAGCTGATCGAGAATCATGGGGCCTAGTCCACGCCGGGCATCGGGATCTTGAAGCCCCAGCGGAAGGCCGCCGCGAGCAGCATGGCGGTAACGGCCGCCGCCAGCAGGCAGCGCAGCCAGGACTTGCGCCAGAATATTTTCATGATGACCGTGACGATCGGAATCGCCACGATTTCGAAACTGCTGATCTTGAATTCGAAACTGCCAATGGGAATCCGTATACGGAACGACACGAAGTCAACCGCGACGATCAGCGCCACGATGAGGCCGATCAGCAGCCACGAGCGTCGAGCGTAATCCCGCTCATCGGGATCGGTCGGCTTCGCGAAGACTCCGGTGAGGTTTGCTGCGCCCCCCTCGCGCAGCGCGCGGGCAGCCAGGCCGAAAGCCATCGCCAGCAGCGTCAAGCCGGTCAGGAACGGCAGCAGGCCAGGATGGGTGAACACCGACCGGCCCGGGTCGGGCATCTGCCAGGCGAGCACCATCGCGCCAACGGACAGAACGCCGATTACGCAGGCCGAGAGGAGGTCCTTCTGAGGCGTCGAGGCGCCTTCGATGTCCTCCTCGCCCTGAAATCCCTCGGCAAGCTTTGCCTTCGCCTGCTCGATGTGCGCGTCGTTATTTTCCGTGCTCATACGGATGGTTTCCCCGCGAAAAAGCGTCCCCGCCGAGGGCGGGGACGCTTGGTCTTGCAGACTACCAGACTACGAGTACGCCGCGGGACCTACGCCAGCGGCTTGTAGCCCTTGGGCGGCCACCACTGGTCGAACTTGGCGGGCGTGGGCAGGCCCAATTCGCTTGCCGTCAGGACCTTCTTGCCGATCTGATCCTTCACCTTGTTAAAGGTGTCGGCCGTCAGGGTCTCGAGCTGCGCCGCGCGCCGATCGGCGTCCGCGCCGGTTCGGATGTCGACGTCGAAGTACTTCTTCTTGGCGACGGCTGCGAAGGCCGGCGATTTGACCGCGGCGACAAACGCTTTTTCCACTTCCCTGATGATCTCGAGTGGCACGCTGCGCCGCAACGCGATGTTGTAGACGCCACCCACCGGCAGCGATGACTTCAACTGTGGCAGGAACCTCCCGACCGAAGGCATGGTCGGCGCGCCCGGCACGACGATGTCCTCCTTTCCGGTCTGCTGCAGGGAGCGCAGCTTGCCCGCCTTGATGAACTCGATGTGCTCGTGCACGCCGCCGCCCGCAATGTCGACTTCGCCTTGCAGGCCCGCAAGCGTGGCGGGCTTGCCGCCCTTGTACGGCACGAAGCGCAGCTTGATGCCGGCTGTCTCCGCGATGATCGCGGCCAGCTCGTGCCAGAGCCCGCCGGTGCCCGACGTGGAAATGGTCAATTTGCCCGGGTTCTTTTTCGCGTACGCGACCAGGTCCTCGAAGCTCTTGAACGGCGAATCGGGTTTCACCGACCAGCTCGCCAGCGAGTTCGCGGCCTGCATGTACTGCCAGTCTTCCCACGCCTTCGACGTCGAGTGGCCCATCACCCGGACGAACTTGTTGTAATTGGCCGCGCCGAGCCACCAGTACCCGTCGGCCGGTTTGCCCAGCACGAAGGACGTGGCAATCGCGCCGACGCTGCCGGGCTTGTTGATGACGTTGATGTCCCAACCCCTGGCGCTGGCCATCTCCTTCGCAAGGGTGCGCAGCACGGTGTCGGTGCCGCCGCCTGCGGAGTACATAACCGACAGCGTGATCGGACGCTCGGGCCATTTCGCGGCGCGCGCGGGGCCCGCGTTGAGCAGCATCGGCATCGACGCTGCCGCACCCAGGGCACCCACGCCGCCAAGAAAGCTCCGGCGCCGGGGATCGGCACAAATGATGGACTGTTCGTCGTCCAGATCCAGATCGGGATTCGGTGTGTGTTCTTCGATACGCTTCATCTCGGTTTTCTCCTCATGGTGATAGAACGTCGGGTCCGGGATCCGACGATTTAAGGCAATGGCTAAGAACTCTTCAAAGGTAGCATGACGATCATGTTTTTTGTCGTGGCCGCTTCACTGCGCCGCACAGATTCTAATCCATGCAGCCCGCGAGCGAAGCGCCGCGCGCCGTCAATTCATTAACCGTGCTCAGCCTACGCGGGCAAGCCCGAACGTTGCGCCAAACGGGTCCGAGCGGGATCCTCCTCGTGTAGACCAGCGCGATGTGCAGCGAATGCTCATTATGATTGAGCCGCGGTAAGCTGTCAGCCCTGCCGATTCCTGCAAGCGATACAGAAAGTTAACATCATGATCCAGTGGGATTTTGCGGCGGCGCTGAGCCTGGCGGTGCAGCGGATCCCACACGCTACAGCGCGGGTCATGCGCTAGCGCTTGGTCCGCGCGGCACCTATCTGCGCGCCGCATGCATCATGAAAGCCGAGATGGTCCGCAATAATGACCGCCTCGCGATCCTCCTGCAGCGTTTGCGCGGGATCGCGGTGCAGCGGATGAAGTGGCATCATGAATTGCTGCATAATCCGGGTGATCGTCGCCCAGACGGCGAGTTTCCACTGAACCGGACACGCTGCTTTCGTTCATCCTGACCGAGTCACGCATCGAGCCATGGCCGCAGCCGAAAAACCCTATCGTTTTTTCTTTTCCCAGGCGTTTCATCTGCCCGAGGATTCCCCGTACCTGCACCGCCCGGTAAGCGGGACGAAGGAAGCGCGCCTGATGAACTACGAGAACGTCAAGCATCTGCTGGAAGACGTCGAGTGGGACCTCCATCCCGGGCCGCTCGCGCCCTACGGCAACTGGCCGGTGGAAAGCCGGGAGGAGTTCTGCCTGGTCGCGGCGGGTAGGCTCCCGATCGTGCGCGAGGCGTGCAACAGCGGAAAATACAACGCGATCGTCCTTCTCGGGGGCGGTGAGCCCGGGTTCCCCGAGTCGCGGGAGATCGCGCGCCGGCATGGCTTGCCGGTCACCGCCTGTGCCTTTTCGCAGATGCACATCGCTTCCATGCTCGGGCACAAATTCAGCGTGATCGACCATGCCGAGATCCACAACATGTATTACTACGATCTCGTCGTGCAGAACGGATTTTCAGGGCGCTGCGCATCGATCCGCAACATTAATTTTCCACTGCCGCGGCCCGCGCATTCGGACGTGCCCAACATCCAGGACGAGAAGGCGAAAGCCATGCGCGGCGAGAAATCCGCGATGTTGGAGGCCGCGGTGACGGAGGCGCTCGCCGCCATCGAGGAGGACGGTGCGGAAGTGATCATATTCGGCTGCTCGGCCACATTCTGGATGCGGCCGTTCCTGCAGCAGCGCCTCGGCGAGATCGGTTGGGAGGTTCCGGTTCTCGAAGGTTACAGTTGCGCCATCACGCTGGCCAAGACGATGGTGAGCCTCGGCCTTGACGCGAGCGGACTGGCCTTCCCCTCCGACCACCCGCGGAAGTGGCGCCGCCGGAAGCGGTTCTAACCGCCGGGTGCGAATTTCAAAGTGATTCATGCTGGCGTAGTCCGAACTGGTGATGAGAAATGGTGATGGAAGATGGTGATGGGTACTGGTGATGAAAATCCGTAATGCGCCCCACGAGCAGTTGGTTTCCTATCACCATCACTCATCACCACTAATCATCACCATCATTCATCACCAGTTATGAAGAGTGAAGGATAGACATGGCAGATAAGCCTCAAGCAGTGAAAACGCGTCCGCGAGCGATGGTTACAGGAGCGGCGCGCGGACTCGGCGCCGCGATCGCTCTTGGACTTGCCCGCGACGGATTCGACCTCGCCGTTACCGCAACGAAAGCCGACCGGTTGACGGAGACGCTCGAGGCCCTTGCGCCCACGGGAAGCCGGGTGATCCCGCTTACGCTCGACGTGCGCTCGGTGCCGAGCGTGGAGCAGGCCGTGGCCAAGGCCATCGAGGCGCTCGGCGGCCTCGATGTGCTGGTCAACAACGCCGGGATCACGGCGCGCACGCCGGCACTCGACGTGACGTTGGAGGAATGGAACGAAATCCTGCGCGTCAACGTAACGGGCGCGCTTCTAATGAGCCAGCAGATGGCCCGGCACCTCGTCGCCGCCAAGCGCGAGGGGTCCATCATCAACATCGCATCGACACACGGGCTAATCGGGTTCGCGCAACGACTGTCCTACGGGACGTCCAAGGGCGCGCTCATCCAGATGACGCGAATGCTGGCGATCGAGTGGGCACCGCACGGCATACGCGTCAACGCGATCGCGCCGGGTACCGTGGAGACGGCGTCGCGCAACGAGTTCTTCGCGGCAAATCGGGCGACGCGGGAGGCGATGATCCGGCGGGTGCCCGTGGGCCGGTTTGCCACCCCGGACGAGGTGGCCAGCATGGTGAGCTATCTCGCCAGCCCGGCGGCCGCTTACGTCACGGGCCAGACGTTGATCGTGGACGGGGGCCTCACTGCTGCCTGAAATGCGTGAATGGTGAATAGTGAATGGTGAATGGAGTAAAAACCCGTCACCCGTCACCCGTCACTCATCACGGATCACGGCCATCAGTAGACACGATTCACCGGCGGCCTTTACCCTTTATGCTATGCGCCGTTGCAGGGCAGCAATTACGCTGGCGACCAATGGCAGGGAGGAATCATGGCACGACTCGCACCGCTGGCGGCCGAAGACGCGCCGGACTTGAAGGACTCGTTCAAGCGCTACCAGGAGCTGCTCGGCTACGTGCCGAACAGCGTGCTCATCATGCAGCGCCGCCCGAAGATGGTGAAGGCGCTCGCGCAACTCGCCTCCTCGGTCTGGGACCCGGCGAGCGAGGTAACGATCGGATTCAAGCGGCTGGTCGCCTACATGGCGAGCCGGACGCACGGCTGCAATTACTCGATGTCGCATGCAGCGGAAGCGGCCCATCGCGCCGGCATCGACGATGCCAAACTCGAGGCCGTGGTTGACTACCGCACGAGCCCGCTGTTCACCGAGGCCGAGCGCGTCGCCCTCGATTTTGCCGTGGCGGCGGCCTCACAGCCCAACGCCGTGACCGACGAGCTGTTCGAGCGGCTGAAACAGCACTGGACGGAAGGGCAGATCGTGGAGCTGGCCGGGGCAGTGGCAATCAACGGTTTTCTCAACCGCTGGAACGACACCATGGCGCCGGCTCTGGAGCGTGAGCCGATCGAGTTCGGCGAGAAATACCTGACGCACCATGGCTGGCGCGTCGGCAAACACTCCCCTGCGGGGAGACGCTAAAAAGGTGATGGAAAATGGTGATGAATGATGGTGACGACTAATGGTGATAAGAATCGGTATTAACCGACCTATCACCAGTTTTCATCACCAGTTTTCATCACCAGTACTCATCACCAGTCGTCATCAGCGGGGCTTGAGGCCTGCGGCCCGCACCACCTTGCCCCACTTGACCGTCTCCGATTTCATTATGCGAGCGAATTCTTCGGGTGAATTCCCGACCGTTTCAGCGCCGTCGCGGGCGAACTTCTTGCTTTCTGCGCTTAGCGCGCCGACCATCGCTTTGTTAATCTTGTCGATAATGGCTTTCGGCGTGCCCGCGGGCGCGAAAAACCCGTACCACTGCGTCGCGTCGAAGCCCTTGACGCCGGCCTCATCGACCGTCGGAAGTTTCGGCAGGGCGCTTGAGCGCTTGAGGCCCGTCGTGGCAAGCCCGCGCAGCCGCCCGCCTTTCACGTAGCGCAGTGTGGAGAGCATGGTTCCGGACATGACTACGATCCGGCCCGTCAGCAGGTCAACAAGTGCCGGCCCCAATCCCTTGTACGGTATGGGGACCATCTTGGTCTTGGTCATGCCCAGAAACAGCGCCATGACGAGGTGCGGGTTGGTGCCGGGGCCGGCCGTGCCGTAGTCGAGCTTATTGGGATTCTTACGGGCGAACGCGATCAATTCCTTCACCGTGTGGACCGGCAACGACGGGTGCACGACGATGATATTGGGCGCCGCGATGGTCTGCGTAATCGGCGCCAGGTCTTTCAGGGCGTCGTACGGCAGCTTCTTGCGCGTCGCGGGCAGAATGGCCAGCGTGGAAATCCCCATAAGGAGCGTGTAGCCATCCGGTTTGGCATGGGCGACGAGATCGTTCCCGATGATGGAGCCCGCGCCCGGGCGGTTGTCAATGACCACCTTCACACCCAGGCGCTGCTCGAACGCGGGTGTAATCCGGCGCGTAAGGGTGTCGGTGCCGCCGCCGGGCGAAGACGGAACGACCACGCGCACCGGGCGACTGGGGTAATCGCTCTGCGCGAAGGCCCCGGAAGCCACGCACGCGAACGCCGTGGCGAAGATCATAAACGAGCGAGTTCGAAACGCCATGAGTTATCCTCCTCCTATTGTTGTTACAGCATCCCTATCATACCTGCACATCGGCCTCGAATCGAACACGCGCGCGGCACAGGTATCGTCTCAAGGGCTCGCTGGCGACGCGACGCCGTGTCGTATCATAACCCGCACCCGGGCGGTCACACGGCGGTGCAGCAATTTTCATGGTGAAAGGGGATGGTTTTGGATCGCGCACTCTGGATTTCCTGGTATGACCTGCCCGAAGACGGGCGCGACGCGTATTTGAAATGGGCGCACGAGAAATACATGCCCGGCATGCTCGAACGCCCGGGCTTTCTGTGGGCCGGGCATTTCAAGTCGGAGGGAAAGCCCATACAGTCCGGCGTGCCGGCGGGGGCGCCCGGGCGACTGCGCCATACCGACGATCCCTCGGTCCCCAAGGGCAATGCCTACGTCCTCCTGTTCGCCGCCGAAACGCCGCACGCGTTTGCACATCCGACGCCGCGCAAACTTCATACAGCACTATCGCAAGACGATCAGAAGATGCTGGGGATGCGCATCGGCGAGCGCGTGAACATCATGATCGACGAGGATCGAATCGGCGGACCCGAGGCCATGAAGCGCAAGAGGACAGAGGCGTTGAGTCCCTGCATCCAGCTCGGGTCCTTCAACGCCGGCGCAGCCGACGAAGACGAAATCCTTGCGTGGTACGCGCAGTGGCGCCTGCCTTCGTTGAACAAGCTGCCGGGGTGCGTCGGCATTCGCAAACTGGTGTCGGTGTCAGGCTGGGCCAAGCATGGGGTGCTCTACGAATTCGTCTCGCTCGAGGCGCGCAACAGGCACTTTCCCCACCACGAGAAGGCGAACCCCGAGATGGACGCCTGGACCGACACGCTGGTGCGAAAACTGCTGCATGCGCCGGGCTCGCCCATAGTGGCGGTCCGCATCGCGTCGGCCGTTGCAAAAAAAAGGCCGGGTGAGGAGGACCTCGAAGCAGCCGCGACAGTCTGATGTAGAAAGCCGAACGAAACCGCAGATCACTGACGAAAGGAAAGTGAACGATGAGCGACTTTGAGCAAGACCGCATGACCAAGGGCATGGAGATCCTGAAGCAGATGGGGCGGCAGGATACGATGACGAATCAGAAGGAGCTCTATCCCGACCTCTATAACCTGTCGGTCGGGTACCTGTTCGGGGAGATCTGGTCGCGCCCGCATCTCAGCGTTCGCGACCGTGAACTGATTACGATGGCGTCGAACATTGCCCTTGCGCGACCGCACGGGACGCACTCGCACTACCGCAGCGCCAAGCACCTCGGGATCACACACGAGGAGATCATGGAGCTGATCATTCACGTCGGGCACTACGCCGGATGGCCGGCGATCGCGCATGCGATCATTCAGTACGACGAGGTGCTGAAGGAGGACGCTGCCAAGGCCAAAAAGGGAAAGGCTTGAGGGATGAGGGAGCAGCTCTATGGCGGATGGCGGATGGCG
>JAQBFV010000240.1:0-2518 GCA_032123035.1 Betaproteobacteria bacterium | reverse complement strand
GTGCGGGCGGAGGGATTGCGCCAGGTGATCGATGTCGTCTGGGACGCTGAAGGGTTCCGGCAGCCCAAAGCGAGCCCCGAGAAGTACCTCGATCTCGGTTTTTATGCCAAGGCGCGCCAGCGCGCAGGAGGACGGTAATGCCGGACGCACGGGTTCAGTCAGCGATTGCGCATTGGGCGCCGCGCTTCGTTTCGAACGGCGTTCCGCTCACGGATTTCGAGGAAGTGACCGCCGCAATCGAGCGCTGGGAGGACTGGTGCAGCGCCTGGTGCCGGCGTGCGGCTGTCCACGAGGAACTTGGGCGCAAGGCGCTGGACGAAGGTTTCGGGTTGTCGGCCGGCGAACATCTGACGCGCGCCGCGGTGTGCTACCACTTCGCCAAGTTCGTGTACGTGGTCGACTATGAGCAGATGAAAGCTGCGCACGCCAAGGCGGTCGAGTGCCGCCGTCTGGCGCTGCCGCATCTCCGGCCGCCGGGCGAGCGGGTGCTGATCCCGTACGAACGAAAGCAACTCGCCGGGATACTGCGCAAGCCGCCGGGTGTGACGCGGCCTCCGGTCGTCGTGCTGTGCATGGGGCTCGATTCCACCAAAGAGGAGATGGACACCAACGAAAGCGTCTTTCTCGGCCGCGGCATGGCGACACTCACCTTCGACGGCCCGGGCCAGGGCGAGGGCGAGTACGACTTTGCGATCCGCGGCGACTACGAGGCACCGGTCAAGGCCGTGGTCGATTACATCGAAACCCGTGATGATCTCGATGGCGCTCGCGTCGGCGTGTGGGGTCTTTCGCTCGGCGGCTATTACGCGCCGCGCGCTGCCGCGTTCGAAAAACGCATCAAGGCCTGTATCGCGCTGTCGGGTCCCTACGATTTTGGCGACCTCTGGGATACTCTGCCAGAGCTCACCCGCGAGACCTTCCGGGTGCGCTCGAAGCGCGACACGCCCGAGGCGGCCCGCAAGCACGCAGCGAGCCTGAGCTTGAAGGGCGTTGCCGGGCGCATTACCTGCCCGCTCCTCGTGATCACAGGCAAGCTCGATCGCATCGTGCCGTGGCAGGACACGGAGCGCCTCGCGCGCGAGGCAAAGGGTCCCGCCGAGTTTCTATTGATCGAGGATGGCAATCACGTCGTGAACAACCGCATCTACCGCTACCGCACGCAGTCCGCGGACTGGATTGCGCGGCGGCTGGGCCCGCCGACAACCTAAAGCTCATTCATGCCTTTTGGTAAAGGACACGTAGACCATGGACCTGGCAGTTGGAAAAAAGGATTCGCGCGTTGAGTCGGCCATTTCCCACTGGGCGCCCCGCTTCGTCATCAATGGCGTCCCACTCACGGATTTTCAGGAGGTGACAGCGGCCGTCGACCGCTGGGAGGACTGGTGCGCGGCGTGGAGCGCCCGCGCGGCGATTCACGAGGAGCTCGGCAACAAGGCGCTCGCCGAGGGGTTGAAACGCTCCGCCGGCGAGCACTACACGCGAGCGACGGTCTGCTATCACTTCGGCAAGTTCCTCTTCGTAAACGACATGCAGCAACTGCGCAGCGCGCACATGAAGTCGGTCGAGTGCCGCAACAAGGCGTTGCCGCTCCTCGATCCGCCGGGCGAGCGCGTCGCCATCCCGTACGAAGGCAAGCAACTCTACGGGAATTTGCGCAAACCGATTGGCGTTACAAAGGCGCCGATCGTGGTGATGTGCATGGGCCTCGATTCCGCCAAGGAAGAGATGGATGACTACGAGAATCGCTTTCTCAGGCGGGGTCTCGCAACACTGGCATTCGACGGGCCGGGGCAGGGTGAGGCCGAATACGACCTCGGGATCTGCCCCGAATACGAGAGGCCGGTGAAAGCGGTGGTCGATTACCTCGAGACACGCAGCGACATTGATCCGGGCCGCATTGGCGTCTGGGGTGTTTCCCTCGGCGGGTATTACGCGCCGCGCGCCGCGGCCTTCGAGAAACGGCTCAAGGCTTGTGTCGCTCTCTCGGGCGCCTACGAGCGCTCGTCCAGCTTCGAGGGCCGCCCCGTCATCAACGTTGAAGCGTTCCGCGTGCGCTCGAAGAGCAGCAACCTCGAGGAGGCCGGGAAGGTGTCGGCGCGCATGACGTTGCGCGGCGTAGCCCGGAATATCATTTGCCCGATCTACATTGTCGCCGGCACCCGCGACCGGCTCACCTCACCCGAGCAGGCTCGCAATCTGGCTGCCGAAGTGTCCGGACCGTGCGTGCTGGACGTGATCGAAGGCGGCAACCATGTCGTCAACAACCTGTGGTACCGCTATCGTGATCAGACGGCCGACTGGATGGCGGTCCAGCTGGGCGCGCTTCGAGTCTGATGGACTCGCCTGCAGACCAGGAACGGAGTGGACGGTGCTAGCGGCCTGGTATGAGCAGAATGGCGCAGCGCGCGATGTGCTGCGCGTCGGCGAGCAGCCCGATCCGTTGCCGGGAAAAGGGGAAGTTCGCGTCAGGCTGCGCGCGTCGGGTCTTAATCCGTCCGACGTCAAGGCGCGCGGCGGC
>JAQBFV010000239.1:0-4812 GCA_032123035.1 Betaproteobacteria bacterium | reverse complement strand
CCCATCCCCCTCCCAGCCTCCCCCTTGAAGGGGGAGGTGGAATCAGAAGAGGCGAATGGATAAACATTGACGCGGCCGTGGCCGATCCGTAGTGCGGATTCCAGCGCTTCCATGACCCGGGCACGCTCGGCCGAGGCCAGGCGCACGCGGTCCTGCACGACCTCGAGCAGATCCTTGTGCTCCGAATGAAGGCGGGTGTAGCCCTGGCGCTCGAGGAGCTGCTTTACCTCGGCGACAGAGAAGTTCTTCGGCACCGGCACGGGAAACGTGACGATGACGCGTGGGTTGCCGGCATCGCGCGCACGCGCCAAAAGATCGGCGTAGATCGTGTCCGGCGTGTCGCGCGCGACGCTCCGCCCGCAACCGCGGCAGTGGAGGTGCGCCGCACGCGCGAAGAGAAGCTTCAGGTGGTCGTTCAGCTCCGTCATCGTGCCCACGGTAGAGCGCGAGGTGCGCACGGGATTGGTCTGATCGATCGCGATCGCGGGGGGAATGCCCTCGACCGCGTCCACCTGCGGCTTGTCCATGCGGTCGAGGAACTGGCGCGCGTACGGCGAGAACGTCTCGACGTAGCGGCGCTGTCCCTCGGCGTAGAGCGTGTCAAAGACGAGCGAGGACTTGCCCGAGCCCGAGACGCCCGTCACCACGATCAGCTCGTTAACCGGCAGCTTGATCGTCAGGTTCTTGAGGTTGTTCTGGCGGGCGCCGCGGACGACGATGGCGCCATGGGAGGTCGATTCGTGCATTCCGCTGCAGGAGGGGGGGGCGTCGCGAAAGGCGACTATTCTAGCAGCGAGGGGAGGAAACCCGGTCTCAGGGTTTCGCCGTGCGGGGCCTCCGAACGAAATCCAGCGTAACCCCGGTCTCGCGCACGATCGTACCCTTCAGGCCGTGGAGTATCATTCCGGCGTCATCGATGCGGCCAATGCCGGCAAGTTTACCGCCGGCGTCGACGAAGCGGCACGCTGCCTCGACCTTGGGGCCCATCGACCACGGGGTGAAAACGTGCCTCCGCAGCTCGCTCGGCATCGTCTCGCGGATTGGCCGAGCGTTCGGTGTGTCCCAATCCCGATATGCCGCGTCGACATCGGTGAGCAGGAGCAGCGCGTCGGCCTCGACTTTCTGGGCGATGAGCGCCGCCACCAGGTCTGTTTCGATCACCGCCTCTACCCCGCGGATCTCGTTCTTGGAGTTGGCCGTCATCGGGATACCGCCGCCGCCGGCGCATATCACCACCGCGCCCGCCTGGACCAGCGGCCGGATCGCGTTCATCTCCAGGATGCGGACGGGCTCGGGTGAAGGCACCACGCGCCGCCATCTCACGCCCTCGAGCACCATCGTCCAGCCATGGGCTTTTTCCATGCGCTCGGCTTGCTCGCCGCTGTAGTTTGGGCCGATCGGCTTGGCGGGAAGCTTGAAGGCGGGGTCGTTCTCTTTCACGAGAACTCGAGTAAGCAGCGTGATGATCGTATGCTTCGGCAGCAGATTGGCCAGTTCCTGCTGGATCATGTAACCGATCAGGCCCTCTGCCTCGGCAGTCAGCACATCGAGCGGGTACTGGTAGGAGTCGACGTAGGCCTCGGATTTCAGCGCGACCAGACCCGCTTGCGGACCGCTGCTGTGGATCACGGCGAGCCCGTGTGCACGCGCGATCGTGGCGAGCGCGGCGGCGGCTTGCGCGACGTTGTTCTGCAGCACTTTTACATCCATCGGCTCGCCGCGCTTGACGAGCGCACTGCTGCCGAGTGTCACCACCACCTTCATTGCGTTTGTCCGTTCACAGCGCTCCCGCCACTCGCCCACGCCGGCGCGGGGAGCGCTGTCGTCTCGGCGGCGGAGGTAATTCTACATCCTGTCGAGACCGATCATTCCGATATTCATGCTTTTCTCCTCCGTTGATTTGCACCGCGCGGGCTCCCGTGCGGATCGTCCCTACGTTGGGCCTTATTTTGCATCTACGGCAAAGCGGGTGTCACGGATGCCACCACCTTGTTGATGAGTTTGCTTGAAAAACACAGCCCTTATGGTGCGGTGCCTGTCGCGCACCACGGCAGAGCGCGCCATCGAATAGGACCGCGCTGCATGAAACATGGGGTCGATCTAGCGGCCGGAAATTCGAGCCGGGCGTCCGCGAAGATATATAATATAGGTACTGATCAGCGCCCGCGTTTCGCGGCGTTTTTCCGCAGGAGAGCGACCATGTCCGCCCGCATCTTGGCAACCGGATGTTTGATTGTTATCGCACTGCTCGTGCAGTCGGTTCCGGCGCAAACGTTGTACAAATCGATCATGCCCGACGGCCGGGTGGTTTACGGCGACCGGGCGGAGCCGGATGCGGCCAAGGTGACATCGTCCAAGCCCGATACGTCCAAAACCGGTGTGCAGGTTTTGCCGCCCGGCGCCGAGCGCAAGGTGGAGAAAATGCAAGCGACGCGCCAGCGTAGCGAGGCCAGCGCGGACAAGCGGCGCCAAGCCGAGGAGGCAGTGCGCAAAGCCGAGGCGGCAGTCGCCAACGGCAAAGAACCGCTCCCTGGGGAACGTATCGGCACCGCAGGTGGCGCCAGCCGGCTTAATGACAGCTACTGGGCGCGGCAGAAGAAGCTGCAGCAGGATCTTGTCACTGCGCGCGACAACGTCAACAGGTTGCGCATCGAGGATCGGTGACTTGAGGGCGCAAGCGTGATTTCGTGCCGCCCGTGGGGGCGACCGCGAACGGATGAAGGAGCCGGCGCGTGCTGACATTCGAGGATTGCCTGGCCTTGTGCGGCCTTACTGCCGAAGAGATTGCGGCGATTGCGGAGCACGAGCACATTCCCGAACTTGCGGCCGCCGAGATGGGCAACTACCTCTGCCGCTCGCCGTCCGGGGAGCTGCAAATCAAGCACATGATCGTTGATGATATCGAGGCCGCGCGCGCGGCGGGCAAGCTGGATCGCGCGGCAGCGCTCAGGCTGGTGCTGCGCCATTTCGTAGAATGCCATCCGGGCAGCGACGAGCGCCGCGGCGCTCGTCGCGTCGTCTAGTCGCGCGTTAGCGCGTCGAACCCGAACTCCGCTCCGGCCACGAAAACCACAGGGACGCTGGTGTAAGCTTGCCGGC
Source organism: Betaproteobacteria bacterium (assembly GCA_032123035.1). GTDB lineage: Bacteria > Pseudomonadota > Gammaproteobacteria > Burkholderiales > SG8-41 > SG8-41. The sequence goes on along the minus strand of JAQBFV010000239.1, from coordinate 1,713 downwards.
TCCAAGGAGGATTGCTCATGAAAGCGATGGTGCTCAAGTCCAGGAACACGCCATTCGTGCTCGAGAACCTGCCCGACCCGGTGCCGGGCCCGGGCGAGGCGGTTGCAAAGGTGCTGGCCTGCGGCGCGGGTCTCACCATTCACCACACGCGTGCTGGCCGCGTGCCGATCCAGTATCCGCGCATCATCGGGCACGAGATTACGGGCGAGATCGTGGCACTCGGACAGGGCGTGACCGGGCTCAAGACCGGCGACCCCGTGACGGCCTATTTTTATTTGACGTGCGGCGAGTGTTATTGGTGCCGGATCAACCGTGAGACGTTGTGCAACAACCTCGGCGGCTACGTTGGCCGCGAGGTGGACGGTGGCTACGCGGAGTACATCAAGCTGCCCGCGAAGAATTTCCTGCGGCTGCCGGACGGTCTCGATTGGCGCGGGAAGCCGGCCGAGATCGGCGTCATTTGCGATGCCATCGCGACGCCCGTCAAGGTCACCCGCCGGGCACGCGTAATGCCGAGCGACACGGTCGCCGTATTCGGCGCGGGCGGCGGGCTTGGCGTGCACATGACGATGGTCGCGCGCTGGGCGCGCGCGAAGAAGGTGATCGCGGTGGACACGATGGCCTCCAAGTTCGAGACGTGTCTCAAGGCCGGCGCGGATGCGACCGTGGATGCGTCCGAAGGGCGGGTCATCGAGCAGCTAATGGAACTGACCGGGGGCAAGGGCGTGGACGTTGCGATCGATTTCGTCTCCAGCAAGTCGACGCTCGAGGCAGGAGCCGGGGCGTTGGCCAAGAGCGGGCGCCTCGTCACGCTCGGCGGCCACAGCCAGCCGTTCCAGCTCGACCCGGCGCAACTGCTGCTCAAGGAAATCGAGGTGATGGGCAGCCGTTATGCCACGCGCCAGGAGGTGATCGAATCGCTCGAGCTCGTGGCGCGAGGTGAGTTCTTTCCGATTGTGACGGAGAAAATGCCGCTCGAGCAGGCAGAAGCGATGCACCAGAGAGTCGAGGAGGGCCTCGTCACCGCCCGCGCCGCGCTCCTCATCTCTTGATCGCGGCGCGAAGGGTGGGGGACGACCGATCTCCTGCTGGCACCCGAAAAAGTGATGGAAACTGGTGATGATTACTGGTGATGAAAACCCGGTTGTACATCACCATCATTCATCACCATTTCACATCACCATCACTCATCACCATGATGCACCGCATGGTGTCGCGGGAGCGCTGCTCATCCCGGTCTGCTCGCCGCGCGCGAAAGGTGTCAAGAGCCGGCGACGATCGCGAGCTTGTTCTTTACCGATTTGACGCCCGCTACCCCGGCCGAGATTCGCGCTGCTTTCTCGCGGGTTGCGGCGTCGTCGGCTGTGCCGTAGAGCGTGATCACACCATCGGACGCCGAGACATCAATGCGGTGCACGTTAACGCTGCCGTCCGCTCCGAGGGCACCCTTGACCTTCGCAGCGAGGTCCAAGTCGGGCTCGGCCTTGGTGATCGCTGGCGCGGGCGCGGCCATCTTCGTTTCGTCTTTCTTGGGCGCCTTCTGCGTTACGGGCGGGATCGGTTTCGCCGCTGGCTTGGGTGCCGGCTTGTCCCCGCACGCCGTGAGGCCGAGAACGAGAACGCCGGCCAGTAGGATCGAGCAATGCCACCCAGGGAGTTGTTCGCTTGGCGCCATCAGGGTTTCCTTTCCGGGCTGAATGTTCATACGATTAG
>JAQBFV010000238.1:0-17837 GCA_032123035.1 Betaproteobacteria bacterium | reverse complement strand
CCGGCACTCCCTGCTCCTCAGCGGCGACGATGAAGTTCGCGAGCGTCGGGATCACGGCACCAATGGTGCGCGTTCGCCGCGACGCCAGCGCGCGCGCCGCGCCGTGAGCGACGTATCCCAGCGCCTGCACGGCCCGGCGGATACGCGCGGCGGTGGCGGGTTTCACCATGTCGGGCTGCATCAGCGCGCGTGACACCGTGGCCGTCGAGACCTTGGCGAGCCGCGCCACGTCAGCAAGCTTGGCCGTTTTGTGCTCCGCACTCGATTTCAACGCCGCTGCCCCTTAAGAGGCCGCAAGAGCCGCGGCGACGTGATCGCCGTCGCCCTGACAGGTAATTGGCACAAGGAAAGCGCGCGGATGCGAGCGCGTTCTGGAAGCGTTACGGTCCGCCGCGCTCAGAGAGCAGCGGCCTCGAATCGAGGCTGTTGCACCCCCACGCCCACGCCCCCCAGTAAGCGCCCACTAACGCGCGTCTACCTCGAAAAAACGCCCGTCGCACAGAGACTTAGCGATACTGCTTGGCGCTGTATTTGCGGTACTTCGGGAGCAGGCGTCGCGGCGGGCGGAAGGCATCGCGACGGAACGGGTCGCCCAGCTCCTGGGTGAGCATGATCTCGACGACCGAGGGCTTGCCGGACTTGAGTGCGGCCTTGAGCGCGTCGCTCACTTCGTCCTCATGCTCCACGCGGTAGCCTTCGGCCCCCATCACCCGCGCGACTTCGGAGAAATCCGGGTTCGCGAGATTGGTTCCGACGAAACGGTTGTCGAAGTAGTCGACCTGGTTCTTTTTCTCGGCGCCCCACTGGCCGTTGTTGAAGACCACGGCCACCGCGGGAATCTTCTCTTTCACCGCGGTCATCACCTCAGCCAGGCTCATGCCCCAGGCGCCATCGCCCACGTAGGCGATCGCCGCGCGGTCGGGCCGCGCAACCTTGGCTCCGAGCGCAGTCGGATAGGCATAACCGCAGTTGCCCCAGCTCATGGCCGCGAGGAACGAGAGCGGCTGCTCGAACTTGAGGTAGCTGTTCGCCACCGAGCAGACGTTACCAATGTCCGTCGAGACCATGGCGTTGCGGGGCAAAGCCTTCGCGAGCTGCGCCAGCGCACGACGCGGTCCAATATGGCCTTTCTTGTTGGGCGAAAGCCAATTGGCGAGTTCCGCCGCCCACGCCGCTTTTTCGATCTGCACCTGCGTAAGCCGTGCTTTATCGAGTTTGCGCGCCCCACGCGCCTTGACCCGCTTCAGCAGCTCCGCCGCGGCCAGCCGCGCATCGCCCTCAATCGCCAGTGACACCTTTCTCACCAAGCCAAGCATGCGATGGTCGGCGTCGATCTGGATGATCTTGGCGTTCTTTGGCCAGTAATCGAGGCCATGCTGCGGCAGCGTTCCGAAGGGTCCCAAGCGCGAGCCAAGCGCCAACACCACATCGGCGCGGGCGACGATGTTCATCGCCGCCTTCGAGCCCTGATACCCGAGTGGTCCACAGGCGAGCGGATGGCTCGCCGGGAACGAATCGTTGTGCAAATAGGAATTCACCACCGGCGCGGTGAGGTACTCGGCAAGCGCCTTCACCTCGCCGACGCCGTCCGACATGACGATCCCGCCGCCCGATAGAATCACCGGGAACTTGGCAGCCGCCAGCATCTTTGCAGCCTTGTCGAGAGCGTTCGATCCCCCCGCGGCACGCTCGATGACGAGCGGTGGCAGGATCTCGTAGTCGCCCTCGCCATAGAAGTAATCACGCGGAATGTTGACCTGCACGGGCCCGCGCTCGTGCAGCGCGATCGTGAACGCCCGGTGCATGAGCTCTGCCATGCGCAACGGGGAGTTCACGTTCACCTGCCATTTCGTGATCTTGGAGAAGATCGGCATCTGCTCGGTTTCCTGGAAACCGCCATGCCCTGCCGTGAGACTGCCGGCCTCGGGGGTCACCACCACCATGGGGGTATGTGCCCAGTACGCCGCCGCCACCGCGGTTACGAAGTTGGTTATCCCGGGACCATTCTGCGCAATACACACGGTCGGCGAGTTTGTGACGCGGCCATAGCCGTCTGCCATGTGAGCAGCGTTCTGCTCGTGCGCAACGCTGACGAGGCGGATGCCCGCGCCCGGAAATAAATCGAGCGCGTCCATATAGGCCGAGCCGACGATACCGAACACGTCCTTCACCTTGTGCGCAACCAATGTCTCGACGAACGCCTCGGACGGCGTCATGCGAAGTTTGCCGGCGGGTGTCTCGGGTGCACTGGTGAGATTCTTCGCTTCGGTCATGTAATTCATTGGCAGGACTCCTCTCGAGGACGACACGGCCGCCCACAGGCGGCCGCTCCGGAGCATTATATATACCCTGACTCTTAAAATGCAAGCGCTTTCATTTAATAAGGCAACTTATTCATTCATAAACATTTTCTATCCTCGCGGCTACGCGCCCGCTCAGGCGTGAAAGAAGATGTCGCGAAAGGCGGTGTAGACCGACGCCATGATCACCGGCATCAGGACAAGCAGCCCCAAACCGAGCGGAATGACGGCGATCATGCCCAGGACCATCGCCACGACGCCGTACAGGAAAAACGGGACGACGTTCCGGAGAGAACCGCGGAAGCTCTGCTTGAGCGCTTCGATGGGCGGCATCTCCCGCAGCACCACCAGCGCCGGCGCAAACCAGAGTGCCATGTAAACCGGGACGGCGAGCCCCATCACCAGCAGCCAAGCGAACACGACGCCAGGTCCGATCGCAGCCAGTGCCTCGGGATCTCCACCCATGGTCGCGAAGAAGGCGCCGGTGCCCATGGCCAGAATAATCGGGATGACCACAATGATCCAGGCGACGACGCTGAGCAGACCGATCACCACAAGATCTCCCGCGCGGCTCCTGAATCCTGCAAACAGGTGCCCGAATTCCAGCTCGCCTTCCCGGGCAAGGGAGTCGCAGCCCAACATGATCCCGCCCGCGAACACCGGATAGAGCGCCCAGCTCGCCAAAGGGCCCACGACCGGGATCAGGCCGAGCCCTATGAAGATGACGCCGAGCACGATTGTGATGAGAATCCAGGTTCCGGCCTTGCGCTTGAACAACTGGAACCCTTCGGCGATCCACGCCCAGCCCCGGGCGGCTTCGAGACCACGGCCGCCTGCCACGAACGCCGCTGCTTCGGGCACAGCGTCGACACGTGCTACCGGATTCGGATTCGGTTCACTCATGGCGGACCTCCGACAATCGAGCCTGCAGTAAAAGGCATGGTAAGTTAATCGCTCCGGCGTGACAAATGCCGGCGGCGCCTTTTGCTACACTGCGGGCGTTGCTCCCACCGCCGTTCTCCCCCGGCATGGATACATTCTCGCCTGCGCGTCATGCTCGTTGAGTCGCTCTCGCCCTACCTGTTGGTGTGGGTCACAGGCGCGATCGTGCTCGCGGGACTCGTACACGGGGCACTCGGGTTCGGCTTTACTTTCGTCGCCACCCCGCTCATCGCGATAGTCAGCGACATGCGCACCGCGATCTTTACGGTGCTCGTGCCAACCCTCGCGGCAGTTGTTGTCAACATCGCGATGAGCGGGTCGCTGCGCCCCGTTCTGGCGCGCTTCTGGATGATGCCGCTCTACGCGATCGTCGGCTCGTTCGCCGGCTCGACGCTATTCGTCCTGGCGCCCGGCATTCCGTACGCTCCGCTGCTGGCATTGGCCATATTGGTTTATCTCAAACTCGATCGCCTGGGACTGAGTGAGATGCCCGCCGTGCGCCGGCATGAGCGAGTCTTCGCGCCTTTTTCGGGGATTGCGGCCGGATTTTTCGAGGGCACGGTCAACGTCGCGGCACCGCCGCTGATCGTCTTCTATCTCACGCTCGGCCTGGCGCCCGTCATGATGGTACAAGGACTCAACATCTGCTTCCTGACCGGCAAAATGATCCAGTTCACGGTACTCACCACGCGCGGGGGCATCACCTTCGGTCAATGGGCCACAACCCTGCCACTGGCGGCTGTCACGGTCGTCGCTTTGATTATCGGCCTTCGCATCCGCCACCGCATTGACGCACAGACCTTTCGCGTATGGGTGAAGCGCTTCCTGTTCGCGACCGCGCTGGTGCTACTGGGACGGTATGCCTATACATTGTTTGCTTGATCCGCGTGCCTCGTAAACGGTGGGAGGGGGCGGGGCGGAGCCAGAAACGCAAACGGCCGGCATAGCGCCGGCCGTTGGTCTGGTCGAGACAACCCCCTCAGGCGGCCGTCTTTTCGAGCACCTTTTTGAGCTCTCCGCTCTGGTAGAGCTCGATCATGATGTCCGAGCCGCCGACGAACTCTCCGTTCACATAGAGCTGCGGAATGGTCGGCCAGTTGGCGTACTCCTTGATGCCCTGGCGGATGTCGGGATTTTCCAGCACGTCGACCGTGTGAAACTCGTCCACGCCGCATGCGCGCAGGATGCCGATCGCGTTCGCTGAGAATCCGCACTGCGGGAAGTCCGGCGTGCCTTTCATATAGAGCACGACCCGGTTACCACTGACTTGTTGTTTGATAACGTCCTGAACACTCATCATTAACTCCAATACCTGACAGAATTGATCGGGTATCCTACCGTTAGCCGCACGACGGGTCAAGTTGCGCGCCGGAGACCCGCTCGATTCCCGCGAGATCGCGCCAGGTGCTCACTTCGCGCGCGAATCCGGCGGCGGTGAGGAGCGCGCGCGCGCGCGCGCCCTGATCATGCCCATGCTCGAACAGCAACCAGCCGCCGGGGCTCAAGTGATCGCGCGCCGCGGCGACGATCTCCGCAATGCACTCGGTGCCTTCGGGGCCGGCGACGAGCGCCGATTGCGGCTCAAACCTCAGGTCGCCTGCCTCCAAGTGGCGATCGCCAACGGCCACATACGGCGGATTGGCGGCGATCACGTCAAAGCGCTCCCCCGGCACGGGCGCGAACCAGTCACCCAGTACGATGTTGAGATGGCGCATGCCGTGGCGCGCGGCGTTCTCCCGCGCGAGCGCAACCGCCTCGGCTACGGCGTCGATCGCCACGATCCGCGCACGCGGACGTTGCTGCGCAATGGCGATTGCCACGCACCCGCTGCCGGTGCCGAGGTCGAGCACGCGGGCCTCGGATTGCGCCGGTATTCGTTCGAGCACGAGTTCCACCAGCCGCTCGGTTTCCGGCCGCGGGATCAGCACGGCAGGCGTCATCTTGAATTCCAATCCGTAGAACTCGCGGCGTCCCGTCAGGTAGGCGACGGGCTCGCCGGAGCGGCGCCGCGCCGCGAGTGTCTCGAACGCCTGTTCTTGCCCGGTGGTGAGCGCCTGATCTCCGTGCACGATAAGGTAGCTGTTATCGCAGCCCAGCACGTGACGCAGGAGCGCGCGCGCCTCGATAACGGCCGTGCCGCTCCCCATGCGGCGCAATGCGTCCACGATGGTGCAAGTCATAGAGTACCGAGCCAATGCGCCGGGCGGCGCCCGCGCTAGCAGCCTGTCGGACTTTGTATCCCGACAGGCTGCTAAAGCAAAACCGCCTGAAGATTTGACATGGGATCTAGCAGAATACGCCCTGTTGGACCGCGATTGACGTCGAGAATAGCGCCGAATTCGTGCTTCCATGGACCCTTTTTCGCCGTTTCCCGGCAGGCGGTTTTGCCTGAGGAGTTTGTCGGGCCAAAGTCCGACAAACTCCTAGGCGGTCTGCGTCTCTTCGCCGAGCTGCGCCAGCTGCTCGGTCTGGTGCTCGGCCGTCAGCGAATCAATCAGCGCGTCGAGATCGCCGTCCATGATCTGCCCGATCTTGTGGAGCGTCAGATTGATGCGGTGGTCGGTCACGCGCCCCTGCGGAAAGTTGTAGGTGCGAATGCGCTCGGAACGATCGCCGCTGCCGACGAGCGATTTGCGCGTGGCGGCAAGCTTTGCCTGCTGCTCGCGCAGCTGCTTGTCCTTGATGCGCGCAGCGAGGATGCTCAGCGCCCGTGCCCGGTTCTTGTGCTGCGAGCGGTCGTCCTGGCACTCGACCACGGTCCCGGTGGGAAGATGCGTCACCCGCACCGCGGAATCGGTCTTGTTTACATGCTGGCCGCCGGCGCCGGAAGCGCGGAACGTGTCAACGCGCAGCTCGGCGGGATTCAAAACCACGTTCGTGATCTCGTCGGCCTCCGGCATGACGGCCACGGTGCATGCGGACGTGTGAATCCGGCCCTGCGTCTCGGTCGCTGGCACGCGCTGCACCCGGTGCCCGCCCGACTCGAACTTGAGCCTGGAATACGCTCCCTGGCCTGTGATCTTGGCAATGATCTCCTTGTAGCCGCCCAGGTCCGAGGAGCTTTGCGAGATCACTTCGACCTGCCAGCGCTTGCGCTCCGCGTGGCGGCTGTACATGCGGAAGAGCTCTCCCCCGAACAGCGCCGATTCGTCACCGCCGGTGCCGGCCCGGATCTCGAGGAAGATGTTGCGCTCGTCGTTCGGGTCTTTGGGCAGCAGTTGCTTCTGCAACTCCGCCTCGATAGCGGAGAGCCGCTCCCGGGTCGTCTTGATCTCGCTCTCCGCGAACTGGCGCATGGCGGGGTCGCCCGCCATCTCCTCCGCCGTCTTGATGTCCTCTTCCGCGCTCACATATTTCGCGTAGAGCGCGGCGACCGGTGAAATTTCCGCGTGCTCGCGCGTGAGCCGGCGGTAGGTGTCAAGGTCTGAGGTCGCGTTCTCCTGAGCAAGGAGACCGCTGATTTCCTGCAAACGGATCGACAGCTGCGCGAGTTTCGCGGCGATGCTTGGTTTCATCGGGGGTTGCGCCGTGGGAGGCTTACTCGGGCCGCGCTATCTGGTAGAGCCGTGACAGCAACCGGGCGAGCTCCTCCCGGTCCTCCTCGCGCGAGTGCGACAACGCATGCGTCGGCGCATGCAGCAGCTTGGCGGTCAGGTTGCGCGAGAGTTGCTCGAGCACTATCTGCGGATCGTCCCCTTTGGCAAGCCGGCGCAGGGCTCGCTCGAAGGTGTGGCGGCGGGCGCGTTCGCCCGAGTCGCGCAGGGCCCGGATCGTCGGGACGAGCTCGCGATTGCCGACCCAGTGCATGAAGTCGGTGACCTGGTTCTCGATGATGACCTCGGCCTGCGATACGGCGTTCTGACGCGCGTCCATGCCCTCGCGCGCGATCTTGCCAAGATCATCCACGGTGTAAAGAAACACGTCGTCGAGCGCGCCGACCTCGCCTTCGATGTCCCGCGGCACGGCAAGGTCGAACATGAGCATGGGCCGGTGCCTGCGCGCCCGCAGCGCGCTCTCCACCAGGCCCTTGCCGATAATGGGACGGGGGCTCGCGGTGCAGGTCACCACAATGTCGTGCGCGGCGAGTTGAGACGAGAGATCGTTCAGTGTGAGCGCCCGACCCAGAAAACGGTTGGCGAGCTGCTCGGCGCGCTCGAGCGTGCGGTTCGCGAAGCTCAACTGCCGCGGATGGTGCGCGGCGAAATGGGTTGCGGTCAGCTCGACCATCTCGCCGGCGCCGACAAACAGCACCTTCTGCTCACCGATGCTCGGGTAGATGTGGCTCGCCAGGCTGACCGCTGCCGCGGCCATCGAGATCGTGGCTGCGCCGATGTCGGTCTCGGAGCGCACCGCCTTCGCCACGGAGAAGGTGCGCTGGAAGAGCTTGTTCAGAAGCAGCCCGAGCGTCCCCGCCGCTTGCGCCGTGCGCACCGCCTGCTTGAATTGGCCCAGGATCTGGGGCTCGCCGAGCACCATCGAGTCCAGGCCGCTCGCCACCCGGAAGGCATGCTTGACCGCGCGCTCCTGCGGCAGGCGGAAGAGATAGGGTTCGATCTGATTGGGCTTGAGCCGGTGGTAGCCGGCCATCCAGTCGACTACTGACGGCGGCTCTTCAGTGTTGCAGTAGATCTCGGTGCGATTGCACGTGGAGATGATCGCCGCTTCCTTGACCGGCCGACGGTCCACCAGGTCACGCAGCGCCTCGACCAGGGTTTCGGCGTGAAAGACCACCTGCTCGCGTACCGACAGCGGAGCGGTTTGGTGATTGATACCGAAAGCAAAGAGCTGCATGGCCGCGGCCGCGTCAAAAGGGCCTAAATATTAATACGCTACGGGCTGGCGCGCCAATGCGGCGCAGCGCCGGGCCGGGCGACGCTTAACCGGGGTGCTGGTTGCGCAACGGCTCGCGGCGCGCCCATCGCCCGCGATGGGCATAAAAAACCTCCGCCGAGCGGCGGTCATTGCCGTCAGGGGCCTGGGCACTCAGTCCTTTTTGCCCTTGCCGCGCGCGAACAGCTCGTCGAGCTTCTGTTCGTAGGCGTGATAATCGAGGAAGTCGTAGAGCTCGTCGCGTGTCTGCATGAGCTCCACCAGCCCCTTCTGCGTGCCTTCTTTGCGTAGCGCCTGGTAGACCCTGAGCGCCGCCGCGTTCATGGCACGGAACGCGGACAGCGGATAAAGCGCCATGGCGACGTTGGCGCCGCGCAGTTCCTCCACGGTGTAGAGCGGCGTCTTCCCGAACTCGGTAATGTTCGCGAGTATCGGCACTTTCACCGCCTCCGCAAACTGCTTGTACATCGGCAGCTCGGTGATCGCCTCTGGAAAAATCATGTCGGCACCGGCCTCGACGCACGCGCAGGCGCGATCGATCGCCGCCTGCAGCCCCTCCACCGCGAGCGCGTCCGTGCGTGCCATCACGACGAACGCCGGGTCGGTCTTTGCATCCACCGCGGACTTGATGCGGTCGACCATCTCCTGCTGCGATACCAGCTCCTTGCCCGGCCGGTGGCCGCAGCGCTTGGCACCCACCTGGTCCTCGATGTGCATGGCGGCGGCGCCGCATTTGATGAGCGACTTGACGGTGCGAGCGATATTGAACGCGCTCGAGCCGAAGCCCGTATCCACGTCCACGAGCAGCGGCACGGAGCACACGTCGGTGATGCGGCGCACGTCGGTCAGCACGTCATCGAGGCTACTGATGCCGAGGTCCGGCACCCCGAGCGACCCGGCCGCAACGCCGCCGCCCGACAGGTAGATTGCGCGATAGCCCACGCGAGCGGCGAGCCGCGCGTGATACGCATTGATGGTGCCGATGATTTGTAGTGGGCGCTCCGCAGTGAGCGCGGCGCGGAAACGCGCGCCTGCCGACGTGAGCGTGGCGGGGGCGGAGGAGGACAGGTCGGTCATATTGGCGGGCTCCCGCAGAGATCCGAAGCAAGCCTAACACCGGGCAGGAAGTCCATGATATGAAAGCTTCTCCCGGGTGGGCCAAAAGTGGCGTTTACGTTAGCACGGCGGGCCCCTTTGTGTCAGCCGCGCTCCGGTGCATAATCAGGTTCGCACCACCATCTGGACTTCCCAATGCCCCGCAGATCCGAAGCCACAGCAGACACGCACCTGACCGGCACGCAAAGCATCGAGCGGGCGCTAACGCTGCTGCGCGAGATCGCGGCGCACAACCGTAGCGGCTCACGACTGCTCGATCTCGCCACCCGCACCGGCCTCCAGCGCCCAACTGTCCACCGCATGCTGAAGTGCCTCGCTGCAGAAAGCATGGTGCAGCAGGACACCGACAGTCACCGCTATTTCCTGGGGCCGATGGTATTCGAGCTCGGGCTCACGGCCGCGCCCCGCTTTAACTTGCGCGAAATCTGCCACCCGTCCCTCTCGCGCCTTGCCGAAGCAACGGGCGACACGGTCTTCCTCACCCAGCGCAGCGGGCTCGACTCCGTGTGCCTGGACCGCCGCGAGGGAACGTTTCCGATCAAGACCTTCACGCTCGAGATCGGCATGCGCCGTCCGCTCGGCGTCGGCACCGGCAGCCTCGCCATCCTTTCCGCGCTGCAGGATGACGAGATCCAGACGATCATTGCTGCCAACACGGCCCGCTTGTCCGAGTACGGGCTCAACCCCGGCACGCTCCAGTCGCAGGTGAAGCGTTCACAGAAGCTCGGCTACGCGATGCGTGAGTTGCTGGGCCTGTCCGGCGTGCGCTCGGTTGGGCAGGCCCTGCGTAACCAGAGCGGCGTCGCCTTTGCCGCGCTCTCCGTTTCCACGATCTCGAGCCGCATGAGCGAAAAGCGCGCGATCGAGATCGCTCAGCTGCTCAAGAACGAGTCGCGCCAGCTCGAACGCCAGCTGCTTACCGGCGCTGACGGCCGCTAGAGGAATTTGTCGTGCCTGGCTCGACAAATTCCTAATACAAGACCGCCCGCGGATTCGCTACAAGATCAGGCGACAAGACATGTTCTGGCTATCCACAAGCGCAGGAGCGGTGCGGAACTCCGTTATTTTAAATTTGAATCTGCCGTGTGCCTGCGGGCGGTTTGGGGTAAGGAATGTGTCGGACTTTGTTCCGACACATTCCTAGGGCGCCCGGGATGAAGGCGTTTCAGGCTGCAGCGCGCTGTCCGCTCGACGGCGTGCGCGTGCTGGACCTTTCGCGCGTGGTCGCGGGCAACATGGTCAGCCTGCTGCTCGCGGATTTTGGTGCGGAGGTCGTGAAGATCGAGCCGCCGGCGGGCGATCCGCTGCGCGATTGGCTCGTGGCCGGTGTCGCGACCAACTGGAAAGTCTACGCGCGCAACAAGAAAAGCGTGTGCCTCGATCTGCGCAAGGACGAGGCGAAAGCGCTCCTGCTGAAGCTCGTCGACACCGCCCACGTGTTCATCGAAAACTTTCGTCCCGGCACGCTGGAGAAAATGGGCCTTGCCCCGGACGTGCTGCACGAGCGCAATCCGAAGCTCGTGATCGTGCGCGTCACGGGCTGGGGTCAGACCGGGCCGTACCGCCATAAACCCGGCTTCGGCACGCTCGCCGAAGGCGCGTCGGGTTTCGCAGCGCTCAACGGCTTCGCCGACCGCGAGCCGGTGCTGCCGCCCATACAGCTCGCCGACTGCACCGCAGGTGTCTACGGTGCCTTTGCCACGCTGGTGGCCGTGCGCGAGGTAGAGGTCAGTGGGGGCCGCGGACAGGTGATCGATCTTTCTCTGCTGGAGCCGCTCTTCTCCTCCATGGGTCCACAGGCGGCGAGCTTCCAAGCGAGCGGCCGGCTGCGCCCGCGCACCGGCAGCCGCTCGACCACGGCAGCCCCGCGCAACGCGTACCGCACCAGCGACGATCGTTGGGTCTGCCTCTCCGCCTCGACTCAAGCCATGACCGAGCGATTGTTCCGCGTCATTGGTCGCGCCGATCTCATCGACAACCCGCGCTATCGCACGAACGCCGAGCGGGTGCAGCACGCCGCCGAGCTTGATGCCATCATCGGTGAGTTCATCGCGCGCATGACGCTCGCGGAAAATATGGATTTCTTCGGCCGGGCTGAAGTGACGGTCGGGCCGATCTACGACATCGCGCAGATCATCGAGGATCCCCACGTCAAGGCGCGCGAGATGGTCGCCGCCTACCCGGACGAGGAGATGGGGACGGTCCCGATGCACTGTGTCGTCCCACGTCTTTCGGGCACGCCTGGCGCAATCCGCCGCGCGGCCCCCGGGCTCGGCGAGCATAATGCTGAAATCCTCGGCACGCTGGGCTTGGGCGAGGAGGAGCTCGCGCGGCTCGCCGCCGCAGGGATAATCTACGCTGGCAAGCAGCGCACCAAGAAAAAAGTCGCCGAGGCCGGACACCAGTGACGAGGTAACTACGTGACTAGGTAACTAGGTGACTAGGTGGTTAGGTGGTTAGGTGGTTAAGCATCCGAACAAATTTTTTGCAGATGCAATGTTGGTGGCTCCGATTTCGACTCACCTAGTCACTTAGTCACTTAGTCACTCAGTCACTCAGTCACCCGCTGCCCCCCCAGTCAACGCTGCCAGTATCGCCGCGCCTGTGGGGCCGTTATGGAAGGAAGGAATCAAATGACACGCGAACTGCCGGTATGGCGCTCCCTGCTCTACGTGCCCGTCAACGTGGAGAAGTTCGTGGAGAAGGCGCACACGCGCGGCGCCGACGTGATCCAGCTCGACCTCGAGGACGCGGTTCCGCCGGCGGAAAAAGAGAAGGCGCGCACGCTCGTGGAAAAAAACGCGGCACGGGTGCGCCGCGGCGGCGCCGACGTCGTCGTGCGCATCAACCAGCCGCTGGCGCTCGCGGTGCGCGATCTCGAGCACTCGATCTGCCCCGATGTGGACGCGATCGCCATCACCAAGGTGGATAGTGCCTCTCACGTGAGACTCCTGGGAGAGCTCGTGAGCGAGCTCGAGGAAAAACGCGGCATGAAGGTCGGGCACACCCGTTTCATCGCCATGATCGAGACCGCCGATGCCTTTTTTCGCATCCACGAAATCGTGCGCGCGGATGCTCGTATTGTCGCCTGCAACATCGGCGGCGAGGACTTCGCGCTCGATTGCAACATGCAACCGACCGGCGAGACGCTGCTGTATCCGAAACAGCACATGATCATCGCCGCCAGCGCGGCCAGGATCATGCCGCTCGGCTTTGCAGACACCGTGGCGGGCTTCGGCGATTGGGACGCGTTTCGAAAAATGGTGCGGCGCTCGCGTGATTTCGGCTTTATGGGCGCCGGTTGCATCCATCCCGGGCAGGTGACGATTGTGAACGAGGAATACAAACCGAGCGAGGACGAGGTCGCGTATGCGCGGAAGGTGATCCAACTCGACCAGGAGGCTGCAGCGGCGGGGCGTGGCTCGTTCCAGATCGACGGTAAGATGATCGATATCCCGGTCGTTGTGCGCGCCCGGAAGCTGATAAGGCGCCACGAAGCCATCAAGGGCCGCGAGGAAAAAACCCTCGCCGCCACGAAGCCATGACGTTTCAGTTTCTAGTTTCTAGTTTCCAGTTGGCAGTAACGCAACGCTGAACTGAATACTGCAGACGGAAAACTCGAAACTGGAAACTGGAAACTGGAAACTGGAAACTGAAGATCGTCATTACGGATCAAAATCGGATGAACGGTAAATGACACAGGATCTCGAAAAGCTCAAGGAATGGATCGGCCGGCGGGAAGAGGCCGTGGACTATGTGACCGTGCCGCTGGTGCACCGGGTCGCCGCGACACTCGATCGAGACGACCCGTTTCCCAGATCGGGCGACCCGCTGCCCGTCGGCTGGCACGCCGTGCTGTTCCCGCGCGTTGTGCGTCATTCGGAGATTGGCACGGATGGCCATCCCAAACGCGGCGACTTTCTGCCGCCGGTGCCGCTGCCCCGCCGCATGTTTGGCGGCAAGCGCGTTACGTTCGTCTCTGACCTTCGCGTCGGCGATGAGGTCCGGCGCGAATCGGTGATCAAAGACGTCACGCCCAAGCGGGGCCGCAGCGGGCAGATGGTATTCGTGAAAGTCAGGACCGAGCTCACGAGCCCGCGCGGGCTCGCGATCACCGAGGAGCAGGACATCATTTATCGCGGCAATCCCGATCCGAATGCCCCACCGGCGCCGGCGCAGCCGGTGCCCGGCAAGGCGATATGGAGCCAGTCGATCGCTGCCGACCCCGTGCTTTTGTTTCGCTATTCGGCGCTGACCTTCAACGGGCACCGCATCCATTACGACTGGCGCTACGTCACCCAGGAGGAAGGCTACCCTGACCTCATCGTGAACGGCGGGCTGCAGACGCTGCTCGTGTGCGAGCTCGTCCGCACGCACGCCTCGAGCCCGATGCATTTCATGTCCTCGCGCAACGTACGCCCGCTGTTCGTGAGGCAGCCTTTCACGATGTGCGGGGAGCCCGCCGCCGACAACAAGACGGCCAAGCTGTGGGTGGCCGATCAGGACGGCGCGCCAACCCTGATCGCCGAAGCCGAGTTCGGCTAGGAGTTTCTCGGACTTCGCGCCGACAAACTCCTAACGCAAAACCGGCACCAGGAAATTTGCAAGAAACGATGACAGATATGCAATTTCGCCCTCGCCTCCCCGCACCTGCCGCCGCTTCGGCTGCCTTTTCATTGAAATTGTCAGCCGGTTTTGTTTGTAGCAGCCTGTACGGACTGTTAAGTCCGACAGGCTGCTAGGAGGCGCTGATGGCGGGTGGTCCATTGGAGGGCGTGCGGGTGCTTGACCTTACGTCGGTGGTGGTGGGACCGCTGGCGACGCAGATCATGGCAGACCATGGCGCCGAAGTGATCAAGATTGAGGCGCCCGCGGGCGACATCGTGCGCACGCTCGCGGGACGCGGCGTCACCGCCGGCATGTCGGGAAAGTTCCTGCACTTGAACCGCAACAAGCGCAGCATCGCGCTCGATCTCAAGCAGGAGGCCGCGCGCGATGCTTTGATGAAGCTGATCGAAGGCGCTGACGTCCTCATCTGGAATATGCGCCCGCCCGCGATGGCGCGGCTCGGGCTTGCCTACAAGGACGTGCGGCGGGTCAATCCCCGCATCATCTACTGCGGCATGTTCGGTTTCGGGCAGGATGGGCGTTACCGTGACAAGCCGGCGTACGATTCCATTATTCAGGGCTCCGCCGGCGTCGCCGCACTGCATCACCGCGTGACGGGGGAGCCGCGCTACTTGCCGATGGTGATCGCCGACCGCACTGTCGGGCTCATCGCCGTGCAGATGATCCTGATGGCGCTCTACCACCGCACTCGCACCGACGAGGGTCAGGCGATCGAGATCCCGATGTTCGAGAACATCGTGAAGTCCGTGCTCGAGGAGCACATGTACCTGAAGACGTTCGACCCGCCGCTTGGCCCGACCGGCGATCCGCGACTGCTCGACGCCGAAGCGCGACCCCTCCCCACCCAGGACGGGTGGATCTGCATCTCCGGCAACACCGACGGGCAGGCGTTTGCGATCTTCGATGCGATCGGGAAACCCGAGCTCAAAACCGACCCGCGGTTCAACAGCGTCGCGGCGCGCTTCAAGAATACGCCCGAGTATTTCCGGATCCGCGCCGAGGGCCTCCGCGAGAAGACCACCGCCGAGTGGCTCAAGATCTTCGATGCGACCAACGTGCCGGCAATGCCGTTCCAGACGCTCGATGAACTGATGCAGGACCCGCACCTGAAGGACATCGGCTTTTTCAGCCTGATCGAGCACCCGACGGAGGGTCGCATCCGGAACATGAGACTACCCAACAAGTTGAGCGGCGGCGTGCGCCGGGATTTCCGACCGGCCCCCAAGATCGGCGAGCACAGCATCGAGATCCTGCGCGAAGCCGGCTACGACGATGCGGCAATCGAGGCGATGGTGGCAAGCAGCGCCACCGTTGACGGCCGACCCCAAAAACAATGAACGGCACCGCGGGTTCCGCCGTCCGTCAAGCGCTGAAAGCAATTGGAGACGGCTCGACTGCCAGCCGCGCCTCTTTCGCATATCGAGCGAGCGCCCTCCGATATAATCACGCGCACTGTCAGGAACGCCTCGCTTAACTGCCTACCAGAATACGGAGTCCGGGACATGCCAGCACAGCAAAAACACGCGGCCATCATCGGCGGCGGCATCATGGGTGGCGACATCGCCATCATCTTCGCCGCCGGCGGCTGGAACGTGCACGTGATGAGTCCCTCGCAGAAAACGCGCGACGCGCTGCCGGCGCGAATCGCCGCCGGGCTGAAGCAGCTCGAAGCGCCCGAGGCGAGCGCGGCGCTCGTCAAGACCTACGCGACGATCGAGGCGTTACCGCTGCAAGAGATCAGCCTCGTGATCGAAGCAGCGCTCGAGGACCTCGCGCTCAAGCACAAAATCTTCGCCGACCTCGAGCGGCTCGCCCGCCCCGAGGCGATTCTCGTGAGCAACACCTCGACGTTCCCGATTGGCGAGATTGGCAAGCACCTCAAGACGCGCTCGCGTGTGGCGGGCATGCATTACTTCATGCCGGCGCACCTGGTGCCCCTCGTCGAGATCGTCAGCGCCGAGTTCACCGATCGCATAGTGGCCGAGCGTCTGATCGATCTCATGCGCGATCTTGGCAAGGCGCCGATCGATGTGATCAAAGACGTTCCCGGTTTCGTTGGCAATCGCCTGCAACATGCCCTGATGCGCGAGGCGCTGTGGCTGGTGGCGAATGGCGTCACAACGCCGGACGGTATCGACACCGCGGTCCGGTTCGGTTTTGGCTTCCGCTATATAGCGTGCGGCCCGATGATGCAGAAGGAACTGTCCGGCTGGGACACCAATTTGCTCGGCGGCACCTCGATCTACCCCCACCTCTACGACGAGAAAGCCCCGCCGCCGTTCCTCAAGGAGATGGTCTCGAAAGGCCACATCGGCATGAAGTCCAAGCACGGCCTCTGGGAGTGGAGCGACGAGAAGGTCGCGAAGGAAAAGGCGCGCATCGAGCGCTGCCTGCAGGCGGGAATGGAGATCCTCAAGTCCGGTTAAATCCGGACGCTTCGCGCCGGGTTAGTACGCGCCGGAGCGAGGAGCAGGGACCGCCGGAGAGCGGAAGAGGGGCCCCGAACGATTTCTGTTCGGGGATCTGACCTCGCAGGCGGTCGAGGGCGGCGGGCGGTCCCTTTGCGGCTGATCTCGGGTCGCATCCCCAACTGAAGTTGGGGCCCCTGCTCCACCTCGACAGCCGCCCCGCTTGCGGGATGCAACCGCGTAGGCGCGCAGGCGGCCGACGCGATGACCGCGATCTTTTGCCAAATACGATTCCGAGGCCGCGCGCGTTGGAACGGACGGCAAAACCGCCGTTCAACGCGCGCCGTTATAAAACGGAGTCGGGCGACCGCGCAGACGAGGGGCTGCGCAGTTCAGGACGTGCGGTGGAACCAGAGCAAAGACAGCGCCGCCGCCACCAGCGCGAACAGCGCCGCCGTCGCGCCGAAGAACGCGCTGAGCTCGGTTTCCCTGCGCTCCAGCGCGAATTTGGAAGTCAGGTTCTTGTAGACCTTCCGCAGGTCGGCCGCGCTGCCGGCATGGAAGTATTCACCCTCGGTGATGCCGGCCATCGCCTTCAGTGCCTCCTCGTCGAAGCGCATGTAGATTATTTCGTCATCGAACTCGACTGGGCCGCCTTCCTTGGTGCCGAAACCGACGGTATGGACGCGCACGCCGCGTTCGGCGGCCATCTTCGCTGCCATCAGCGGGTCCGGGCCGGTGGTACGCCGGCCGTCGCTAAGCAGCACGATCGCGCCGGCGGTATAGGAACCCGGCGGCACCGGCTCGAAGTCCTTGCGCTCCGACTTGCGGGCAGCTTCGAGCGGCACCCCGCCCGAACGCCGGGAGAAATCGCTGTCGAAGACCTCGGCCTCGATGTCAATGCCCGCGTCCGGGAGCAGCAACGACAAGGCCATCAGCAGTCCGGTCCCGGTCGCGGTGCGGCGCTGCAACTGGAAGCGGTCGACCGCGGCGATCAGATCCTCGGGATTTTGCGTTGGCGTCTGCACGATCGCTGCCGTGGCCGCGAAGGTCACGATACCGACCCGGACGTTGGGCGGAAGATCCTTGATGAACGCCTTCACCGCGTTCTGCGCCGCGCCGAGCCGGGTCGGCTCCATGTCGGTGGCCCGCATGCTGCGGGAAACGTCCATCGCGAGCACGATCGTCTGATGTTCGGCAGGGAGGGTGAAGACGGCCGTCGGCCGCGCGACTCCGAGTAGCGCGCAGACCAGCGCCAGTAGGAGCAACAACGCTGGCAGGTGGCGCCGCAGCCACTGCCCCGGTGCGATCGCGTCGCGCACGAGCATGAGACTCGCGTAGCGCAGCGCCATTTTCTTGCGCCGTCCGAGCGCGTAGACGTAGGCGGCGATCACCATCGGAACGATCAGCAACAGCCAGAGTAGATTGGACCACAAGAAATGCATCGCCCTTCCTCGCTCGCGCCGGGGCGTTCACCGGCGTCGCAGACACCGCACCCGCGCGATAATATACACCCGCGCCGTGCGCGAATGGTTTCGAGCGGCGTTACATTGGACTTTACCCAGCGAGCGGCAACCGTGCTAAGTTGCGCATGCCGATACGCACGGTCGGG
>JAQBFV010000237.1:0-3305 GCA_032123035.1 Betaproteobacteria bacterium | reverse complement strand
GATGGAGGAAGGCCGTTATTCCATCGCCCAGGCGAACGCGATCCTGGACAAGGACGGACGCTTCACCGAGGACCTGATCAGCTGCCGCACCCGCGGCGACTTCGTCATGGCCCGGCCCGAGACCATCAACTACCTCGACGTCTCGCCGAAGCAGCTGGTGTCGGTGGCGGCGGCGGCGCTGATCCCGTTCCTGGAGAACGATGACGCCAACCGCGCGCTGATGGGCTCGAACATGCAGCGCCAGGCGGTGCCCTGCCTGCGTCCCGAGAAGCCGCTGGTCGGCACGGGAATCGAGCGCACCGTGGCAGCCGACTCCGGCACCGCGGTGATCGCCCTGCGGGGCGGCCTGGTCGACTACCTGGATGCGACCCGGATCGTCGTGCGGGTGAACGACGACGAGACGAACGCCGGGGAAGCCGGCGTCGATATCTACAACCTCACGAAGTACCAGCGCTCGAACCAGAACACGAACATCAACCAGCGCCCGATCGTGCAGGTGGGCGAGCGGATTGCCAAGGGCGACGTGGTCGCGGACGGCGCGTCCACCGACCTCGGCGAGCTGGCGCTCGGGCAGAACATGCTCGTGGCGTTCATGCCCTGGAACGGCTACAACTTCGAGGACTCGATCCTGATCTCGGAGCGCGTGGTGGGTGATGAGCGCTTCACTTCGATCCATATCGAGGAGCTTTCGGTCGTCGCCCGCGACACCAAGCTGGGACCCGAGGAAATCACACGCGACATTTCCAATCTGTCGGAATCCCAGCTGGCCAGTCTCGACGAGTCGGGCATCATCTACATCGGTGCGGAGGTCGAGGCTGGCGCCGTGCTGGTGGGCAAGGTCACGCCCAAGGGCGAGACGCAGCTCACGCCCGAGGAGAAGCTGCTGCGCGCGATCTTTGGCGAAAAGGCTTCCGACGTTAAGGACACGAGCCTGCGCGTCCCGTCCGGGATGTCCGGCATTGTCATTGACGTTCAGGTGTTCACGCGTGAGGGGATCGAGCGCGACAAGCGCGCGCAGCAGATCATCGACGATGAGCTGAAGCGCTACAAGACGGACCTCGGCGATCAGCTGCGCATCGTGGAAAACGACGCCTTCGAGCGCCTCGAGCGGTTGTTGATCGGCAAGATCGTGAATGGCGGGCCCAGGAAACTGGCGAAGGGCGCGAAGATCGCCAAGGCCTACCTCATGGAGGTCGAGCGGCACGCCTGGTTCGACATCCGCGTCGCCAACGACAAGGCTGCCGAGCAGCTCGAAAGCATCAAGGAGAGCCTGGCCCAGACGAAGCTGCTGTTCGACCGCATGTTCGAGGAAAAGAAGAAGAAGCTCACCAGCGGCGATGAATTGCCGCCCGGCGTTCAGAAAATGGTGAAGGTCTACCTCGCGGTGAAGCGCCGCCTGCAGCCGGGCGACAAAATGGCCGGCCGCCACGGTAACAAGGGCGTCATCTCCAAGATCGTGCCGGTGGAGGATATGCCCTACATGGCCGATGGCACGACGGTTGACATCGTGCTGAACCCGCTTGGGGTGCCTTCGCGCATGAACGTGGGGCAGATTCTCGAGACCCACCTCGGGTGGGCCGCAAAGGGGCTCGGCCTCAAGATCGGCGCGATGCTGAAAGCGCAGGCGAGTGCCGCCGAAGTTCGCAAGTTCGTCGAGCGCATCTACAACAGCGGCAACCGCGCGGAGGACCTCGGCTCGCTTCTCGACGAGGAGATCATGCAGCTCGCCGAAAACCTGAAGGACGGCGTGCCGTTTGCGACGCCGGTGTTCGACGGAGCGACCGAGAAGGAGATCAAGGCGATGCTGGATCTCGCCGGACTGCCGCTCGGCGGGCAGGTCATCCTCCACGACGGGCGCACGGGCGCTGCTTTCGAGCGGCGCGTGACTGTGGGCTACATGCACATGCTGAAGCTGCATCACCTGGTGGACGACAAGATGCACGCGCGCTCGACCGGGCCCTACAGCCTGGTGACGCAGCAGCCGCTGGGCGGCAAGGCGCAGTTCGGTGGTCAGCGTTTCGGCGAGATGGAAGTCTGGGCGCTCGAGGCCTATGGCGCAGCCTATGTGCTGCAAGAGATGTTGACCGTCAAGTCCGACGACACGGAAGGCCGGCGCAAGGTCTACGAGTCGATCGTCAAGGGCGATCACCGCATCGAAGCCGGCATGCCGGAGTCCTTCAACGTGCTGGTTAAGGAAATCCGCTCGCTTGCAATCGACATCGACCTCGACCGCAACCGTTATTGACCGGTGCGCACGGGATTATTTACCGAGACTGACCTGACCTCACACGGGAGTCATTGATGAAAGCACTGCTCGATTTGTTCAAGCAGGTCACGCAGGAAGAGGCGTTCGATGCGATCAAGATCGGACTTGCCTCGCCCGAGAAGATCCGCTCCTGGTCGTACGGCGAGGTTAAGAAGCCGGAGACCATCAACTACCGCACCTTCAAGCCTGAGCGCGATGGTCTCTTTTGCGCCAAGATTTTCGGGCCGGTGAAGGACTACGAGTGCCTGTGCGGCAAGTACAAGCGGTTGAAGCACCGCGGGGTGATTTGCGAGAAGTGCGGCGTCGAGGTCACGCTTTCAAAGGTGCGCCGCGAGCGCATGGGGCACATCGAGCTCGCGAGCCCCGTCGCCCACATCTGGTTTCTGAAGAGCCTGCCGTCGCGCATGGGCATGGTGCTCGACATGGCGCTGCGCGATATCGAGCGCGCGCTCTACTTCGAGGCCTACGTCGTGAATGATCCTGGCATGACGCCGCTCAAGCGCGCCCAACTTCTGACCGAGGACGACTATCTCGCCAAAGTCGAGGAGTACGGCAACGATTTCACCGCCATGATGGGCGCGGAAGGCGTTCGCGAGTTGCTGCGCAGCCTCGACCTCAAGAAGGAGATCGAAACGCTACGCGAAGAGCTCGCCAATACCTCTTCCGATACCAAGATCAAGAAACTGTCCAAGCGCCTCAAAGTGCTGGAAGCGTTCAACAAGTCGGGCATCAAGCCAGGGTGGATGATCATGGAGGTGTTGCCGGTGCTGCCGCCCGAGTTGCGGCCGCTGGTGCCCCTCGACGGCGGGCGCTTTGCCACCTCGGACCTGAACGATCTTTATCGGCGCGTCATCAACCGCAACAACCGCCTGAAGCGACTCCTCGAGCTGAAGGCGCCAGAGATCATCGTGCGCAACGAGAAGCGCATGTTGCAGGAATCCGTGGACGCGCTGTTGGATAACGGTCGTCGCGGCCGGGCGATCACCGGCTCCAACAAACGCCCCCTGAAGTCGCTGGCCGACATGATCAAGGGCAAACA
>JAQBFV010000236.1:0-4112 GCA_032123035.1 Betaproteobacteria bacterium | reverse complement strand
ATCACGATCGCGCTGTGCGGCATCAAGTTCTTCTATGAAGTCACGCTTGGACGGGACTGGTCGCTGACGGGCGTCCCAGTGCCCAAGCGCCAGAAGAAGCTGCCGGTCGTGCTGACGGTTGAGGAGGTGCGCAAGATCCTGCGCTGCGTCCATGTGGTGCGGCATCGCGCCTGCCTGACGCTGATCTACGCTTGTGGTTTGCGCCTGTCCGAAGGGTGCAAGTTGACGGTACGCGACATCGACCGCGCACGCGGGCTGCTGCACGTTACCGGCAAGGGGTCCAAGGATCGCTACGTGCCGCTGCCGCCGGTCGTGCTGCCGCTGTTGGAGGAGTGCTGGCGGTCGCATTGCAACCCCACGTGGCTGTTCCCGTGGGTGGGGCGCGGCGCCGCGCGTGGCCGCGCCAGCCAGGATCATGTGCCGATCAAGACGGTCCAGCAGGCCTTTCGCGAGGCCCTCAAGGAATCTGGGTTGACCAAGAAGGTCAGCGTGCATTCGTTGCGTCATTATGCCGAGTACCGGATTATGCCGAGTAGTTTGCGGGTGGCCGCGTAGTTGAACAGTCCTGCGATGATTCTACTCGGCATAATCAGAGGCCCTTCAGGAAGGCCATGAGGGCGTCATTAGGGCGGAATCGCTTCACGCTACCCGTTGGCGCGGCGGTCTTGGCGAGAATGTTTTGCTTCTGTGCCAGATCGGCCTCGACATAGATGTGCACCGTTTCCAAGGTCTCATGGCCGAGCCAGAGGGCAATGCTTGCGGTGTCAGCTCCTGCGTGCAGAAGGTTCATGGCGGCAGTGTGCCGGAGCACGTGCGGGGAGATTTTCTTCTCCTTCATTGACGGGCATTGTGCGCGTGCGACGGCGGTATGCTTAGCCAGAATGAACTGCAGGCCATCGGCGCTGATCTGTCGCCCTCTGCGGTTCGGAAAGAGCGGGTCGGACGTTGGGTTGCCCTGTTCCTTCAGCCAGGCAGTGAGAACAGCCGCAACCGATCGGGTCAACGGCGTACAGCGTGTTTTTCGTCCCTTACCCAGGCAGCGGAGGTGCGCACCGGCTCCGAGTGTGACATCGTGGCAACAAAGGCCAGCCAATTCGGAAACGCGCAGGCCGGTTTGAATAGCAACCAAGAGCAGAGCGTAGTCTCTACGGCCAGACCAAGTGTGACGATCGGGTGCGTCGAGCAGGGCCTTGGTCTCCGTTTCGGTCAAGTACTCAATCAGAGTGCGTTGATACTTCTTACTGGGCATGGTCAGCACCCGCTGAACAAGCGAGCTATGCTCGGGCAACTGGTAGGCCGCGTAGTGGAAGAACGAACGAATGGCGGCAAGTCGTGCGTTCCGACTGCGAGCACCATTGCGACGTTCATGCTCAAGATGATCCAGAAAGACTCCGATGAATGAACTATCCAGATCCTCCAGAGTCAAAGCGGACGGGGGCTTACCCAGATGCTCCTGCGCGTATGCAAACAGCAGCCGAAACGTATCGCGGTAGGCCGCGATGGTATTGGGACTGGCGTTGCATTGTGCCATAAGCCTGTCGGTGAAAAATGCCTGTAACAAGGCAGGGAAGTCGCATCCGATTTTCATGATAGATCTCCAAGGAAATGTTCCAAACGCGTGTTGACGGCGCCCAGCAGTTCCGGGACAGCGGTGAGATACCAGTACGTGTCGCTCACCTTGGCATGTCCGAGGTAAGCCGACAGCAGTGGCAGCCGCTGTTCCGGATCGATCCCGGCGCGATGCCAGTCGGTTAGCGTTCGGACGGCAAAGGTGTGCCGCAAATCGTGCATCCGGGGGCCGTGACGATCGGCAGGCGCGCGCAGTCCGACGTGCCGGGATATGCGTATAAAGGCGTGCCGGACGATGGAGTGATTCAGCGGCGCACCGCAGTTCGAAACGAAAAAGCGATCCGTCACTCGAACCGGCACAAGCTTGTCGCGATCCCGTGCATAGGCCCGCAAGGCCTCCTGCGTGGAGGGATGAACGGGAAGGATGCGCGTCTTGTTGAACTTGCTTTGCCGTACGGTGAGCCGGCCCTGTCGCAGGTCCACGTCAGGGTCTTTCAGGCCGACGACCTCGCCGAGACGCATTCCCGTCACGGCCAACAGACCAAACAGCGTGCCATACGTGCGAGGTCGAAGACCATCACGAGGTTCCAACAGGGCCGCCGCCTGAACCAGACGCAGGATCTGAGCGTCGGAGTAGATGTAAGGCTGTGCTCGTTGCGCTTTGCCAGGTAGCAAGTCTTGAGGCGGGACCTGCGTGCGTGGATCTCGGGCGCTGAGGTATTGAGCAAAGTCACGCGCCATTCCAAGGCGGCGCGCCCGATGCGCCTGTGAGGCATGCTGGGGTTGCTGCGCCCACTCCAGCGCCAGGCTGGTGGTAATGAACTCGACGGATCGGGCTTGCAGAAAGACAACGAACTTGCGCAGCACACCCTCGTGTTCTCTGAGCTTGAAGCCCAGCCCTCTGCGCAGGGCCAAGTACTCATTCAGTTCCTTCAGTAGTAGGTTCATGATCTATCTCCGGGCCAAGGCCGAGCAAGCGCACGTAGGCCGCTAATGTCCACCTTGGCGTAAATGGCTGTGGTGTTCGGACTCTTATGGTGCAGGATCTGGCCGATCTCGGTCAGGGTAGCTCCGTTCTGGAGCATGTTGGTGGCCAAACTGTGACGAAACAGGTGTGCCCCTTTGCTTGGCGGATCAAGTCCGGCACGTGATAGTGCCTGACTCACGATCTTATCCAGCGACGACGAATTGCCCAGTCCGCGATAGGGCGCTCTCATGCGCAGAAACACACGTCGGGAACTGCAAGGTTGCCTGACGTTTTTCAGGTACGCGGCTACCGCCCGGCCCACATCCTGGGGAAGTGGAAAGCGTTTTCGCTGTTGGCCCTTTCCGCAAACACGGATCTCGCCCGTCTCCCAGCGGATATCATCTAACTCCATTGACACAATCTCGCCGGCTCGCAGCCCCAGACGGGCGAGCAGCAGCAGAATCGCGTAATCCCGTTGGCCTATGGCCGAACGGCGGTCACAAGATGCCAGCGTTCGTTCGATGTCGTCGGCATCCACCCACTTGGGTGTCTCGCTCAAACGCCAACCCGCCACCGCGGGTATGTGGTCCGCCAGAGGCGCAGCGATTTGCCCACGCAGATAAAGGAATCGGAGGAAACTTCGCAGCGCCGTGAGGATCAACTGCATGCGCTTTGGACGACAGGAACGGATACGGTGCAAGACAAACTCATGGATGTCGACTGTGCAGAGCTTTGCCGGATAGCCGGATCCTGCCGCAAACCGTTCACCCATAAACAGACGAGCGATCGGGCAATAGTTCTTCACCGTTGCTGGTGCAAGCGCACGTTCCTGACGCAGATAGATCGCGAAGTCCCGCTCGATCCGTTCTGGAACTCCTCCCTCGGGTTGCACTCGTACAGGAGCGATCCCTGATCGGCGCAGGTGAGCCAGCAAGGCGCGCAGTGCGGCCGCCCCGCCATGTCGAATCAATGCCCTACCGCCCCGTCTCCGGCAGAACCGAGCAATCACCTTCTCCGATACATCATTGGCACAAAGATCGCAGCGATCCATCCAACGACCGAATCGGCGTACTGTCGCTATCGCGAAGCGTATGCTCTGTCGTGCATATCCCTCGATGCGGAGGTGCTCGGCAAGCCCGTCAGCGTGAGCACCAAATAGCCCCGTGCGATGGCGGGCGATGATCTTTCCGTGGGTAAAGAAATCCTCTAACATGTCCTCTCCCTCCTTCTGTGACGTTACGACCACTGGGAGAAGACACTCGGATTATGCCGAGTAAGTCGAGCAAATAAGCGGAGAGAAATGGAGGATTATCTGGAAGAGAACACCCAACTACGCGGCCACCCGCAAACTACTCGGCATAATCCGGTACTCGGCATAATGGCGAAAGCAATGCGGGGTGAAGCGCACCGTCAGACCGCCCTCCCGGACAGCCTGCTGCACGGCCCGTTGCAACTGTTGTTCATCGAGGTGGTGCCGCCGCACATGCCCCGACCGGGGGTCCTTGGAGTAGCCGTCCGCCGGAAAGACATACTGCCAACGCCATTCGTACGGCGCCTTGGGATACTTCCGGTCGAG
>JAQBFV010000235.1:0-2780 GCA_032123035.1 Betaproteobacteria bacterium | reverse complement strand
ACGACTGACGACTGACGACTGACGACTGACGACTGACGACTGACGACTGACGACTGACGACTGACGACTGACAGACGTTTTTCAGCATGCGCCTGAATCAAATTCTCTCAACAACCGGGGAATGACTACTATGCTGGACCTGATGAAGCAGTCTCCGTTCGGGGTCTATCTCGAACATCTGAAAAAAGGCGAGCTTGCCTACCAAATATGCGCCGACGACGGCGCGCCCGTGTTCTTTCCACGCGCCGTGGCGCCCCGCACAGGGAGCACCAACCTCGAGTGGCGGGTGTCGAAGGGCCTCGGCACGGTGCACGCGACGACGGTGGTGTACGCCAAGGACCAACCGCCGCAAAACGTGGCGCTGATCGACGTCGACGAGGGCTTTCGTATGATGAGTCGCGTCGAGGACATTGACCCGATGCAGGTGAAAATCGGGATGCGCGTCAAGTTCCGCGTCTGCGCGGGCGACGAGAAACAGCCGCCCTACCCCGTGTTCGCGCCGGCGGGAGGTGAAAAATGAGCGGACTCAAGCGCGGTAGCGTCGCCGTCGTTGGCGCCGCGGAATCCGACCTGGGACAGGTCGCGCCCCATACCAGCCCGGTCGACCTGATGGCGCAGGCGACCATGCGGGCCCTGGAAGATTGCGGGTTGAAGCTCTCCGACATCGACGGGGTATTCTCGGCGGCCACCCAGGTGCGCACGGCCCCGATGACACTCGCGGAGTACCTGCGCATCAAGCCGCGGTTCTTCGATGGCACGATAATCGGCGGCTCCTCGTTCATGGCCCACGTCGCCCACGCCCAGGCCGCCATTGAGCACGGGCTGTGCGAGGTGGCGCTGATCGCTTACGGCAGCACCCAACGCTCGGTCTCGCGCGCGGCGGCTTCCCCGCGCGAGCGCAATCCGTACGAGGACCCCTATCGCCCGTTCATGCCGACTTCGGCCTACGCCTTGGCGGCCTCGCGCCATATGCACCAGTACGGGACAACGCGCGAGCAGCTTGCCGAAGTCGCGGTGGCCGCGCGCCGGTGGGCGCTGCTCAACCCGAAGGCATGGGAAAAAGAGCCTCTCACGGTTGAGCAGGTGCTGAACGCCCGCATGGTGAGCTATCCGTTCACGGTCCGCGACTGCTGCCTGGTGGTGGATGGCGGCGGTGCCGTGATCCTCACCTCGGCCGCGCGCGCGAAATCGCTCAGGAAAAAGCCGGCCTACGTGCTGGGCGTCGGTGAATCCCTGAGCCACGCGTCGATCTCCAACATGCCGGACCTCACCGTCACAGCGGCGGCCGAATCCGGGCCCAAGGCGTTCGGCATGGCGGGGCTCAAGCCCGCCGACGTCGACATGCTCTCGCTCTACGATGCATTTACCATCAACCCGATCCTGTTCCTCGAGGACCTCGGCTTCTGCCCCAAGGGCGAGGGCGGACGCTTTGTTTCGGGTGGCGCCATTGCACCGGGCGGGAAGTACGCTGTCAACACGAGCGGCGGCGGCCTCTCCTACTGCCATCCCGGAATGTATGGACTGCTCGTGATTATCGAGGCGGTACGCCAGGTGCGCGGCGAGTGCGGGCAGCGGCAGGTGAAGGACTGCGAGATTGCGCTTGCGCACGGCAATGGTGGTGTGCTGTCCAGTCAGTGCACCGTGATCTTCGGATCGGATGCAACACTGTAGCGCCGTGCGCCGGCCGCCTTCGGGGTCACATCCCCATAAATGGGGCCCCTGCTCCGCCCTACGGCGTCCACGGCAATGGTGGTGTGCTGTCCAGTCAGTGCACGGTGATCTTCGGCTCCGAATCAACGCTGTAGTTGCGTGTCAGCACAAACAGAAACCCGACTTAGCCGCAGATAAACGCAGATTTACATACACAAAAAGGTAGAGCCCGGAACTCGGAACACCAAACCCAGAACAGGTTTTTTGGCCGCCGATGAACGCCGATACACGCCGATTTACAAAAAGGCAGAACCCAGAACCTTGAACCTGGAACTTTGAACCCGGAACCCGAAACGGGGCACGTGTCGGCGCATCCGATCGGGGTGGCGGCACGTATTTAGGGGGGTATCGGGAATTCAGGTACACTTTCGTGGTCTGACGGGGAAGATCCAAGGAGTCCATATGAAGCGCAGAGAACTGTTGAAGGGAATACTGGCCGCCGGCCTATGGAATGTGCTGCCGGGACGGGCGGGTGCCGCTCCGCAAATCAAGGACATGAAGGGCATCGAGGGGCTGCAAAAGAATTGGATGGCCTTCCTGGCCGACGGGATCAAGGTGCCCACGCCGGGCGAGCCGCTGAAGCTCGCGAAGGACGAGTGGCGCAAGCGTCTTTCGCCCATGGCTTACTCGGTGCTGCGCGAGGAAGGTACCGAGCGCTCCGGAACCAGCCCGCTCGATAACGAGAAGCGCGATGGCGTATTCGCCTGTGCCGGCTGCGATCTGCCGCTCTTCAGTTCGGCGATGAAATTCGACAGCGGCACGGGCTGGCCGAGCTTCTTCACGATCATTCCCGGCGCGGTCGCAACCAAAACGGATTACAAGCTGGTCTGGCCGCGCACCGAGTACCATTGCGTTCGCTGCGGCGGCCACCAGGGCCACCTGTTCGACGACGGCCCCCGGCCCACCCGCCAGCGCTGGTGCAACAACGGCGTGGCGCTGAAATTCATTCCCAAGACCGGGAAGGCCTGATTCTCGAAGGATGAGGGATGAAGGGACAATCGCTTAAGTAACCGAGTCTCGTTACGTCAGCGGTTCCTCTCCCTCAGTCACTTAGTCACCTAGTCACCTAG
>JAQBFV010000234.1:0-20321 GCA_032123035.1 Betaproteobacteria bacterium | reverse complement strand
CATGCGGAGGTAGATTTTGCCGGTCTCCCACTCCTCTGAGACCTCGACCAGGACGGCCGAGACGAGTCGGAGTAGGGCCAGGCTGGAACTTTGAACCTTGAACTTGAAACTCGGAACTCGGAACTCGGAACTTCATTCGTCCTGCAGGTCCTGCCCCGGGAAAAGCTCCTCGTTGAATCCGAAATTGCGCAGATCCCGGATCCGCATGGGATAGAGGATGCCCTCGAGGTGATCGCACTCGTGCTGCACGACCCGTGCGTGGAAATCACTCACAGCGCGATCGATCTCTTGCCCGTATTGATCCCGACCTCGATAGCGTAACCGGCGATGGCGCGGAACGAGGCCACGCATGCCGGGCACGCTCAGGCATCCTTCCCAGTCCTCGTCGATTTCGCTCCCGACCGGCACCAGCACGGGATTGATCAGCACGGTATAGGGCACTGGCTCGGCATCGGGATAGCGCGCGTTACGCTCCACTCCGAAAACGGCCACCTGAAGCCCCACCCCAATCTGAGGCGCCGCAAGCCCCGCGCCGCTGAGCGCCCGCATCGTATCCTCCATATCGGCAATCAGCGAATGTAATTCGGGCGTATCAAAGCGCAGTACCGGCTGTGCGACCTGCAACAGTTGCGGGTCCCCCATGCGCAAAACGGTCCTAATCGCCATCGAGACTCAGCAACCGGTCCAGCACTTTACGCACGCGCGCCATCGCAACCTCGGATACCGCATTGATCTCTTCCAGGCGCACGCCATTCGTGCTCGTCCCACGGCCCGCAGCGTAGTTGACGACCACCGCGATCGCCGCGTAGCACAGGCCCATCTCCCGCGCCAGCGCCGCTTCGGGCATGCCAGTCATGCCGACCATGTCGGCCCCGTCACGCTCGAGCCGGTTGATCTCTGCTGCCGTTTCGAGGCGCGGCCCTTGCGTTGCTGCGTAAGTGCCGCCGTCCACCACGGAATCGCCTGTCCCGGCGGCCGCTTCAAGGAGCCGCCTCCGCATCACTTCGCAATACGGCCACGTGAAATCAATATGCGTCACGCTCCGGTCCGCCTGATCGAAAAAGGTCGAATTTCGGCTATGGGTGTAGTCGATGATCTGATCGGGTAGCGCCAGCGCTCCGGGGACGAGGTCCGCGCGAATGCCACCCACCGAGGCGATCGAGACGACATCCCTTGCTTTCTCGGCATGCAGCGCCCAGATATTCGCCCGATAGTTCACCTCGTGCGGCGCAATCGTGTGGCCATCGCCGTGGCGCGCCAGGAACACGACCTCCCGCCCCTGAATCGTGCCGAAGGTCAAGGCGCTCGACGGCTCGCCGTAGGGTGTCCGCACCACCTGGCGCCGCGTGATGTCGAGATTGGCGAGCTGTGTCAGCCCGCTGCCGCCGATGATCGCTAGCATTCGAGTAAACGGTAAACGGTAAACGGTAAACGGTAAATGCGGCCATCCCAGCCCATGAACCTCAGCACCCGCGAATTTGATATCGTAGATTTTCGTTGTAAGGGGCGATCTGTATTCACGCGTCGGAACTCCGTTCACGGTTTACGGTTTACCGTTCACCTTCTTTGAGGGCGTAGATCTCGGGCAGATTGCGCCACACGCCGCCGACGTCCATGCCAAACCCGAACACGTACCGGTCGGGAACGTGAACGCCCACGAAATCGGCGCTAATGGGTTTCGGTTTTCCCGTCTCCTTTTCAGCGAAGACAACGCTGATGAAGCGACTGGCGCCTGCGGCGAGGACCTTATCGCGGATCGTGGCGAGCGTCTTGCCCTCGTCCAATATGTCGTCGAGGACCATCACGACGCGCCCTGCTACTCCGGTACCGGGGTGCACTTTCCAGGCGATCTCACCCCCCTGCGTCGCGGTTCCGTAACGGGTAACGTCCAGATAGTCGAATTCGAGCGGAAACCTCAGTTGCGGCAACAGCTGCCCCGCGAAAATCACACTCCCCCGCATCACACACAGCACCAGCGGAAAGGCGTCGGCGAGCTGCGTAGAAATTTCGCGTGCGAGCCGGGCCACGGCCTCGGATACCGCAGGGCCCGATACCACCAGATCGGCGGTATCCAGTAGGTGCCGCGCTTTTTCAGGTGACAGGCTCACAATGTGGCGGTGGCATTGTGGTCATTACAGATCGCGACAGCCAAGTTTTCTGAGAAATTTTCTGACATCGGCGCCCACTTCAGGGTGCTTTAGCGCATAGGCTAGATTGGCCTGCAGATACCCGAGTTTACTGCCGCAGTCGTAGCACACGCCGTCGAATTCGTACGCGAAGACCTGTTCCTCCTGGAGCAGCGAAGCGATGCCGTCGGTCAGTTGTATCTCCCCGCCCGCGCCGGGCTTGACCCCCTGCAAGTGCCGGAAAATACCGGGGGTGAGCAGGTATCGCCCCACGACACCGAGCGTCGAGGGGGCCTTCTGCGGCTCGGGTTTTTCCACGATACCGATCATCTCGTGCGGCGAGCGCGAATGCCCAACCGTCTTCACGATGCCATACTGCCGGGTCTGGCGTCGCGGCACATTTTCCACGGCCACGACGGAGCAGCCCGTATCCCGGTACACCTTGACCATTTGCGTGAGTGCCGGCGTCTTCGCATCGATCAGGTCGTCGGCAAGCACGACCGCAAACGGCACATTTCCCACCACGGGCATGGCGCACAGAATTGCATGCCCGAGCCCGAGCGTTTTCGGCTGGCGCACGTAGGTACAGGAGACATGAGATGGAATAACGTCCCGGACGGCCTTGAGCAGCTCCCGTTTGCCGCGGCCGGTGAGCTCGATCTCGAGCTCGTAGGCGGTGTCGAAGTGATCCTCTATGGCGCGCTTGCCACGACCCGTAACGAAGATCATTTCCGTCATGCCCGCTGCCACGGCCTCCTCGACGGCGTACTGGATGAGCGGTTTGTCAACGATCGGGAGCATCTCCTTGGGACTCGCCTTCGTTGCAGGCAGGAAGCGTGTGCCCAGTCCCGCTACGGGAAATACCGCTTTGGTGATTTGCCCCATTCGTCAACCCTCCTTGTCCAGCAGTTTGAGCAACCCTTCCTCGTCGAGCAACGTGACGCCCAGCTCCCGCGCCTTATCGTATTTGCTTCCCGCCTCGCTGCCCACCACGACATAGTCGGTCTTCTTTGACACGGTTCCGCTTACCCTGGCCCCAAGGGCTTCGAGACGCTCTTTTGCTTCCTCGCGCCTCAGATTCGGCAGCGTTCCGGTCACAACAAAGGTCTTGCCCCGCAACGGTAGCCCGGCGCCTGGTGTCTTGCCCTCCGACCAGCGCACGCCACGCTTGCGTAGCTGCTTGACTACGTCGCGGTTACGCGGCTCGCGGAAGAAGCGCTCAATGCTCTGGGCGACCACGGGCCCGACGTCCGCGACCTCCTGAAGAGCCTCTTCATCCGCGGCGCACAGCTCATCCAGGTTGCCAAAGTACCGCGCCAAGTCGCGGGCCGTCGCCTCGCCGACGTTCCGAATGCCCAGAGCATAGATGAAACGCGCTAGCGTCGTGTCTTTGCTTTTCTCGATCTCGGCGCAGAGATTTGCCGCCGACTTCTGCCCCATGCGCTCGAGCGCCGCAAGCGCATCGGGCTCGAGCCGATACAGGTCTGCGGGTGTCTCGACGAAGCCATCATCGACGAGTTGGTCCACGAGCTTTTCACCAAGGCCTTCGACGTCCATGGCGCGACGCGAAGCAAAATGCAGCAGCGCCTGCTTGCGTTGCGCCGGACAGAACAAACCGGCAGTGCAGCGCGCGATCGCTTCGTCCTCGAGCCGCTCGACACGCGATCCGCATACCGGGCATTTCTCCGGCATGCGAAATGCTTGCACCTGCTTGGGCCGGCGCTCTTTAACCACGCTCACCACTTCCGGGATCACATCGCCCGCCCGCCGCACGATAACGTGATCGCCGATATGCACGTCCTTGCGCCGGACCTCGTCCTCGTTGTGCAGCGTTGCATTCGTAACCGTCACCCCGCCCACGAAGACCGGAGTCAGGCGCGCCACCGGCGTGAGCGCCCCGGTGCGACCGACCTGCACGTCGATCCCCGTCACCTGCGTAATCTCCTCCTCCGCTGCAAACTTGTGGGCCACCGCAAATCGTGGCGCCCGAGAAACGAACCCTAGCTGGTCCTGTTGCCGCAGTTCGTCGACCTTATAGACGACACCGTCGATCTCGTACGGCAGGCTCGTGCGCTGCTCGGCGATTTCCGTGTAATAGCTGAGCAGCGCCGCCATCCCATGGACGACGCAGCGCTGCGCGCTTACCGGAAAGCCCAGTGCCTCCAGATGTTCCAGCTGTCGGCTATGACGGTCGTGGGGCATGCGACCACCCGTGACACGTCCCAGCCCGTAAGCAAAAAACGCGAGGCGTCGCGAGGCGGTAATCCGCGAGTCGAGCTGACGCAACGAACCCGCTGCCGCGTTGCGCGGATTGGCGAATTCCCGCTCCCCTTTTTTGCGCTGCTGGCTGTTCAAGTGCGCGAAATTCCGCTTGAGCATCAGGATTTCTCCCCGCACCTCGAGCACAGAAGGCACGGCGTCGCCCCGCAGGCGCAACGGTATCGATTGCACCGTGCGCAAGTTGGCGGTGACGTCTTCCCCGGTGGAGCCGTCGCCGCGAGTGGCGCCCATGGCAAGCACGCCACGCTCATAGCTCAGACTGACGGCCAGACCATCGAATTTGGGCTCGACCGCGTACCCCACGTCACGCGGGGTTTCCAGGCGTTCGCGCACGCGTCGGTCGAACGCTTCGACTTCCTCGTCCGAAAACGCGTTATTGAGCGACAGCATCGGCGTCGCATGGGTAACCTGGGCAAAGGCAGTAAGGGGAGTCACCCCCACCCGCAAGGTTGGAGAATCGGAAACGACGAGTTCCGGATATTTCTCCTCCAGATCCTGTAGTTCGCGAAACAGGCGGTCGTATTCCACGTCCGGAATGGTCGGAGCATCGAGCACGTAGTAGTTGAAATTGGCGCGCTCGAGCTCGGCACGCAAGCTCGCCGCGTTCGCGACCACCGGTTTGGGAACCGCGGACATGCTACGAGAAGAGTCTTAGGGCGCGCGCGCTGCCTGCCGGAATCCCGTGGTGTTCCATTGCGCCGCGAATAGAGCTCAGCTGCTGACCGATGCGGGCGATTCCCGCTTCGCTCAGCTCGACACGGTTGTCGTCCACCAGGCGCCCGCCGAGCGCCGAAGCGAGGGCATGCGCGATATCGACCATCCTCTCGAGGACGTCGAGTCCGTCAGCGACGCGGGGAACATCCAGCAGCATGGTGACACCACCGGTGGAGAGCGTTTTGATCTGTTCCGGGAGAAAGGGCGCGGGTTCGTGATTGTCCAGCGTGAACAGCGTCCGCCGCTGCTCATCACGGAAGTGGAACACTCCGTTGGGCTCTAGTTTGAAGCCGGCGGCCTCTGCCAGCGCCCGGATCTTGGTGCCCGAAAAGACCTTGCCCTCCGCGGCCACCACGTTAACGCCGATTGCAACGTCCACCGTTGCGCAGAACGCATCGATGTCGCGCGCAGTCTGGAGCGCTGCCTGCACATCGGGCACGCTTACCCGAGCGTGGATCTTGTCAGCGGCGCTGGTTACGGCATCGCTGAACATCGCCAGCTGCGGAGGATTCACCGGGCCCGATCGATTGACCAGCTGCAGCCCGAGCTTCAGCCCCGTGTAACGGGATCCCGCGCGGCGGTCCAGCGCCTCCCACGACCCGGTCTCCGAATTGAAACTAGCGGCGCGCGCCGGCTTGCCACAGGCCGCGATCTTGCTCATCAGCTCACTGATCGCGGTTTCCGGGATCGCACGGTCGGCCTGAATCTCGGCAACGCAGTCGAGTACGTCATCGAACTCCGCCTCCGCAAGCGCTTCGCGCGCGGGCCACGGCGCGGCAGCTGCAGGTGGGCTGGTCGTATCAGCGGCTATTCCGGCCGAAGACGCATCGAGCGCGTCCCCCTCCAGCTGAGGCTCGAGCCGATCTTCCGCGGGAAATGTTGCAGGCTGGCGTTCCAGCAGGACATCCTCGGGTTTTTCGCCGAAGGCCTCGCCCAGCCGACGCCGGAAGCGGCGTTCCTGAATCCAGTTGTACAGGAACACGGCCACCACCACTAGCGCCCCGATCGCCAACAAGCTGATCTGCAGGTCGCTCATTGCACGCTCCCGGAACTCAGGCCGCTTCTTCGGTCAGCTTCATCGCCTCTTCAATATCCACCGCGACCACCCGCGATACGCCCGGCTCCTGCATGGTGATGCCAAGCAGCTGTTCCCCGACTTCCATGGTGATCTTGTTGTGGCTGATGAACAGGAATTGCGATTGCTGCGACATTTTCTTCACGAGGTCACAGAAGCGTCCGGTATTGTGATCATCGAGCGGCGCGTCTACCTCGTCGAGCAGGCAGAATGGCGCGGGGTTGAGCTGGAACAGCGAAAATACGAGTGCCAGCGCGGTCAGAGCCTTTTCGCCACCCGATAGCAGGTGGATCGAAGTGTTTTTCTTGCCGGGGGGCTGGGCAGTGACTTGTATGCCCGCGTCGAGGATTTCCTCGCCGGTCAGGATCAAGTGCGCGTTTCCGCCGCCGAAAAGCGCGGGAAACAGCTCGCTGAAATGGCGATTGACTTCGTCAAAGGTCTGCTGGAGCCGCTCGCGTGTCTCGCGGTCGATGCGTCGGATCGCATCCTCGAGCGTCGCCATGGCTTCGGTCAGATCGAGGGATTGCGCGTCGAGGTAATCCTTGCGCTCCCGGGCCGTCTGCAGTTCCTCCAGCGCGGCGAGATTCACCGCTCCCAACGCCGTGATCTCCTCGTTTAGCCGCCCGATCTCAGCCTGCAGCGCACTCGGGCGGGTACCCTTTTCGATCGATGCGGCCAGTTCTTCCTCGCGTGCCCCCGCCTCGGCCAGCTGCTGCGCGTACTGCGCCTCGTTGAGGCGGGCTTCCTGTTCCTTCAGGCGTGTATCGGCGACTTTCTCGCGCAGCGGCTCGAGCTTTTGCTCGCAAGCGTGGCGTTCTTCATCGACCGTTTTGAGTTGTCCCTCCAAGCCCTCTTGCGCATCGCGCGCCTGCGCGAGCGTCTGTTCCCGCGCGGCGCGCAGCGCCAGCGCCTTCTGCAACTGCTCCTGGAGCGTCGCTTCCTGGTAGCCGCTCAGTTCCTGCTGGCGCGCCAGGAGCGTGCCTGACAGGCGCTCCGTACTTTGATAAACAGCTTTAATAGAGTTCTCTATTTCATTGATCTTATTATCACATGTATGCTTGTGGAAAGTGGCTTGCTGGGCCGCATCGCGAGCTTCCTGTAGCGCTTTTCGCTGCAGGTCCAGGACCGCTTCAGCACGGCGGTAAAGGTCATTCGCAAGCGCCACCTGCTCGCCCAGCTCATTGGCTTCCGCGCGCAACTCGGCGCTCCGCGCGTCAGCCACCTGGCCGGTCTCGTTTGCTGCCCGGGTCTGCGCTTCGACCTCCGCCAACTCTTCCGTGATCTGCCGCGTGCGCTCGGTGACACGCTCGTTCATCTGGGCCAGGCGCAGGGCCTCCATCTGCAACGCGTGGTGGTGCTGCTGCTGGTTGCTGATGGTTTGCCGCAGCTCGTCCAGACGCGTCCGGTGCGCGCTGACCTCCTCCTCGGCCAGAGCCGCCTGCCCGCGCAGATCTGCAACTTCCTCGCGCAGGGTTTTCATCGCGCCTTCAAGCTCCTCGATTTCGCGCTGCCGCGAGAGCACGCCGTGCAGCTCGGTGTCGGGGGCATGGAAACTCACGCTGTGCCGGGTAAACGTGTGCCCTTCGCGTGTCACGAGCATCGCGCCCGCCGGCAGCTCGGCGCGTGCGGTGAGGCCTTCGCCTGTGCTCGGGACGATGTACACCTGGTGCAACCACTCGCCTACCGCGGCTTCGGTCCTGCGATCGTTGCAACTCACATAACGATGCAGCGGCTCATAGCCCGCCCACGCCTGCCCCGGCTCCAGTCCCGCATTCGACAGCGCAAAGACGGCTACCTTCCCTGGGGGCGGTTCCGCGAACCATGTTTCGGTCTGGGTGAGGTGCTCCAGGGCGATGGCATTCAGCCGTTCGCGCAGTACGGCTTCCAGCGCATCCTCCCAGCCGGCTTCGATTCGGATGCCCTGCCATAACCGCGGGGCCTGATCGAGGCCGTGCGTCCCGAGCCAACCCTCGGTGTTGGCGCCGCGCGCGAGACGCTCCTGGAGCTGCGTGAGCGCATGCAGTCGCGCCTCGAGCCCGCTCATCCGTTGTCTTTCCGCCTCAAGCGCCGCGTCGGCCTCACGCGCTGCCTGTTCGGCCTGCGGCAGCCCCGACTCTTGCGCCATGAGCGTCTCGCGCGCGGCCTGGAGTGCCTTTTCCAGCCCGGAAATTTCTTCCTGCACCTGCGCCAGCCGATCCGCATTGGCCGGCTCCAGCGCTTCGCGCTCATCACGCAGTCGCTGCGCGCGCTGACCGAGTTGCTCCAGCAGCTGAATGGCATGGGTGCGTTTGGTCTGCTCGACCTCGAGCTTTTGCTCCGCCAGTGCCAACGCGCGTAGTAGTTCGTCGTGGCGATTGCGCGTTGCCCGGAACGTTTCCTCGGCAACGGGGAGTTTGTCAGCCTCCACTCGCGCCACTTCCTCGAACGCCGTAAGGCGCTCCGACGCCTCACCCAGAGACTCGCGCCACTGGGCAAGCTCGCCCTGTGCCACGGCCATCTGGCCGCGATCCCGTTCGAGCTGCGTCTGGAGCTCTACGATCTCACGCTCGACGCGATTGCGGTTCTCGCGCTGGTGAGCGATCTCCTGCTCCAGCCGCGCGGTCTCGGCATTGGACTCGTAGAAAGCCCCTTGGGCGGTCTGCACGTCATCGCTTGCGCGGTAGTGCTGCGCCCGCATGGCTTCGAGCCGCTTTTCGATCTCGCGTAAGTGCGCGGTCTCCGCCTCCAGCTCGAGGCCGAGCCGCTCGATTTCGCGGGTATGGCGTGCCCGCTGGGCGGCCGCTTCCTGCCGCCGCAGCAACCACAACAGGTTTTGCGTGCTCCGCAACTGTCCCTGAAGCTCGTGGTAGCTCGTCGCGACCTCAGCCTGGGCCTGAAGGTGCTCGAGCTGCTTGTCCAGCTCCTGACGAATGTCTTCCACCCGCAATAGATTGTCGCGGGTATCCCTGAGCCGAAGCTCGGTTTCGCGGCGCCGCTCGCGATACTTGGAAACACCGGCCGCTTCCTCGAGGAAGACGCGTAATTCCTCCGGCTTGGCCTCGATCACCCGCGAGATCATTCCCTGCTCGATGATGGCGTAGGCGCGGCTTCCAAGTCCCGTGCCAAGGAAGATGTCGGCAACATCGCGCCGGCGCACGTGAATATTGTTGACGTAGTACGACGAGTCCGCGTCGCGGTTGAGCACGCGGCGAACCGAGATCTCGGCGTAGCTAGCCCACTGGCCGCCGGCCTTGCCGAGGCTGTTGTCAAAAACGAGCTCGACGCTCGCCCGGTTCACCGGCTGGCGCTGGCCCGAGCCGTTGAAGAGCACGTCCTGCATGGTTTCGCCGCGCAGGTGCCGCGCCGACGTTTCCCCGAGGACCCAGCGTACGGCATCAATGACGTTGGACTTGCCGCAGCCGTTGGGGCCGACGATGCCTACCAGTTGTCCGGGGACCGGGATGTGAGTGGGATCTACGAAAGACTTGAAGCCGGCGAGATTGATCTGCTTGAGGCGCACTCTTGTATCGACGAAGTTATAATCTGAGCATCAACATTAACGATGGATTGTAACGGATTTAGGCGCTCACGATAATGCCAAGCAAGCCTTCGAAGCGGCTGGAGACCTTCGCGAACCCTCACCCGGCGCGCGACTATCGGATTCACATGGAAATACCGGAGTTTACCTGCCTGTGCCCGCGCACAGGCCAACCGGACTTCGCGACCCTCGTGCTCGATTACGTGCCTGACCGGCTTTGCGTCGAGTTGAAAAGCCTCAAGCTCTACGTTTGGTCCTACCGGAGCGAGGGCGCCTTTCACGAGTCGGTCACGAACCGGATCCTGGAAGATCTGGTGCGGGCAACTCGTCCGCGCTTCATGCGCCTGGCCGCCCGCTTCAACGTCCGCGGCGGCATCTACACGACGGTCGTCGTCGAGCACATCAAGCCGCGTTGGAGCCCGGGGCCGGCCGTCAACCTGGCCGCACTTCCGCCTGCTACGGGCGGCCCCGCGAACTGACGCGCGCGCCGAAAGGCCCCTTATAATCCGCACCTTTCGTTCTCTGGGGGAGCCCCTCCCCGGTGTCGGCCGAGCAGCCAGCGTGAACCCCGATCTAGATCGCCTTCAGAGCTATCCCTTCCAGAAGCTAAGCGCTCTGCTCGATGGCGTCGCGTCTCCGCCCGGCAAGAAGCCGATTGCGCTATACATAGGCGAGCCCAAGCACCCGACGCCCGCTTTCATCAGGCAAACACTGATCGATCATCTGGACGGGCTGGCTGGCTACCCGTTAACCGCGGGTGGAGAGGAACTGCGGACCGCAATCGCCGACTGGCTGCGGGTGCGCTACCAGTTGGACACGGTCGATCCACGCAGCGAAGTCATCCCCGTGAACGGCAGCCGGGAGGCGTTGTTCGCCTTTGCGCAGGCGGTAGTCGACCGGACCAAACCCGATCCGATCGTCATCGGCCCCAACCCCTTCTATCAGATCTACGAAGGCGCAGCGCTGCTCGCAGGAGCCACACCACACTACCTCAATAATCTACCGGAACGGCGCTACGCCTTCGATTTTGCCGAGATGCCGGAGGCGCTATGGCGGCGCGTCCAGCTCGTCTACGTCTGCTCGCCCGGCAATCCGACCGGATACGTGATGCCGCTCGACGAATGGCAGCACTTGTTCGAGCTCTCCGATCGCTATGGCTTCATCATCGCGTCGGATGAATGCTACTCCGAGATCTATTTCGACGAGGGGCGAGCCCCGCTTGGCGCATTGCAGGCAGCCTCGCAACTGGGGCGCAAGGGCTGGCCGCGCCTGGTCATGTTTTCCAGCCTGTCCAAGCGCTCGAACGTGCCCGGGATGCGCTCCGGCTTTGTCGCCGGCGATGCCGCGATCTTGAAGCAATTCCTGCTCTACCGCACCTACCACGGTTGCGCAATGAGCTTACCGGTTCAGGCTGCGAGCGCCGCTGCCTGGAAAGACGAGGCACATGTCATCGAGAACCGACGCCTCTACCGTGAAAAATTCGTCGTGGCGCTCGAGATCCTGCGTCCCGTTATGGACGTCGAGATGCCTGATGCTGCCTTTTACCTTTGGCCCCGGACACCCTTGCCCGACCCGGAGTTTGCTCGCCGTCTTCATCAGGAGCAGGCGG
Source organism: Betaproteobacteria bacterium (assembly GCA_032123035.1). Taxonomy (GTDB): domain Bacteria; phylum Pseudomonadota; class Gammaproteobacteria; order Burkholderiales; family SG8-41; genus SG8-41. Next base: position 9,000 of record JAQBFV010000234.1, on the reverse strand, counting down.
TCTCGGTGCTGCCGGGCAGCTTTCTCGCGCGCACGGCCCACGGTATCAATCCGGGGGCCGACCGGGTGCGGATTGCGCTCGTCGCGTCGGTCGATGAATGCGCCGAGGCGGCACGGCGAATTCGCGCCTTTGTCGAAACCTTATGACCCAGGAATTTGTCGGACTTTGGTCCGACAAACTCCTGAGGCAAAACCGCCTGCAAGAAAACGGCAAGAAAGGACTAAAGAGACATGAATTCGACCCCACCCCCGTCTCCTACAATGGGTCAACAGGGGTCACTTAGTTCAGATTTATGCCAAATCCTCAGGCGGTTTTGCCCTTAGCAGCGTGTAGGACCGCTACGTCCGACAGGCTGCTCGGGATAAAATCATCGCCATGAAGAAACTCCAAGCCATCATCGAACAAGCCTGGGAGCGTCGCGCCGACATCAACGCCGCGAACGCGGGCACAGAATGCAAGCAGGCCGTGGCCGACACGATCGAGCTGCTCGATCAGGGCAGACTCCGCGTGGCCGAGAAGACGGGGAGTCAGTGGATCGTCCATCAGTGGGCCAAGAAGGCCGTGTTGCTCTCGTTCCGGCTGCAGGACAATGTCGTGATGCAGGACGGCTACACGCAGTACTTCGACAAGGTGCCTGCCAAATTCGCCGGCTATACGCCTCAGTCCTTCCAGCAAGGCGGCTTTCGCGTGGTGCCGCCGGCCGCCGTCCGCAAGGGCGCGCACATCGCAAAGAACGTCGTGCTGATGCCCAGCTTTGTCAATATCGGCGCCTATGTCGACGAGGGCACCATGGTCGACACCTGGGCCACGGTCGGGTCTTGCGCGCAGATTGGCAAGAACGTCCACTTGTCTGGCGGGGTCGGCATCGGCGGCGTGCTCGAACCGCTGCAAGCCAATCCCACGATCATCGAGGACAATTGTTTTATCGGCGCGCGCTCCGAAATTGTCGAAGGCGTTGTCGTCGAAGAGGGCGCAGTGATTTCGATGGGCGTTTTCATCGGCGCGAGCACCCGTATCTATCATCGTCAGTCCGGTGAAATTCTCTACGGGCGGGTTCCTGCGGGCGCCGTCGTCGTCCCCGGCAGCCTGCCTATGCCGGATGGCCGCTGCAGTCTTTACTGTGCGGTGATCGTCAAGCAAGTTGACGCCAAAACGCGCGCCAAAACCAGCATTAACGACCTACTCCGAAGTGACTAATTTGGCTAGCTTATGTGCCTGGTAGTTGGCACAATAGCCGGAGTCGCGGGTCCCTTGAGCGTCGATTTTCCAGAGGGCCGGCTTCGGGTCCCGCCAGCGGGGTGATTCCGCACCGATAGTTGCCACGGAGGACGGTCATGTTCGTGACCCCGCTCTTCAAGCTGATGTCCGACAAGCAGGCGTCGGACCTGTTTTTCACTGCCGGCGCGCCGATCCAGGTCAAGATCAATGGCGTCATGATGCCGATCAACAATCAGCTGCTCGATCCGGAGCAGGTGAAAAAGATCTGCTACGAGGTCATGAATGAGACACAGATCAAGGAGTTCGAGTCCACACAGGAAATGAACTTCGGGCTGGCCGCAGGTGAACTGGGCAACTTCCGCATCAACGTATTCCGCCAGCGCAACACGGTCGCGATGGTCATCCGGCACGTAAAGCCGGACGTCCCGGTATTCGACAGTCTCGGGCTGCCGCCGATTCTCAAGGAAGCCATCATGGAGAAGCTGGGCCTGATCCTGGTCGTTGGCTCGACCGGGTCGGGAAAGTCCACGACGATGGCTTCCATGATCGACTATCGCAACGGGCTAAAAACCGGTCATATCCTTACCATCGAGGACCCGATCGAGTTCCTCTTCAAGCACAAGAAGTCGATCGTGAACCAGCGCGAAGTGCGGGTCGATACCAGCAGCTATGAGATTGCCCTCACCAATGCCATGCGCGAGGCGCCCGATTTGCTGATGATGGGCGAGATCCGCGACCGCTCAACACTGCATACCGCACTGCTGTTCGCGCAGACCGGCCATCTCTGCCTGTCGACCCTGCATGCCAACAACAGCTACAACGCGCTCAACCGGATCATCAATTTCTTCCCGCTCGAGGCGCGGTCCGCGCTCCTGTCCGACTTGTCGATCGCGCTGCGCGCGGTGATTTCGCAGCGTCTGGTGCGCACCGTTGATGGCAAGCGGGTGCCGGCCGTCGAGGTTCTGCTCAACACGAAACACATCGCCGCGCTGATCAAGGACGGCGAGATCAGCCGAATCAAGGAAGCGATGGAGCAGAGCCTCGCGCCCGGATCCCAGACCTTCGAGCACGCGCTCTTCCAGCACTACTCGGCCAACAAGATCACCCTCGAGGAAGCGATGGCAAACGCGGATTCGCCGACCAACCTGCACTGGTACATCAACAACGCGACCAAAGAGCCCGCGGGCGCATCGTCGTCGAATTCCAGGGTCACACAGCCAGCCGAGGATCTTTCCAGCATCAAGCTCAATCTAGACGCGCTCGGTTGAGCAGACGCCGCCCTACTCGCGCCCGCGCGTGGACCGTGGGCGAGCTTGTGCATGAGGGCGCGCGCCGCTTCCGTAGTGCCCGCCTGGCCTTCGGACACGGCAGTGTCAGCGCGGTTGCCGAGGCCACGTGGCTCGCCCTGCACGCACTTCATCTCCCTCCCGACGCAACGCCATACGTCCTGTCGCGTGCGGTTGCCCTTGGCACAGCGGAACGAATACTCCAACTGTTCGAGCGGCGCATTCGGGAGCGCAAACCGGCCGCTTACCTGACGCACGAAGCCTGGCTCGGTGATTTGCGCTTTTACGTGGATGAACGCGCGATCGTGCCGCGCTCGCACATCGCCGGGCTGCTGAAAACGGGTCTGGTGCCCTGGATACGCAAACCCGGCAGGGTCAAGTCAGTGCTCGATCTCTGCGCGGGTTCCGGGTGCCTGGCGATCCTGTCGGCGCATGCGTTTCCGGATGCGCAAATCGACGCTGCAGATATTTCTTCGCCAGCGCTTGCGATCGCACGTCGTAACGTGCGCGAGCATCGGCTGGGCCGGCGGATCCGGTTGGTCAAGTCAGATCTCTTCGCGAAGCTGCAGGGCAAACATTACGATCTCATTGTCTGCAATCCCCCGTACGTAACGACTGCCAGCATGCGCCGCCTGCCACCGGAGTACCGTCACGAGCCTGGACTCGCGCTGGCCGGCGGCGCCGATGGGCTCGATGTCGTGCGGCGCATCGTGGCCGAATCCAGTGCGCATCTGAACCCGCGCGGGTTGCTCGTGGTCGAAGTCGGGCGCGGCCGCCGCCGCGTCGAGCGCCTGTTCTCGACCATACCGTTCATCTGGCCCGACACGGATACCGGCAGCGCCGTGTTCGTGATTGGGCGCGAAGAAATTGATCGAGCTCTCGCCCGATCAATTTCTTAACATTAAGGATTTCGCCGGCCCTCGGATCGGCGAAATCCTAGATCCAGTGATGCGAGCAGCTGTCGTGTTTCCTGCGGCGGCAGTTCGAGGAACTGACCGCGCCGGAGCTGCCGCGGCAGGCTTACCGACCCCAAGCGCACTCGAATGAGACGGCTGACAGCATGCCTCAGCGCTGCGAACATGCGGCGCACCACACGATTTCGACCTTCGCGTATGACTAGACGGTACCAGTGGTTGGCGCCCTCGCCGCCCGCGTCCAGGATCGATTCGCACCGTGCTACGCCGTCGTCAAGGCGAACGCCGGCGGCGAGTCGAGCCAGCTCTTCCGCCCTCAGGCGTCCCAGAACGCGCACAGCGTATTCACGCTCCAGCGCGTAGCGGGGATGCATCATGCGATTGGCGAGCTCGCCCGAGGTCGTCAGGATCAGCAGGCCCGAGGAATTGAAGTCGAGGCGGCCGATGGTCAGCCACTTTGCGCCGCGTACCGGCGGCAGGCGCTCGAAAACGCTGGGCCGGCCCGCGGGATCCGACCGGCTGACGATTTCTCCTTCGGGCTTGTGGTAGAGCAGCACCCGCGGCAGACGCTGGCGCAGAGGCCGTCGCAGCACCTTGCCCTCGACCTTGATCAAATCGTGCGGCCCGACCCGGGTTCCGATGCCGGCTGCGGCACCGTTCACGGTTACCCGTCCCGCTTGCACCAGCGTCTCCATCTTGCGGCGCGAGCCGAGACCGGCATCTGCCAAGACCTTCTGCAGCTTCAGCGTTCCTGGCGTCGCGCTCCGCGCGCCCGGATCGGTCACCGTGGGTTTACGACCCTTCGGCTCAGACATCGCGACGTTCCATGACGGCCTGAGCGAGCGTACCGCTGTCGACGTGTTCGAGCTCGCCCCCGACGGGCAGACCGCGGGCAATCCGCGTGACCTTCAGCCCGCGCTGCCGCAGCAGCTCGCCGACGTAGTGCGCGGTCGCTTCGCCTTCGACGGTGAAGTTGGTCGCGAGGATAACCTCCCGCACGACTCCATCGGCCGCCCGTTTCACCAGCCGCTCGAGATGGATTTCTTTCGGGCCGACACCGTCTAGCGGCGAGAGCGCACCCATCAGCACGAAATACAGGCCCTGGTAGCACTGCGCCTGTTCCATCATGAGGACATCCCCGGGGGTCTCGACGACACAGAGCTGCGCCGAGTCACGGCGCGCTGAGCGGCACAATTCGCAGACGGGCTCTTCCGCGTAGCTGTTGCACTTCTCGCAGTTGCGGATCCTGCCAAGGGCGTCGGTTAGCGCCACCGCCAGGCGCGCCGCGCCGCGCTGATCGCGTTGCAGCAGATGGTACGCCATGCGCTGCGACGACCTCGGGCCAACGCCCGGCAAACAGCGCAAGGCGGAAATCAGCTCTTCCAGACTGCTGGGTGTTTTCACTGCGCGCTGCGCTCGCCTAGGTTCAATGTTCCAGGTTCAATGTTCAATGCGGGGAACTTAGTATTTGAGGGCCGTCTAATTTTGCTTGAACCTTGAACGGGCCTAAAACGGAAGTTTGAGGCCTGGTGGTAGTGGCAATCCCGCCGTCACGCCAGCCATCTTTTCCTGCACGGTAACTTCCACCCGCCGTGCCGCGTCATTGAAGGCTGCGGCGACGAGATCTTCCAGCATCTCGCGATCATCAGCCAGCAGGCGCGGATCGATGCTGACCCGCCTGACATCATGCTTGCAGGTCATCAGCACCTTCACCATTCCGGACCCGGCCTGCCCCTCCACTTCCATCTCCGCGAGCTGCCCCTGCATGCGCTTCATGTTTTCCTGCATCAGCTGCGCCTGCTTCATGAGATTCCCGATGCCGCCTTTCATGTTTTACGCTCCTTCATTTCGCCGGTTTGATCGAGGACTCGATCACCTGCGCGTCAAAGTTTTCCACCAGCTCGCGCACGAACGGATCCTGCTCGATCGCCGCAGACGCATCCGCCTGTTGCTGCTGCTGCGCCCGGTCGATAACCGCCGCCGGCGAACCGGTAGCCGCCTCGGACAGGGTGATGATCAGCCGCAACCGCTCACCGCAGTGGCGCTCCAGCGCCGACTTCAAGCGCTCCTGGTAGGGTCCGTCGAGCAGGTGCTGGTGGGCCTGCCCGAGCTTCAGCTCGATGCGCCCGGCCGTGCGCCCTGCCAGCTCGCAGTGCTGAGCCAGCATCTTTGCCGCCCCGACGAGCCCGAGCTGATCGATCAGTTCCCGCCATTCCGGGTCAGCGCGGTTTTTTTTTGACTCAGGCGCGCGCGTGGCAGGCATTGCGGGCGAATCGTGGCCAGAACCGGCCGCTCGTCTCGCGTCGTTCCCATCACGCGCCGGGGCAAACGCTCGCATCCGCAGCAACGTCATCGTAAAACCCGCGTATTCGTCCGGGGCCAAGCCGAGATCGCTGCGGCCCTGGAGCGCGATCTGGTAATAAAGCTGCAAATCATCGGGCGCGAACTGTCCGGCCAGCTCAACGAGGACCGCGCTTTCGGGATCGTCCGCTGACGCGGCGTCGGGAACCTGCTGCAACAGGGCCAACCGGTGCAACAGCGAGCCGAGGTCCTGCAGCGCAGCTTCGAAGGAGAGGCTGAGGCCCGCCATGCGATCGGCTTCCGCCATCAACCGCGCCCCGTCGCCCGCCGCCAGCGCGCGCAGGATAGCGTAGAGGTGATCTTGGCCAACGGTCCCGAGCATGGCACGCACCGACTCCTGCTCGACCACACCCGCTCCGTGCGCGATTGCCTGGTCGAGCAGACTCAGCGCATCGCGCACGCTGCCTTGCGCCGAGCGCGCAAGCAACGCCAGCGCTGCCGGCTCGTGACGAATGCCTTCCGCCTCGAGGATGTGCTGCAGGCGCTCGCTGATCTGCTGGCGGGGTATGGGCTTGAGGTTGAACTGGAGACAGCGCGAAAGCACGGTGATCGGGATTTTCTGGGGTTCGGTCGTCGCTAGAATGAACTGGACATGCTGGGGCGGCTCCTCCAGCGTCTTCAGCATGGCGTTGAAGGCCGAGCGCGACAGCATGTGCACTTCGTCGATGATGTAAACCTTGTAGCGCCCAGCGGTCGGGGCATAAAGGGCGTTTTCGAGCAGCTCCCTCATGTTGTCGACCTGCGTATTGGAAGCCGCATCGAGCTCGAGCAGGTCGATGAACCGCCCCGCGTCTATCTCCGTACAGGCACCGCATTTCCCGCACGGCGCATCGGTCACGCCGGTCTCGCAGTTGAGTGCCTTGGCGACGATGCGTGCAATGGTCGTTTTGCCCACCCCACGCGTGCCGGTCAACAAATACGCATGGTGCAGTCGCTGCTGCTTCAGCGCATTGCTAAGCGCCCTGACGACGTGCTCCTGCCCTACGAGCTCGGGAAAGGTCTTGGGGCGCCACTTGCGGGCGAGAACCTGGGTCACGAAAAACCGGTGAACAGTGAACAGTGATCGGTGACCGGTATTTTACCGCCAACCGCGCCGCTATACCGCTCAGCGGTCACCGGTCACTCAAAAGTGATACTGCAGGCGAACCTGATGAAACTCGATGCCGTCGTTCGGCAACTTGATGGCCGCGTTCGAAAGGTGCTGATAGCTGTAGCTCAGGTCGAACGCGTTCCGGGCTCCGAATCGGTAACCGACACCCAAATGGCTGCCGAACTGGAACGACGTGCCGAAGTCCCTGTTGCCCAGCGAGGTTTTGGATAAAAGGTGGGCACCGATTCCCGCCTCAACGTAGGGACCCTCGAGGTCGTTTTGCTGAAGTCGAAACACCGGCGTTACCCCAATCTCGGCCAGGTCTTCGTTCTGTCCCGGCAGCGCATCGCGCCGCCAATAGCCAACACCGACATTCCAGAATCCGCCAACATGCCAGCTCTTCCCTTCGAACCAGCGCCGTTTCCAGTCCCATTGGAGAGCAACTTCCGCCATCCCGGTGCCACCACGATGGCTTAAACCGGCACCGGGACCGCCTTGGATCGAAATGGCATCGACGGCCCCGGCGGAACCGCTCGCGAGCACCACCAGCAATACGGCTGCCCCGCACAACCTATTCTTGTTCATTTTTAGCCCGTCTCTACGATGCCGCTGAGACGTTACCGGAACAGAGAATAGGGGTGGCGAGCCTTACCCCCGGCACTTGCAAAAATTAGCTGTGGCTGCTTCCTTCCGGACCTGACCAGGTTCACCATCCTGCAATGCGGGGAGGCCCGCCGTTATAGGAAAACCATTATGCACGGACGCCGGGCGATGCGCTACAGCGGCCTGTCCGCGACGACTTTACAAGCGCGTGGTTTAATGCTTCCATTTACCCCGCCGCGAGAAGCGCAGCCGGCGTCAAATCCCGATGACAATGTCAACATCCTGAGCGGAGGAGTGCATGGCAACGAAGACGATTGAATCCGTTCTCCACGAAAACCGCGTCTTCCCGCCGACCGAGGCGTTCGTCAAGCAGGCCAACGTTTCGGGCATGGATGCCTACCGTAAGCTGTGCGCCGAGGCGGAGAAGGACTTGGAAGGATTCTGGGGCCGGCTCGCCAAGGAACACGTGCTGTGGCACAAGCCGTTCTCTAAAGTGCTAGACGAAAGCAAGGCGCCGTTTTTCAAATGGTTCGAGGACGGCGAGCTCAATGTCTCCTACAACTGCCTCGACCGTCACCTCAAGACGCAGCCCGACAAGACCGCGCTCATCTTCGAGGCCGACGACGGCAAGGTCACCCAGATCAGCTACAAGGAGCTCTATCGCCGCGTGTGCATGATGGCGAATGGGCTGAAGTCCCTTGGCATCAAGAAGGGCGACCGGGTCATTGTCTACATGCCGATGTCGATCGAGGTCGTCATCGCCATGCAGGCTTGCGCCCGTATCGGCGCTGTCCACTCTGTGGTTTTCGGAGGGTTCTCGGCCAAAAGCCTGCAGGAGCGGATCATAGACGCGGGTGCCGTCGCAGTCGTCACTGCCGACGGTCAATTCCGGGGCGGTCGCGAAATCCCGCTGAAGCCCGCCGTCGACGAAGCGCTGGGCCTGGGCGGGTGCGATACGCTGAAATCCGTCGTGGTCTACAAGCGCAGCGGCAGCCAGGTCCAGTGGGATCCAAAGCGCGATGTGTGGCTGCACGATCTTTTGAACGGTCAGTCCGACACCTGCGAGCCGACCTGGGTGGGCGCAGAGCATCCGCTCTTCATCCTGTATACGTCGGGCTCCACGGGCAAGCCGAAGGGCATTCAGCATTCGACCGGCGGCTACCTGCTGTGGACCATCCTGACGATGAAGTGGGTGTTCGACTACAAGCCGTCGGACATCTTCTGGTGCACGGCGGACGTCGGCTGGGTCACCGGGCACTCGTACACCACCTATGGTCCCCTTGCCTGCGGCGCCACCGAGATCGTATTCGAGGGGGTTCCCGTCTATCCAGATGCCGGGCGGTTCTGGAAGATGATCCAGGACCACAAGGTCACCGTCTTCTACACGGCGCCTACCGCCATCCGCTCGTTGATCAAGGCCGGCGCCGACCTGCCGAAGAAGTACGACATGTCGCGACTGCGCATCCTGGGCACGGTCGGCGAGCCGATCAATCCCGAGGCATGGATGTGGTACTACCAGACCGTCGGC
>JAQBFV010000233.1:0-2553 GCA_032123035.1 Betaproteobacteria bacterium | reverse complement strand
ATCCTGTTAATCTTGTAAATCCTGTCTATTGTTGTATCGGCGTCTATCGGCGGCTAATCGATTCTGCTTTTGTTTTTGGTGCTCTTGTCTTTTTGATATGTGTATCTGTGTTTATCTGCGTTTATCTGCGGCTAATAATGTTTTTGGGATCCTTCGCCTCCCCGAGCGCCGCATGGGCTGCGGCGAGCCGGGCGACCGGCACACGAAACGGCGAGCACGAGACGTAATCGAGGCCGATGCGGTGGCAGAAAGCAATGCTGTCGGGGTCGCCGCCGTGCTCGCCGCAGATACCAATCTCGAGACCCTTACGGCGCTGGCGGCCGAGCTTCACCCCCAGCCGCATGAGGTAGCCCACCCCGTTCTGATCGATCGTGGCAAACGGATTGCGCGCCAGGATGCCCTTTTGCAGGTATTCGCTCAGAAACCCCGTTTCCGCATCATCGCGGGAGATGCCGAAGGTCGTCTGCGTGAGATCGTTGGTCCCGAACGAGAAAAACTCGGCGGACTCGGCGATCCGGTCTGCGACTAGCGCCGCCCGCGGTACTTCGATCATCGTGCCGAACTGATAGGGCAACTTCATGCCCTGCTCCTGGAGCACCTTATGGGCCTCCTCCTCGAGCAACGCGCGTCCAAATTTGAGCTCGGCGCTGGTGGCGGCAAGCGGGATCATGATCTTGGGCTTCAACTTGACGCCCTCCCGCGCGCACTCGCAGGCGGCTTCGAGTATCGCCCGCACCTGCATGCGCACGAGCTCCGGCATGTGAATTCCGAGGCGCACGCCCCTCAGCCCCAGCATCGGGTTCTGCTCGCGCATCGCCTCCACGCTTTCCAGCATTTTGCTCTTGGTGCGAAGCTCTGCCTCGAGCGCGACGATATCGCCGTCCTTGAGCCGGATGCGCGTCTCCAGCTCGGTGACCGCTGTGCGCAGATCGTCCCGACTCGGCAGGAACTCGTGCAGTGGCGGGTCAATCAAACGAATCGTTACAGGCAGGCCGTCCATTGCCTTGAAGAGGGCGATGAAGTCCGCGCGCTGCATTGGCAGGAGCTTCGCCAGCTGCTCTGCACGCTGCTCCGTGGTACGCGCCAGGATCATGCTTTGCACGATCGGGAGCCGCTCTGGCTCGAAAAACATGTGCTCGGTGCGGCAAAGACCGATTCCTTCCGCGCCGAACTGGCGGGCGCGCGCGGCATCGCGCGCATAGTCCGCGTTCGCCCATACGCCCAGGCGACGGAAGCCGTCAGCCCACGACAGGAGCTCGATAAACCAGGGATCGGTCAGATCCGGCACCACGGTCCCGATCTGGCCCGCGAACACCTCGCCGGTCGCACCGTCGATCGATAGCCAGTCCCCTTCCTTCAACACCTTGCCGTCTGATGTGCGCAGCTCGCCGCGGTTCACGTCTACCTCGAGCGAGGACACGCCCACCACAGCCGGTATTCCGAATTGTCGCGCGACCAGCGCGGCATGACTGGTCCGTCCGCCCCGGCTCGTAAGCACGCCCTGCGCGGCGAGCATGCCGTGCACATCGTCAGGCCGGGTCTCGGGCCGTACCAGAATGACCGCTTTCTTGAGTTGCCGCTTCCAGTGCTCGGCTCTGTCAGCGTCGAAGACAATCTGGCCGATGGCCCCGCCCGGCGAAACATTGAGCCCCGTCGCAATCAATGCCCCCTTTTCCTTGGCCGCGCTGCACGCGGCCGCGTCGAGCTGCGGGTGCAGGAAGTAGTCGACGTGCTCAGGCGTCACGCGCATGACCGCCTCGGCCTTGGTGATGAGCTTTTCCTTCGTCAGCTCGACCGCAATGCGAATGGCCGCCTGCGCGGTGCGCTTCGCGTCGCGTGTCTGAAGCATCCAGAGCTTGCCCTGCTCGATGGTGAACTCGATGTCCTGCACTTCTCGATAATGTTTCTCGAGCGCGCGGGCGATCCGCCGCAGCTCCTTGTCGGCAGCGGGCGCGAGGCGCGCGAGTTCCGCGATGGGCAGCGTCTTGCGCGTTCCTGCCACCACGTCCTCGCCCTGCGCGTTCATGAGCATATCGCCCTCGAGGTGGTTCTCTCCGTTCGTCACGTTGCGCGTGGTCATGACGCCCGTCCCCGAGTCGTCGCCACGGTTGCCGAACACCATCGTGACGATATTCACTGCCGTGCCCAGGTCGTGTGGAATGTCCGCCGCCTGGCGATAGTCGTGCGCGCGCTTGCCGTGCCACGAACGGAACACCGCGCTCGTCGAAAGCTCCAGCTGCTCGCGCGCGTCCGTCGGGAACGGACGCTTCGCGCGCTCTTCCACGACGCGCTTGAATTCCCCGGTGAGCGCTCGCAGATCGTCTGCCGGCAGCTCCGCGTCGTTCCACACGCCACGGCGCGAGCGATGGGTTTCGAGCAGCGCATTGAACGGCTTTTCGGATATGCCCAGCACGACCGTGCCGAACATTTGCACGAGCCGCCGATAGGAATCGAAAACGAAACGCTCGTCGCCGGTCGAGCGAACCAGCCCCTCGGCGACCTCGTCGTTGAGACCGATGTTAAGCACCGTGTCCATCATGCCCGGCATGGAGA
>JAQBFV010000232.1:0-4078 GCA_032123035.1 Betaproteobacteria bacterium | reverse complement strand
ATGGCGGGGCAGTTGTCCCCGGTGGTGAGCCGGCTGATCGCAGAGCACAAGCTAGACGCATCCAAGATTACCGGTACTGGCCGAGATGGCCGCATTACCCGGGAAGACGTGCTTGCACACGTCGGGAGTCGCGGCGAGGCTCCGACAGCTGCGCCAGCGGCCGGCGGGGAGACGGAGCCGCTCAACAACGTCCGCAAACGCACCGCCGAGCACATAGCAAAGGCCTGGGCCACGGTACCGCATGTGTTGCAGGTAGTGGAGGCCGATTTTTCCGGGGTCAACCAGGCGCGGCGTGCCGCCGGGGCCGGGTGGAATACACAAGAGGGCTTTTCACTGACCTACCTGCCGTTCGTTGCCTGCGCCACCGCGGCAGCCCTCGTCAAGTACCCCAGGCTGAACGCGAGCTTCGGCGGCGATCACCTCTTGCTGCATCGGCGCGTCAATCTCGGCATCGCGGTGGACCTCGAATTCGAAGGATTGCTGGTGCCGGTCGTCAAGGACGCGGGCGCGAAATCGCTTCCGGAGCTCGCGCGTGCCATCAACGATCTGGCGGCTCGCGCGCGGACCGGAAGGCTCAAGCCCGACGACATGACGGAGTGCACGTATACCATCACCAACAACGGCGCGTTTGGGACGCTCCTCACCGCCCCCATCATTAGCCCGCCCCAGGTGGCCATTTTGTCGACCGACGGCGTGCGCAAGCGTCCCGTGGTGATCGAAGACAACGGGGGCGATCGTGTTGAAGCGCGCCTGATTGGAATGCTGGCGCAGAGCTTTGATCACCGCGCGGTGGACGGGGCTTACTCGGCCGCGTTCCTTCGCGAGGTGAAGATGCTCATCGAGACGCGCAACTGGGCGCAGGCGCTGCAGGCGTGACGCGGAATGTTCTGTGAGGAAAGGAGCGGGGATGGCATCGAGTAAATCAAACGCGCTGGTCGATCCCGCGTGGCTGCACCGCAGGCGCAACGATCCCAAGGTCAAGGTGATCGAGATCGCCGGCATGGGGCAGGAAGAAATGCAGGCCTACAAGGCGGGCCACCTACCGGGGGCAGTGTGTTGGCAGTGGAAGGACATGCTGTGGGATTCGCACGAGCGCGATTTTCCGACGCCGGAGGATTTTGCACGGCGCTGCGGTGCCGCTGGGATCAGCAACGACACGACGGTCGTTTTCTACGGCGAGGGCGTGCAGTTCGGGTTCTACGCGTGGTGGACCTTTCGCTACTGCGGGCACAGGAACGTGAAAATGCTTGATGGCACGCGCTATCGCTGGGCGGCGGAGGGCCGGCCGCTCGTCACGGAGGAGCCGCCAGCGGTCTCGCCGGTGGCGTACAAGCCAGTCAAGCGCGTCGAGCGGATGCGCATTCACCGTGACAAGGTGCTGGCAGCCCTCCGCAAGGACGCAACGCTCCTTCTCGATGGACGCTCGCCGGAGGAATACCACGGGCAACGCGTCGGCGGTCCGGGCGGGCCCGACGTGGGCGCGCTTCGATACGGGCGGATCCCGGGCGCAAAGCACTTGTATTTCGAGGAGCTGCTGGACGGCAACCAGGCATTCAAGCCGGTGCCGGAGCTGAAAAGCCTGTTTGAGTCACGCGGAACCGGACCGGAGCGGGATATCATCGCGTACTGCCGAATGAGCCATCGTGCGACCGTGCTCTACTTTGCCCTGACGCAACTGCTGGGCTTCAAGAACGTGAAGATCTACGACGGCTCGTGGACCGAGTGGGGCAACCTCGTCGGCGTGCCGGTCGAGCGTTGAGCACGCTGAATTCTAAACCGCGGAGACACGGAGAAAAAGAAGAACAAGAATCGAACCGCCATGACGCCAAGGACGCCAAGAAGACTGAAGTTGGAAGCCTAAAGGCGGGGAGCGCGAACGACGTTTGATAACCCAGACTCGGGAGAATGACTGACATGGCAGGACAGAATCTAAAGGCGCACCGTCTGGGCTGGATCGGGATCGGACGCATGGGCTACGAGATGGCGCGGTTGCTGGCAAAGGCCGGCTGCGACCTCTCGGTATGGAACCGCACCCGATCCAAGGCCGAGCCACTTAAGGAACACGGCGCGAAGGTCGTCGATTCGCTCACCGACCTCGCGGCGTGCGACATCCTGTTCACGATGGTTGCGACGGGGAAGGACGTGAAGGAAGTGCTGTTCGGGCCGAATGGCGTGACCTCGGGGGGCAAGGCGCCGAAGATCGTGGTTGACAGCACCTCGATCTCGCTCGAGGAGTCGGCTGAAATCCGCGACAAGCTCGGCAAGTTGGGCGTGAAGTTCCTCGCAGCACCCGTGTCAGGCAACGACAAGGTGGTCACGGCGGGCAAGCTGATGTTCGTGGTATCCGGGCCGCAGGCCGCCTATGACGCCGCCCGGCCCTATCTCGACCTCATGGGGCGCGGGTCGAGCTACGTCGGCGAAGGCGAGCTCGCGCGCATCGCCAAGATCTGCCACAACGTTCATCTCAGCGTCGTCATACAGTCGCTGTGCGAGATCACCGTGCTGGCGCAGAAGGCGGGCATGCCGCGCCACGCATTCCTCGACTTCATCAATAGCAGCATCTTCGGCTCCATGTTTACGCGCTACAAGACCCCTGCACTGGTCAATCTCGACTTCCACGTGACCTTCACGCCGGAGCTGCTACGAAAAGACATCGACCTGGGCTTGTCTGCGGGCCGGGAATTTGGCGTGCCGATGCCGCTTGCCTCGACAACCCGCGATTTGGTGCAGACGCTGATCGGGAATGGCTACGCGAACCAGGATTTCTCGGCGCTGCTGATGCTCGAAGCCCGGGCGTCCGGAATAGAATTAAAGCCGGAAAACGTGCCCGTTGGAGACGGGCTTTCCTGATCGGCTGAATGGGACAAGAGCCGGGGTCGGTATCTCTGGTTCGACATTACACTTCATTCGTCGCTGCCGTTCACCGACATGAAATATCGCCGGTTGGGAAAGAGCGGGCCGCACGTGTCGGCCCTATGCATGGGGCGCGGAGCCACCCCAATCCGGTTCGGCGATCCGCTGGAAAAGGAATTCAATTCGGCCATCGATCGCGCGCTGGACCTCGGCATCAATTTCTTCGATTCCTCCGATGGCTACTGGGCAACGCGGCACGAAGTCCTGCTGGGTCGCGCGCTCAAAGGCCGGCGCGGCAAGGTTCTGATCTGCAGCAAATTCGGAAACATCGATCTCCCGGACGGCAAGAAGGCGGTCAATGGCCGGCCCGACTACATTCCCGGGGCCTGCGAGGCGAGCCTGAAGCGCCTCGGCGTCGATGTGATCGACGTCTATTTTCTGCACCGTATCGACAACTCGGTCCCGATCGACGACACCATCGGGGCCATGGCGCGTCTCGTCGAGCAGGGCAAGGTGCGCTGGCTCGGCATTTGCGAGGCCTCTGCGGATACGCTGCGGCGCGCGCACCGGGTGCATCCACTGGTGACGCTGCAAACCGAATACTCGCTGTGGGCCCGCGATGTCGAGGGATCGATCCTGGCGGCGTGCCGCGAGCTGGGCATTTCTTTTATGGCGTACGCGCCGCTCGGCCGCGGGCTGCTCACCGGCCGCATCAAGACGGTGGACGACCTGGCGCCCAACGACCGCCGTCGCAGGCATCCCCGCTTCCAGCCGGAGAACCTGGCGCGGAACGCGACTTTGGTGAAGGAGTTGGAGGCGGTGGCTGCTCGCAACAAGGCGAGCGCGGCGCAGATTGCGCTCGCGTGGCTGCTGACCCAGAGTGAAGACGTTATTCCCATCCCTGGTACCAATCACGTTCAGAATCTCGAGCAGAACGTGGCCGCCGTCGAGCTCGAATTACCGGCGTCGGATGTGGAGTATTTGAGCGAGGTCTTTGCGATCGGGGCGGGCGCGGGCGAGCGCTATAACTCAAGGCTGATGGAGAAGTGGGGCATCTAAAAGCGGTGAATCGTGAATCGTGAATCGTGAATGGTGAATGGACAGAGCGGCGCTGCGCGCGCTATAGCCTCTGACCACAGAAATATTGTGCTCACCACTCACGACTCACGAATCACTTCGACCGAAGGGGGCTAAGTGGCGGACCGCCACGTCCAAGTTGCGCTGG
>JAQBFV010000231.1:0-11712 GCA_032123035.1 Betaproteobacteria bacterium | reverse complement strand
CTAGGTTCAGGGTACGGCTTTGTTTCTCGCTTTAATCATGTAAATCCTGTTAATCCTGTCTATTGTTTTGGTGTTGACCTTATCTGTATTCATCGGCGGCTTCGGATGGGTTTTAACGAGAGGTAAGCATGGCGGCAGTGCGCATATTGAGCGCCGGAGCGGCGCAGGCCGTGGTGGAGCCGCTGATGGCGGCCTTCAAGCAGGAGGGGCACGACATCAAGGCGGAATTCAGCGCGGTTGGCGCCATGAAAGCACGCCTTCTCGAAGGGGTCCCGGCGGATCTGATCATTCTTTCTGGCGCAATGATCGATGAGTTGATTGCCGCCGGCCACGTCGTTGCGGGGTCGCGCGCCGATCTGGGAAAGGTTGGAACCGGTGTCGCGGTGCGGGCCGGAACGCCGCTCCCGGATGTTAAGACGACGGACGCACTTCGCGGGAACCTCCTGGCCGCGCGCAAAATCGTTTGCCCCGACCCGGGGACCGCGACGGCTGGCAAGATCGTGATGAGCGCGCTGGAGTGCATGGGAATTGCGGAGCAGGCTAGACCCAAGCTGCAGTTTTTCCCGAACGGCTATGCCGCGATGAAATGGCTGGCCGCGAGCCAGGGTACTCTGGAGGTTGGCGTCACCCAGAACACCGAGATCAAGGCCAACAAAGACGTAACATACGTCGGCCCGCTGCCAGACGAGTTGCAGATGAAGACGACCTATTCGGCAGGCTTATGCGCGCGGGCGAAGGATCTGGACACGGCAAGGTTGTTCCTTATGCGGCTGACCGGCCCGGCGAACCGGACGGCCCTGGCCGCAGCCGGCTACGAATTCGTCGACTAGAGCGTAGTGCAAAACTCGAAAAAGCCTATTAGCCGCAGATAAACGCGGACACAAAAACTGCATAGATCAGTGCCTGTCTTCATCATCGGCGTTCATCGACGGTAAAATACGTTTCACGTTTCGCGTTTCACGATTCACGGAAGTTTGCTCCATTCACTATTAACCATTCACGGGTTTGAAATGAACCGCATCGTCCATCTCGCGCTAAAAGTCGAAGATCCTCACGATGTGCGGCATTCCGAAGGAAGCCGGCAGCGATCTGGTGCGCTGATCCGCGAGCCTGCATGAACGCGCCTTCGGCTGGCACGGCCGTCGCAGAGTCGCTCGCTGAGCGCATTCTCGCGCTGCCGGGGGAGGCCATTCCGGCCTCCGTGCGACGGCGCACCGAAGAGCTTCTCATCGATGTCGTCGGTCTATGCGTCGCCGCACGGCGCACGGACTACGTACGCGCGGTCGTGGCCGCCGTTGATGCCGGTGGGCCGTGCACCGCCATCGGTCACTCGGGCGGATTTTCGGGTGAAGCCGCCGCCCTGATCAACGGTACCGCCACGCACGGCGAGGATTTCGACGACACATTCGAAGGCGGGCCAGTGCATTCCAGCGCGGTGGTGATCTCCGCGGCACTCGCTGCGGCTGAGCGCTTTCAGCGCCACGGCCGCGACGCATTGCCAGGGATCGTTGCTGGCATTGAGGTGCTGTGCCGGTTGTCGATGGTTGTCCCAAAGGCGATCCACAAGGCGGGATTTCATCCGACGAGCGTGCTTGGAGTGATGGGCGCCGCGCTTGCTGCTGCGCGCACGCTGGGGCTCAATCAGCGCCAGTGTGTGGACGCGCTTGGCATCGCGGGCAGCCTCGCGAGCGGCATCATCGAATATCTTGCCGAAGGCGCCTGGACCAAGCGCATGCATCCGGGCTGGGCGGCGCAGGCGGGAGTGCAGGCGGCACGGCTTGCCGCGCAGGGCTTCCTCGGTCCCCGCACCGTGTTCGAGGGAACGCATGGGCTGTTCTACGCGTTCGCTCGCTCGCTCGAAGGCAACTACGGGGTGCTGACGGAGGGCTTTGGCGAGAAATGGTTCATCGACTCGATCACCTTCAAACCGTACGCGACGGGCACGATGAACCAGCCCTATATCGACTGTGCGCTGCGCCTGGGTGCGCATGGCATCCGTCCCGAGGACGTGAAAGAGGTCCTCTGTGAAACGGCGGAGGGCTACGTTCATCGTCTGTGGGAACCACTCGCTTCCAAGCACCGGCCGGCGAATGCCTACGCCGCAAAATTCAGTACGCCTTTCAATATCGCAGTGGCTTTCGTGACGGGGGGCGCTGGGCTGTCCGCCTTCACCGAGGAGACAGCGAAGGACCCGCGCATTCTCGCGTTGGCATCGAAAGTGCGCTACGCGGTGGACCCGAACAATCCGTACCCCAAGGCCTTTACCGGCCATGTCCGCATGACGTTGAAAGACGGGAGGGTCGTCGAGGAGCGCCAGGGGCATATCCGGGGCGGGGCGCACGAGCCGCTCTCTCGCACCGAAATCGAGGCCAAGTTTCTTGGCAATTGCGAGTACGGCGGTTGGGCGAAAGACCGCGCGCAGCAATTTCTCGATTCGGTGCCGGCGTTCTTTGATGGTGCGCTGGATTTAGCGCCGTTGCGCGGGTAGGAAGTCCGCGAAAACCCTTTTTTTAGCCGCAGATAAACGCAGATAAACGCTGATCGGGCAGGCGACTAAACCACAAGGCGCTGAGATGCAGGGCTGATTGCCGCGCGAGCGGGTGGGCTACTCGGTCAGCATCGACTCGCTGGTGCCGCGCCGGCGGGCGCTGCCAGCGGCCGGAACGGTCGCCTTCACGAGCTCGCGGACGTCGGACAGGTCGCGGCATCGCAGGCACAATCCGAGGAGGCGCTCAGCGCCCGGCGTGCCGAGCACGCGCGAGGCGCAGTTCATGAACTTTTCGGACCGATCCACGTCGGTCATGGGCCACGCGGGAGATCCGGGAACGCGGTCGACGTGCTGCTCGAAACGGCCGCGCGACGTGGTAACAGCAATGTCCGTGTAGCCATTTGTCGAAATGCCGGAGTAAACCTTGGCGTCCGCGATCCGATAGCGGCGCACTTTCCGCATGAGCGCGCGTGCCTGCGGGCGCTGGACCATGGCGTCGGTGAACGTCTCGAGGGTCAGCTTGCGGTCGAGCAGCAAGGCCGCCAATGTGTACTCGACGCTGAATTTGCCCTGGAGCCCGGTCTGGGGGTCGAGGCTCACCAGCGCGGTGTCCGCGCCCGGCAGGAAGCCCACGGCCACTTCCGTGATCTCGTCCGGCTGCAGCGCGTGCTTCTCCATTAGACCGAGCAGACCTCCCACCGGGCGATGACTGGAATAACAACACGGCCAGCGTTTCACGTAGATGCCTGGCTCGGTCATCTCCCATGGGCGCCCCAGCTGGTCGGCCAATCCGGCAGGCGTCTCGCCGTCATCGCCGCGATAGGTATCGAGAACGCTGCCTTCGCCGTCGAAGATGGCGTCGTTCGCGGTGAATCCCTGCCGAACCATCCAGGCCGCAACGACCCCGCAACGCGCGGCATGGCCGGCGTGGAACGGTTTCGTCATGGTCCCGAAATTGCGGACCAACCCGCTCATCTGCGAAGCGGCAAGACCCCACGCCCGCCGTAGCGCGCCTGCATCGAGACCCCACAGCCGCGCCGCCACGGCGGTGGACGAGAGCACGCCGACCGTGGCCGTGGTGTGCCAGCCGCGCAGATAATGGCCATGCCCGAGCACGCGCGTAAGCTTGCCGGCGATTTCCAGGCCGAGCGCGTGTGCGGCCAGCACTTCCAGGCCTGGAGCCGCGGTGGCTTCTCCAACTGCCAGCGCGGCGGGCACCATGGTGGCGCTCGGATGCCCGCGCAGGGTGGGGTGGCTGTCGTCGAAGTCAAGGGCGTGGCTGCATACGCCGTTCGTGAACGCGGCCTCGGCGACCGAGGTCCCAAGATCATGGCCCCAGAATGTCGCCTGCCGTCTCGCGCCGAGATCCTGGACCCAGCGCGCTGCGATTTCCCCGACCGGTTCCAGCGTGCCTGCGAGCGCGACGCCGACTGTGTCAGTTAGCGCGTTCTGCGCACCGACGAGGACCGCGTCCGGTAGGGCGGTCGCTTTGGTGTCAATGACGAACCGTGCAAGCGCGTCGGTAATCATCTGTTTTCCTTTCGGGTTTTGCCCCGTTTCGGTTCCTGATGCCGGACCCGCCGCATGGGGGCCTTTCCTGAGGGGGTACGTTCAGGTCGCCCGCACGGAAGCGGCGGCTCCGGTTCCGGCAATCCGTCCGAACACCGTGCCCGAGACCAGGCCCGTGCCGGCCGGGTAGTTGAAGTAGAACAGGCCGCCGACCATCTCGCCCGCGGTGTAGAGGCCCGGGATCGGATGGAAGTTGAGATCGAGCACTTGTGCCGTCTGGGGATCGATGCGCAGCCCGCCAAAGGTGAAGGTGATCCCGCAGGTCACAGCGTAGGCCTCATAGGGCGGGGTGTCGAGCGGGTTCGCCCAGTTCGACTTCGGCGGCTCGATTCCGACCGTGCCGCGGCCGTCTTTGATCGAGTTGTTGAACGCTACGTCGGTGCGCACAGCCGCGTTGAATTCGCGCACCGTCCTCAGGAAACCTTCGGGATTCACACCTTCGAGCTTTGCGGCAAGCTCTTCGAGCGTATTGGCCATGACGCGCGTGACGTTTCTGTCGCCGTATTCGGGCCGGAGCAGGTGTTTCACCTTGGCGTCGAATACCTGGTAGGCGAACTGGCCGGGCTGCTTCAGCACCTCGGCCCCGTACTTCGCATAGGTGTAGTTGTAGAACTCGATGCCTTCATCCACGAATCGCCTGCCGTCGGCATTGATCATGATCGACATCGGGTAGCTGTGCCGGTACGAGCTTTCCGGGAGGCTGAGGTCGCCGAACTCCGGGGCATAGCGCTCCCACGACACGGCGTGCCGGCCCGACCAGTTTCCGTAGGGACAGGCGCCAATGTCGAGCGCCATGCGCAGGCCATCGCCCACGTTGAAGCGCGTTCCACGCACCTTGGCGAGTTCCCATCCCGGCCCGAGGTAGCGCGTGCGCCATTCCGGATTGGCCTCGAAGCCACCGCATGCAAGCACGACGGCATTCGAATCGAATCTCACCCTCTTGCCGCGGCTCTGTGCCAGCACGCCGTGAACGCGCTCGCCGTCGTAGAGCAGGGATACCGCGCGCGTCTCGTAGAAAATCTCGATGCCCTTTCTGAGAGCGGTCGCGGTGAGATCCTGGACGAGACCGGGACCGCCGCCAGTGATCCACATGGGCATGCGGCCAAAGAATTTACGCTTGCCATCGATGACGGCCGACTGGTGCCGATAGTTCGGCGAGAATTTCACACCCTGGCTGCGCAGCCACGCCATGGCGTCGAGGCTCTGCGTGACCAGGATCTCACTCAGATCCGGGTCGGTGCGAAAGCTCGTGACCCGGTAGAGGTCGTCATAGAACTGCTCGGTCGTATTGCTTTCCCAGTCGGCGTTCTCCACCTCTTCTTGTGGGATGTCACAGAGCCGCTGGAGATCCTTGACCGAGTCGTATGCGAAGCGCATGACTCCGCCGGCAAAGCGGCTGTTGCCGCCCGCTTCATCCTCGGAGGCGGCCTCGAGCACGGCAACGCGTGCGCCCTGGTCACGAGCAGCGAGGGCGGCACAGAGCGCCGCATTGCCCCGGCCGACGATAACCACATCGTGTCGCGACGCGGGCCCGGTTTTTCGGGGGCGCTGGGATTTCGACTTTTGAGAGGAGGCCATGTTCGTGCGTTGTCGCTGTTGATGATATTGCCTGCGTGAACCCTGGCTTGAGGCATCAGGCTCCCGGGACTACGAGCTATTGCGCCGTAACGCCTCCGTCGAGCACCAGTGCCTGTCCGGTAACGTACGCCGCCTGCGGACTCGCAAGATAGCAGACCGCCGCGGCGATTTCGTCGGAGGTCGCAAACCGTCTCAGCGGAATGCGGTTTATCGCCATGTCGCGGTAGCCGGGTTCGGCCAGCGAACCGGCTCGGGACTCCGTGTCCACGCGGCCTGGCACGATGGCATTTACCCGGATCCCATGGGCTGCCCATTCGACGGCGAGCACGCGTGCCATATGAATCACCGCTGCCTTGGCGATGGAATAGGCCGCCCGCTCGGGCAGACCAACCAGGCCGTGCGTTGACGCGATGTTGATGATGATGCAGCCGCGTCGGCCGCTTTCCAGCAGGTGCCGGGCCATCTCCTGACTCATGAAGAACGTGCCGGTGACGTTGGTGTTCATTACGCGGTCCCATTCCTCCGCGGTGATGTCCACCGCCAGCTTCTTCAGGGGAATCCCCGCGTTGTTAACCAGCACGTCGAGCTGGCCGAACGCGTTGATGACCTCATTCATGGCCTGGGAAACGCTCGATTGCAGGCACACATCGAGCTCCACGGAGACTGCACGGGCGCCTGCTGTCGCAATCTGGGCCAGCACGTCCGAGAGCTTTTCCGGCCGTGTCGAGGAAACCGCAACATCGAATCCGCTTTTCGCAAGCCGGACCGCGATCGCAGCGCCGATTCCCTGCGATGCGCCCGTCACCAATGCTGTAGGTCGTTGCGTGCTCATCTATGTTCGATGAAGCGTGAGCGATAGTGCACGACCACTAACGATGAACGATATCTAACTCGCATCATTCAACACCGAACATTGAACATTGAACATTGAACATTCCGTACTACCAGCCGCGCGCCTCCGCCCGCAGCGCCGTCACTGCGGCCAACCGATCGGAGAGGCTGACTCGTTCGACCTCGCCCAGCGGCATGAGCGGATATCGGGGCTCGCCGCACTCGCGGCCCACTGCGCGCAAGGCCGCCTTCAGCGCTGCGACGCCGCCTTTCTTGACCAGCTGGCGCAGCGCGGCGAGCTCTTCCTGGGGCTTGCGCGCGGCGGAGTAGTCTTCCTTGAGGCAGGTGTCGTAGACGCGGCGCACGAGGGCGGGCGCAACACTCGCCAGCGGGGCGAAGGCCCCAGTTGTGCCGATCGCCCTTGCGGAAACCAGGTATTCGGTACCGCTGATCAGTTGCCAGTCCGCGCGCGCGCGCCGCGCAAAGTAGACGACATCGATCATGAACTGCCAGTCGAGGCTTGCATCCACGATGCCAGAAAAGTTGTCCAGCCTGTCTATGAGCTTCAGTGACAGGTCGGTTGTCATCTTCGTGCCTCCCATCTCGTCGGGCGCGTTGTAGATGAAAAACGGAATGCGCACGGCCGCGCCGATCTGGGCGAAGTGCTCCAGGAGCATTGCGGGCGGCGGCGTCCAGTAATAGGGCGCGGTGGTGATCACGGCGGTGGCGCCGGCTTCCTGCGCGTGCTGTGCACGCCCCGCGGCGATGGTCGTCCCCGAATCACTCACGTGGGCAATGACCGGAACGCGTCCGTTTACTTTTCTGATCGCGAACTGAAGCAACTCCCGTCGCTCCGCGTCCGTGAGGCTGACGGACTCGCCGACGTGCATGGGCAGCGCCAGCGCATCGGCGCCGTTACGCAGGTGGAACTCGATGATCTTCTCGTAGAGCGCGTAATCGATGCGATAGTCGCGCGTGAAGGGGGTTACGGGCGTGTGCACCAAGCCTAACTGAAGCATCGACATTGCTCTGCGACCTGTCTCGATTCGGGACCGACTTCGCGGCGAATACTGGTGATGATTGATGGTGATGAATGTTGGTGATGAGTACTGGTGATGAGTGACGCTTCGCGTTGGTTTTTAGGATCTTTCATCACCAGTTTCCATCACCATTTCCTCATCACCAGTTTCTCGTCACCATTTCCCATGAGTCCGCGTTGCGGTCACCACCCATGCGGTTCGGTATCCAGTATCCCCATCTCATCGAGCTGGGTGCGGATGGTTTGCTGCCGCTCCTTGGTGGCGGTTGGCAGTGGCGCCCGCGTCGGACCCACCGGGCGTCCCATCATGACCATCCCGCCCTTGAGCGAGGAGGGATACTGGTCGCGGAACAGCTGCCAGAGCCGCGAGAGCTTGTATTGCAGCTCGCGCGCCTTGTCCCAGTCCCCGGCGATGCAGGCATCGAACGCCTGGTTGCACAGATTGGGACAGATGGCGCCAGCTGAAGAATAGGAGCCGACACCGCCAAGCGGCACGGAAGGCAGCAGGTACTCGACGCCGGTCACCAGCGCAAAATCGGGACGCAGCGGGAACGCAGCGCAGGCGAGATCGATGAATTTCTCGCTGTTGAAGCTCGCTTCCTTCATCCCGATGAGATTGGGCAGCCGCTCGATGAGGCGGGCGAGTAATTCACCGTCGAATTCGATGCCGGAAAGGTAGCTCGGGGAGTTGTAAGCGATGAGCGGCAGGTCGACGGCGGTCCCGAGACGAACGAAATGCTCGTAGATCGCCTCCTTCGACGGGTTCCAGAAGTAAGGCGTGATCGCGATGATGGCATCGGCGCCGATTTTTTCCGCGTGACGGGCAAGGTCGAGGGAATCCTCGACCGAGAGGGCGCTCACGTGGATCGACACGCCAACCCGTCCGGCCACGGTTTTGACGGCCACCTCGGCAAAGCGCTTGCGCTCTTCGATCGTGAGGTTGAGCGACTCGCCCTTGTGGTGCGGCCACGAGATCGCGGTGCCGCTGGTGCGAACGTGAAAATCCAGCAGCCGCTCGAAGGCGGGCAGGTCGGGGCTGAAGTCATCCTTGAGGGGCGTGACAGGGCTTTGCATCACGCCTCCGAGCTTGATTGTCATGGTGCCGCTCTCTCCTTGTCTCTTGGCCGCCGGCTCATGCCGGCGCTCGATCCATCTTGTGGACTGAACTGTGGCAGAAATGCACAGCTCCGCCTAGAATCAGCGTCAACTTTACCATTGACGACGACCTTCAGACAGCATCCTGATCGGTCGGGGCCGTCGTTTTTCGAGGAGGGCACATGAAGCTTTACATTTTCAAGACTTCCGGCAATTCCTACAAGGTTCGCATCCTGCTTGGCCTGCTGAATGTTCCGTACGAGCGCGTAGTGCTCGACAACCAGAAACAGGAGCACAAGCAGCCTGCCTATCTCAAGGTAAACCCGCGCGGGGAGGTGCCGGCGATCGAGGACGACGGAAACGTGATCTGGGATTCCGCGGCATGTCTCGCGTACGTGGCGCGCAAGCACGGCGGCGAGAAGTGGCTGCCGACGGATCCCGTCGGCATGGCGGCGGTCATGCAGTGGGTCGCGCTGGCGGCGACCGAAATTCAAGGCGGTCTTCAGTACGGGCGCCGCACGGTCGTGCAAGGCCGCGAAACGCTCGGACCCCTCGAGAAAGCGCAGGAATTTGGACGCAGAGCTCTCGCCGTCCTGGAGGGCCGGCTGAAGAACAACCCGTGGCTCGCGCTCGACCGGCCCACCATCGCGGATGTCGCCTGTTTTCCCTATGTCCAGTCGGCCCCCGAAGGCAAGGTCGCGCTGGAAGAGTACCCCTCGGTCATCGCGTGGCTCGAGCGCTGCAAAGCGCTGCCGGGCTGGCCGCCGCAGTAGTTTTGGTCGAACTGCGTGACCCGTGACCAGAAGCTAGGTCAAGAACAACATAGCCACGGAACCACACGGAAGAACACAAAATTATTGTTTCACTACGGCGCGCTTCCCAGTTCGGTTCTTCGTCCGTGTGATTCCGTGGTTAAAATCTTCTGATTCCACGAGTTTTTTGAGACCGGTTGTAGTGACGAAGATGGCAGCAGGAAAATCCGGACCCGATAACACGAAGCTCGACCGCATCGTCGTGGAAGCACGACGCAATCGAGAGGCGCGGGAGAAGGGCTATCGTGAGCAGGCGCTCAACCTTTATCCCTGGGTTTGCGGCCGCTGCGCGCGGGAATTCACGCGGGCGAATCTTCAGTTGCTCGAGGTCCATCACCGGGATGGTAATCACGACAACAATCCGCCCGACGGCAGTAACTGGGAGCTCCTCTGCACCTACTGCCACGAAGCGGAGCATCGGAAGTACCTCGACGGCACCGGGCGCGACGCCGATCAAGCCGGCGGCGGGAAACAATCCCACGCAACGCAGCGGCCGTTCGAGGGCCTCGGGGATCTGCTGAAGCAAAAGCGCGAGAAACCCGGTGAGTCGTGAGTAGAAGGTAATTCGAGAGCGAGAGGGAGGAGCGCCGTGCAGGTCTACGACGCAAAAAGGGTCGGGCGGATGGAACGGCTCTACTCCTCGCGGCAAGTGATCGAGCAGCGAGCGCGGTTCCGCGTGGCGATTGCTGCGCGCCCCGGAGAACAAGGCCTCGACATCGGCTGTGGAGCGGGTTACCTGACGTGCGAACTCGCCCGGGAAATTGCGCCAGGTGGCCGGATCACGGGGATCGACGCGAGCAACGACTCGGTAGCAGCGGCGACGGCGCGGGTTGCGAAAGAGGGCCTTGCAGGGACCGTCGAGGTCCGCGCCGGCGATGCGGCATCGCTTCCATTTTCCGACGGGAGCTTCGATTTCGTCGTTGGCGTACAGGTCTATTGCTATGTTCCGGACATCGCGCATGGAATCAAGGAAGCAGCGCGCGTCCTGAGGAAGGGCGGTCGCCTGCTTATCCTGGAGTCGGACTGGGACACGTGCGTCTGGGAAACCAGCGATCACGCTCGCACCCGCCGCATGTTGAGCCAGCGTGCCAGCAGGTTCGCGCACGCTCATCTGCCTCGCGAGTTGCCGCGGCTGATCAAGGCGGCGGGCATGGCGTTGGTGGAGGCGTCCGTGTTCCCAATCCTCGAGACACGCTATGACGCCTCCTCCTATGGTGCAGGCGCTATCGACTCCACATGTGAAGCGGCGATCAAGAGCGGCATCCCGGCTGAAGAAGTCTCTGCCTGGGAAGCGGACCTGCGCTCGCGGGTTGCCGAGGGCGAATGGTTCTTTTGCCTCAACCGGTTCATCTTCGCGGCAACGAAGATCTGACGACTGACGGCTGACGAGTGACCGGAGTGCCGTGAAACGTTCATCGTTGCTACATCGCCAAACGGTAAAAAAAGCTTTTCTTTTTCTCGGCGCTTTGGCGGTTCGATATGAAGATGGTTATCTTGGCGAGCTTGGCGTCGTGGCATTTAGAGTGAAATCATGCGAAGCACGATGATGAAATTTCCGCTCACGCTCGACCATCTGCTCGAGCGCGGCGGGCGGCTCTTTCCCGATTCGGAGATCGTCTCCCGGCTGCCCGATAAGTCGCTCCATCGTCAGCGCTACTCGGATTTTCACCGGCGCGCCTGCGCCCTGGGCAGCGCATTGCGGCGTCTCGGCCTCAAGCGCGGCGAGCGTGTTGCGACGCTCATGTGGAATCACTACGCGCACCTCGAAGCGTATTTCGGCGTGCCGTGCGCGGGTGGAGTGCTGCATACGCTAAACCTGAGGCTGCATCCGGACGATATCGCGTACATCGCGCAGCATGCGGGCGATCGCTTTCTGATCGTCGACGACGTGCTTTTGCCGCTTCTGGCGAAGTTTCGTGACCAGGTCCATTTCGAGAAAGTGATCGCCGTTCCGCTTACGGGCGCACCCATTCCGGCGGGCTGCGAGGATTACGAGAAGCTGATCGCAAAAGGGCGGCCGCTTCGCGTCCCAGCCCTGAAGGAAGAGGACCCCGCGGTCATGTGCTATACCTCCGGGACCACCGGGCGACCGAAGGGCGTGGTGTATCCGCATCGCGCCCTTGTGCTGCATTCTTTTGCGGCCGCGCTACCCGACGTGATGGGGCTCGCCAACGCGGACGCAGTCTGTCCGGTGGTGCCGATGTTTCACGTCAACGCGTGGGGCATTCCCTTCACCGCCGTGATGGTCGGCGCGAAGCTCGTGTTCCCGGGGCCGCATCTCGACGCCGTGAGCCTGCTCG
>JAQBFV010000230.1:0-22188 GCA_032123035.1 Betaproteobacteria bacterium | reverse complement strand
GGTGAAGGGCTTTAACCTCGTCATTCCTCACGCCTTATGAAGCTGTCGTCAGTCATCAGCCGTCAGTCGTCACCTCTTCAGCCGCCGTCAGCCATCAGTCATCACCCGTCAGTCGTCACTTCTTCAGCACTAGTCACCAGTCACGCCTTCGTTGAACTCACCCCGGTTCGGCGGGGTTTTTGTTCGTAGGAACGTGTCGAGGGATCGGAACGTATGACAGCGTCAAGGAGCGTGACAAACCACACAAACGGATTTGAATAGTGACATCAACGTGAGAACGGGCCGCGCTGTTTTAGTGGGACTTTCCTATGGTATCGCTTTTAGGAACACCGGCGGTTTCTATGGCGACGTACAAGGTGATATTGAACGGTGTCCTAGACGGCTTGGAGATCAGCCAAGTCGCCCCGCAGCTCGCCCGTATCTGCAAGATTCGCGTGGAAGGAGCGATGGCGCTTCTTGCCAGCTCGAGCATGGTGATAAAGCGGGCACTCAACGCAGAGACGGCAGCGGAGTACAAAGCGGCGTTGCGGAGTGTGGGGTGTAAGGCGGTGATCGAGCGAGAAACCGATGCTAACCATGCGGCCGCGGCGCTCGCGCGACAGCATCTGGGTGCGCTTGCTGAAAGCCTCAAGAATACGGTCGCCGCCGCCGTTGGATTCGCTCAACGATATGCCGCTCAGGCAGGTGGGCGAATGAAATCGGCCAAAGCAGTGACTGGCAAGTCGAGCCCTCCCCTTACGGCTGTAACGCAAGCGAAAGTGATCGGTGCTCGGAGCCTCGCTGCCATCCGATGGGCGAAAAAATCTTTCCGTGCGACTATTTTAATCATTGCGAGCGTGGTCATTGCTGCCGTGGCAATAGCCGGATTTTTCGCGAGTAGCGGTTCTTCGACTGGAGGGCCATGTCGAGGGGAATACGACGCCGCAAGGTGGACGAACTGTGTTGGAGAAGTGAATTTCCCCGATGGTGGGAAATACGTCGGCGAGGTCAAGGACGGCCAACCCAATGGGCGAGGCACGTTTACCTGGCCCAATAGTGAGAAATACGTCGGTGAGTGGAGGGACGGACAGAGAAATGGGCAAGGCAGGTTTACTTGGCCCGATGGTGAGAAATACGTCGGCGAGTTCAAGAACAACAAAAAACACGGGCAAGGCACGTATACCTTGGCCAATGGTCGGAAAGTG
Source organism: Betaproteobacteria bacterium (assembly GCA_032123035.1). Taxonomy (GTDB): domain Bacteria; phylum Pseudomonadota; class Gammaproteobacteria; order Burkholderiales; family SG8-41; genus SG8-41. Next base: position 21,004 of record JAQBFV010000230.1, on the reverse strand, counting down.
GTCGGTGAGTTCAGGGACGGCAACCCGGTAGGAAAACCGAGCCGCTAGTTACATTTTAGTGAGGGATGAGGGCGGAGGGATGAGGGCCCACCCCGGTAATGCGTAATGCGTAATGGGTAATGGGCTTTAACCTCGTCAGCCGTCACCTCTTTAGCACCAGTCACCAGTCACTAGTCACGCTTTTTGAAGCTGGCGTCACTCAATTGGTCAGGCGCAGATTGACCAGGACGGCACCGCCCAGGGTGAGCAGCGCTCCCGCTAGCACCCGCCAGGTAATGAATTACACGGGAACGCGACCTTTCACCGCGTTGGCGAGCGCACCATAAGTGATGCGACCTGCCGCATCCGCTGGTAGACGTGCGCGCACCCGCGCCTTGAGCAGCTCTACATCGCCAGAAGCCATCGCGGCTATTTGTGGGCCGACGCTCGACCCCTGGCTGGTCGTCCAGAAGTCGTCGAAATCGGCGAACGTCCGTTGCACCGTGATCTCCCTCGTCTCGACCTCATCGAGACCTGCACCCGTCCACAAGTCCCGCATCGCCTCCATCCGAGATGCGCTCGACCTCGGCGGATGCATGGGCGTAACGCCCAGCGCGCGCATTTCGTCCCAAATTGCTTCCAAAGGAAATCCGCCACCCAGAATGTCCCACGCATAGGCCGCGACCCTGCCACCCGGACAAACCACCCGCACCATTTCGGCGACGCCCTTCGCCGGGTCGGGAACGAAGAAGATCACCAGCGCCATGACCGCTACGTCAAACGTGTCGGCCGGGAAGGGATGCGCCATTGCGTCGCCCTCGCGGAACTCTGCGCTGCGGGCCGCAGGTCGTGTGCGCGCAAAGGCGAGCTGCCCCTCGGACGGGTCAATCCCCTGGACCGCGGCGGGCGCGCACCGCTCGACGATCATCTCGGTGAATGCGCCGTTGCCACATCCAACATCGATCCATCGCAAGCCAGTGGGTGGTGCCAGCCAGTTGAGGAAGATCTCACCTGCAAGCTGGCTCCATTTTCCCATCATTCGCTCGTAGGCAGCCCCGTCGTTGAAGCGGATTGGTTGTTCGGCCATCAGTGCCCCTCTAATCGGACTGCCTGCGAAAAAAATAAATGAGGTCAGGCGTCATTTAAGAGAGAAGCGTGACGACTGACGACTGACGAGGTCAAAGCCCATCACCCATTACCCGTTACTCAATTGGCGAAGCGAAGATTGACCAGGACGGCACCGCCCACGGTGAGCAGCGCTCCCGCTGGCACCCGCCAGGTAATGAATTCCAAGCGCCGCAGGAAAAGGAGCGCGAAGGCGACAGTGATGAGGGGAGAAGTCTGGATCAGCGGAATCATTCGGTAGACTTCCCCTCTTTGAAGGGCGCCCGCAAAGCAGAACTGCCCGATAGCTGCGATGATGCCCACCAGCAGAAAGGGTTTCCATGCCCTCTTGATGCCGTCGGGAATCTGGCCGGGCATGAAAATGACGGTGTAGAGGACAACGAGGGCGAGAGCCGCGACCAAACCGACGAACGCGCCCGCGAGGGCGTCCGGGAACGACGGCAGGGCCTTGCGCCAGAACACCGCGCCCACAGCAGAACACACGGCAGCGGCGAGGGGCCAGAGGGCGTCGATTCGCCTCCACCGGCCCTCGGTCCTGCCCGACGAGACCAGCGCGATTCCCATTACGATGAGCAACACGCCCCCCAGGTTGTACCATTCCGGCCTCTCTCCGAGAAAAATAATGGCCAGGAAAGAGGCGAAAAGCGGTGAGCTACCCTTGATCGGGGCCGCCCGGGCGACCCCTATCTTTGCGATGCCGAACATGAAGCAGATGGTGAACAGTCCTGGATTGAAGACGCCAGCCAACGCCAGCCAAAGATAGTGTTCCCCATAAGCGGGGAAACGGACGCCCGAGAGCAATATCAGCGCGAGCAGCGTCAAAACCCCCACGAAGCGCGAGATCATCGACCCGACGAAGGGGTTGGTATGCTGAAGGCCGGATCTCATCCCCATGTCCGCGCAGGCAAATGAGAACGCGGCACCCATGGCGAAGAGAAATGCGGCATCGAATATCAAGGCAGGCATCCTTGTGACGAACGAAGTAAATGGGGTCAGTGTAACTTTGTTGCGGCCGGCGCGCTGACGAGGAGAGGACAATTTACACTGGCCCCTTTGATCGAGCACATGCGATACGATAGCTTGGTCCGACCCGGCGCATATTTCATCCCACGAATAACAGAGGTGAATCATGGCACGCATCCGGCACATCGCGATTGGCACGCAAGATCCCGAGACGACGGCGAAGTTCTACATCGAAGGCCTCGGCTTGAAGGAGGTCGGCCGGGTCAATTCCTCGACCGCCGAGGGCTACTACCTCACCGACGGCCACGTCAATGTCGCTATCCTGCGGTTCAAGAGCGATGACCCTGCCACGACGGAAGGCACGACCCGGTACACAGGGATTCACCACTTTGGTGTTGAAGTCGAGGACATCGCACCGGCGCGAGCACGGATCGAAAAGGCGGGCGCCGTGCACCGTCCCTACCCGGGGACGGAAGAGATGAAGAAGCGCGGCAACATCGAGGTCAAGTTCAGTGGGCCGGATGGTGTGACGATCGACCTGTCGGAGGACGGGTGGGTCGGCACCAAGCAAGGGTGATGGGCGGCCCGAAGGCGGAAGGCGGAAGGCGGAAGGCGGAAGGGCCTTACACCCCGTGAATGGTGAATGGGTCCAGCGGAAGAAGGTTGGTGACTAGGTGACTAAGTAACTGAGTGACTATGATGGGGATCGTTCGCACTGGTTTGTTTCGTAACCGAGCAACCTAGTCACTTAGTTACCTAGTAACTTAGTTACTAGATTCCGTCAGTCGTCACTTTTTCAGCACTAGTCACCCCGTTGTGTCCTGGAGAATCATCTCGGCGCCTTTTTCCGCGATCATGATCGTCGGCGCGTAGGTGTTTCCCGAGACGACCGTCGGCATGATCGAGGCGTCGACCACGCGCAGGCCCTGCAACCCGCGAACGCGTAAACGCTCGTCGACGACCGACAACGCGTCGTTTCCCATCTTGCAGGTACCGACGGGGTGGTAGGAGATTCCGCCGCGCCGGCGCAGAAAATCCAGGAGGTCGGCATCGCTCGTGCACGAGGGCCCGGGATCGTGCTCGCGCACGATGTAGGGGCGCAGCGCGGTGGTGTCCGCCAGACGCCGCGTCGCCTTCATCCCCGCGAGCAGGACCGCGCAATCCTTCTCGGACGCGAGGTAGTTGGGCCGGATGGCGGGCGGCTGCAGCGGGTCCGTGCTCTGGATCAGGACGCTGCCCTGGCTCTCGGGCCGCAAGAGCCTCGCCGCAAGCGCGAAACCCGAAAAGCGATGAAGCGGGCCGCCCGGGTTGTCGGCGGTGAAAATCGAGATGCTGGTCTGGATGTCTGGCGTCACCGAGGCGGGGTCGGCGCGGATGAAGCCCGTCACATACGTTACGCCCATCGCCAGGGGGCCTTTGCGCAGAAAGAGGTAACGCAGCGCGGCGGCGAGCCCTTTCCCGAAATGGTTTACGACGTCGTTCAACGTGGAGGCTTCGGTGCATTCGTAGTTGAGCCGCCCGGTGTAATGGTCCTGGAGGTTCATCCCGACGCCGGGCAGGTCGGCGACGACGCGGATGGCCAAGCCCTGCAGTAGCGAAGCCGGGCCGATGCCCGAGAGCTGCAGCAGCTGCGGGGAGTTGAACGAGCCGCCGGCTGCGATCACTTGCTTGCGCGCCGCCGCTGACTCGAGGTTGCCGCCGCGCAGGTACTCCACGCCGGTGGCGCGCGATCCTGCGAACAGGATGCGGGTTGCGTGCGCGCGCGTGATCACCGTCAAGTTCCCGCGCCGCCGGGCCGGACGTAGATACGCCGTCGCAGTGCTGCTGCGCCGCCCGTTGCGCAACGTCCACTGGTTGTAGCCAAAGCCTTCCTGGACCGCGCCGTTGAAATCCGGATTGCGCCGGTATCCGCACTCCTCCGCCGCCGCCAGGTAGGCCTCGCACAGCGGATGGGGTTCCGGCGGGTCCGATACGGCGAGCGGGCCCCCCGCGCCGTGATAGTCGTCGGCGCCGCGCTGCTGATCCTCGGCCTTGCGGAAATAAGGCAGCGCGTCGGCGTAGCCCCAGCCCCCATTGCCGAGGTCGCGCCAGCGGTCGTAGTCCTCATGCTGCCCGCGCATGTAGACGAGCCCATTGATGGAGCTCGAGCCCCCGAGCACCTTGCCGCGCGGCTGCAGAATGCGCCGGCTTCCTGTTTTCTCGTCTGCCTCGCTCTGGTAGAGCCAGTTCACCTTCGGATTCGAGAAGTGCTTTCCGTATCCCAGCGGGATATGGATCCACGGGCTGCTGTCCTTGCCTCCGGCCTCCAGAAGCAGCACGCTGTGGCGCCCCGACGCGGTGAGCCGATTCGCGAGCACGCAGCCCGCGGCGCCAGCACCCACCACGATGAAATCGAACTCGGCGCTTTTCTGCATGGGCTTAATCGCTCAAGATAGAATTTAACCGCAGATTGAGGCGTCGTGAATCGTGAATCGTGAATCGTGAATCGTGAAACGTGAGTTGGACCTCGTTTAGAACCTAGAATTAGCCGCAGATAAACGCCTAAAATCCGTGAACGGTGAGCGGTGAGCGGTGAACGGAGTGAACCGCACGTCGTCACTCGTCAGTCGTCACCGCGTTTAGGGCTCTCATCCCTCATCCCTCGTCCTTCTGCTGCTACCAGACTAGAGGCGGCCAGTCTTCCGCCTCGGGGTAGGGCTCGCCCATCTTGAAGCTGAACAAGCGCTCGTCTGCGATGCGAAGCCTGCGGCTGAGTTCCCTTCCGATATTCATCAGAATCAGAGCGAACTGCTCCAGGTCTTTGTCGTAAAGCCACTGGACGCTTTCCAGGGACAGGGTAATCGCGGTGCAATCCTGAACAGCTAACACGGAAGCGCTTCTCGGCAACAAGTCGATCAACGCCATTTCTCCAAAACAGTCGCCTGGCCCCAGGCGCCCTATCTCGTACTGCTGGTGATTCCATGTTTTCATGATGGAGACCTCACCGGCTTCCAGGACAAACATGGCATCGGTTTTTTCATTTTCCCGGAAGAAATACTGGCCGCTGGGAACCGTCATAATCTTAGCCGCGTTCACGAGGACTCCCAGCAACTCTCTGCGGATGCCGCCGAAAATCGGCATGCCCTGCAATGCCTCAATCCGCGCTTGTTGCACGATGACCTCCAGAATTTATCGTGACGCCAGTTGGATCAATGGAGTCAGAGTGACATTTCTACATTCATTTACACTCTCGTCAATCGCAAATCGGGACTCGTTTAAAACCCAGAATTAGCCGCCGATGAACGCCGATCGATGCTCGTGAATCGTGAATCGTGAATCGTGAAACGAAGACGGTACGGTTTTAAGCTGCTTCCGACTTCTGGTTTCTGCCTTCGGGTAGTCTTCCGCCCTCATCCCTCATCCCTCAGCTCAAGCTCCCTCCGCCGCCTCCGGATTCCACTGCCCCCTTGCGCATGCGCGTGATCTTGACGTCCTTGATCATGCCGGCTTTCATGAACGGGTCGCCGTCCGCGAAGGCCTGAGCTTCCGCACGGGTACCCACGTTGACGATCAACAAGCTGCCGACGAACCCCTTGCCGTCGTCGGACGTCGTCGCGCCCGACAGGACCAGTATCTTCTTCTGGCTTTTCAGATAGTCGAGGTGCGGCTGCAACGCCTTTTCACGCAATTCGGAAAAGTTCGGTACGGATACGCGCGAGATGGCCCAAAGCATGGAGGGTCTCCATTCATTTTCTGAAGGGGTAACGACTGACGGGTAATGGTAACAATTGGGGACAGACCCCCACTTCCGTTAAGCGAAATTGAAAAACGTGGCCTGCCTCCGGTTTTAAAAACCGCCATCGACGATGAACTCAAGGAGGCGCGGCGCGCCGGCGCTGGTGGCTTCGCGCATCGCCGAATCGATTTCGCGCGGGTCGCTGACAGTTGCGGCTTGGACGCCCATTGCCTCGGCCATCGCCTTGAAGTCGATCGGGGGATCACAAAAATCCATGCCCGTGAACGCGCGGGCGCCACGGAAGCTGACCATGCGCTCCTTGAGGATGCGGTAACTGCGGTTGTTCAGGATTACGTAGGTGATGGGCAGCTTGAGGTGTGCCGCGGTCCAGAGCGCCTGGATCGAATACATCGCGCTGCCGTCCCCGACGACCGCGACCACGGGGCGGCCGGGTAGCGCAAGGCTTGCTCCAACGGCCCCCGGCAAAGCAAATCCGATTCCTCCGCTCGCAAGACCCATGAAGCTGCGCGGATCGCGGTAGGGCAGCATGTCGAGAAGCGAGCTCGCGGCGGTCAGCGCCTCCTCTACGACCACGGCCTTCGTGGGAAGCGCCTCGACCACGCGACGCATCAGGTAGCGAGGATCGATCGGCCGGTCTGCGGCTCGCTGATCGTATTCCGCCGCGAGTTTCGCGCGCCGCGTAGACCAGTTGTGCTTTTCCAGTTCGTCGAGCTTGCCGCGCGCAGCCGCGTCCCGGCCGGCACCTCCAAGCCGGCGAAGGCACGGAACCAGCACGGCCAGCGTTTCGCGCACATTGGCCCTCAGCGCGATCTCGACGGGATAGTTTTTCCCGATGTCCCAGTCCGCTTCGGTAATCTGCACGATGGGCAGACCGTCGGGCAGCGCATCGGTCGGGCTGTACACCGACATGCGGAGCGAATCTCCACCGAGGCTGATCAACAGATCGTGCGCGGAGAGCATCTCGCGCACTTTGGGCTGGTTTCTCGGCAAGCTGCCCATGAAAGCGCGATGCTCGGACGGAAAATGCGCGGCATCCGGCACGGTCTGCTGGTAGACGGCCGCACCGAGCACCTCGGCCAGCGCGGCGCACTCCGCCCAGGCGTCGTATCGGGCAATCTCGTTCCCCACAATGATGACCGGCCGTTGCGCCTGCAGAAGCCGGTGCGCCAGACGCTCGATCGATGCATCGGCCGGGCGCGCCGTTGGTTCGACGCGCGTTGAACGGCCGAAATCAAGCTCCGCTTCGCCGTCGAGAATGTCCCCGGGCAGGCTGATGAACACCGGACCTGCTGGCGGGGCGGTCGCCACCTTGGCCGCGCGGCGGAGAATGCGCGGCAGGTCTTCCACGCGCGTGACCTCGATCGCATATTTCACGAGCGGCTGCGCCATCGCAACGAGCGGGCCATAGAGCAGCGGTTCCATCAACCCGTGGCCTTGCTCCTGCTGACCGGCCGTGAGGATGATCGGGGAGTTGCAGAACCGGGCGCTGAAAAGCGAGCCCATCGCATTGCCGAGGCCGGGCGCAACATGAACGTTGCAGGCGGTCAGGCGGTTGGAAGCGCGCGCAAATCCGTCCGCCATCGCGACCACCGAGCTTTCCTGCAGGCCCAGCACGAAACGGATGTCGTCCCGCTTGCCGACCGCTTCCATGATCGCAAGCTCGGTGGTCCCGGGGTTACCGAAGAGATGGTCGACGCCCTCGTCGGCAAGAAGCGAAAGGAAGGCATCCCTTCCAGAAGCTCGGCGCCTCATATCGCCTGCTCGCAGGTGATGACGTCGTTCAAGTAACGGATGGAATTAGCAATCAAAGGCGCCAGGCTCGATTAACGCAAGAAAAAAATAAATGGGTCAGACTCCATTTAATCGAAGGCGGAAGTCAAAAGTCGGAAGACGGAAGTGTTTTGAGTTGTATCCGAGTTTATCTGCGGTTACATTCGTTCTTGGTTTGTTCTGGTCGCCGGTCACTGGTCACTAGTCACGCCTTTCGAACAAAACAGACGGGCGTTTTCTACCAGGTCGGCCGCGGCGATGGCCCTCGAAAGGGCGGCGGAGAGTTGTTTCGCCGATTGCAGCGTAATCTCCACCGCGACGCGCGCGCCCGGCCCGAGCGCGGAATTCACAAAATCGATGGCGATCGCCTCTTCGAGCAGGGCGTGGTGAGGGTGGTCATACGACACCACGGCGGTCGTGAGATCGAACCAACCGACCTCGCCCTTGCCCGAACCTTCCGCCTTGACTATCTCAACAATGGAAGTACACATGCCGCCCTTTACTTCTTCAAATGCTTTTCAAAGAACGCGAACACCTTCTTCCAGCCGTCCAGCGCCTGCTCGATGCGGTACATGGGCCGGTCGTAATAGAAGAAGCCATGTCCGGCGCCGTCGTACCGGTGAAACTCGTACTGCTTGCCGTGTTTCTTGAGCTCGGCCTCGTGCTGGTCCACCTGCTCCGGCGTGGGCGCAGCGTCTTCGTTGCCGAACAGCCCGAGCAGCGGGCACGAGAGGTTCTTCGTGAACTCGATCGGCGCGGTGGGCTGCTTGGGCGTCAGCTCCTCCTTCTTCATCACCACGCGGCCGCCCCACAGCTCGATCGCCGCGTCTATGCTTTTCGTATGGCAGGCAAACAAGAACGTATGCCGTCCTCCCGAGCACGTGCCCATCACGCCGACTTTGCCGTTGAGAAAGGGCTGGGCGCGCAGCCACGCCACCGCACCCTCGGTGTCGCCGATGACCTGAGCATCGGGGACGCCGCCCTCGGCGCGTACTTTTGCCGCGACGTCGTCAGGCCTGCCCTCGCCGGCGCGGTGATAGAGGTTATGGCTGATCGCCGCATACCCATGATGGGCGAACTTCCGGGTCGTCTCGCAGTACCACTCGTCCCAGCCGGGCGCATGGTGAATCAACACGACGCCCGGAAAAGGACCGGCACCCAAAGGCCGCGCGACATAAGCCGAAATGGGCTCGCCCTTGTTGCCGTTGATCGAAATGGTTTCCGCAATCATGCCTTCGTAGGCCATAGTCGTTCCTTTCTGTCGATACAATAATAAGCGGGGTCAGTGTTACTTTTCCAGGATGCAGGAATGTTACTCTGATCCTATTTCCTTACCGTAATGCGTAATGCGTTATGCGTTATGCGTGATGGGTTATGCGTAAGGCACATCACGCATTACCCATAACCCATTATCCATCACGGGCGTTATTCTTTAAGAACCAAGAACCTCAAGAGGCAGAACGATGGCCGAAGCCTTTGAACTCACTGCGACCGAAGGGCTGAGGGCCATGGAAGCGGGCGAGATTACCGCCGAAGCGTGGGTCGCGAGCTGTCTCGAGCGGATCCGGGACCGCGAGCAAACGGTGCTGGCGTGGGAATATCTTGACGGCGATCGCGCGCTTGCCCGCGCGCGGGAGCTCGACAGGGCCGGAAGCGGCGGGCTCGCCGCCGGTGTGCCGTTCGGGGCGAAGGACATCATCGACACCGCGGACATGCCAACCGCCTACGGCTCGCCAATACATCAGGGGCACAGGCCGGGTCGGGACGCGGGATGTGTCGCGATTACGCGGGCTGCGGGCGCGGTGCTGCTGGGAAAGACGGTCACCACCGAATTCGGGCACCGCTATCCCGGCAAGACTCGCAATCCCTTCAACCCGGCGCATACGCCGGGCGGATCCTCGTCGGGCTCGGCTGCCGCGGTGGGGGACAAGATGATTCCGCTCGCCTACGGCACGCAGACGACGGGCTCCGTCATCCGTCCGGCGGCCTTTTGCGGAACGGTGGGTTATAAGCCCACGTATGGAGATTTCAACAACAACGGTGTCATGCCGAACTCGCCGAGCATCGACACGATCGGCGCGATGGTCCGCTCGGTGGAGGATTTGGCGCTGGTCCGTTCCGTGTTGCTGGAGGAACCGCTGACGGCCCTGAAACCGCCTGCGATGGGAGATCTCAAGATTGGATTCTACCGATCGCCGTTCTGGGATCGAGCGGAGGGCTACACTCAGTCCCACCTGGAACACGCGGCCAAGAGGCTGTCGGGGATGGGCGCCACGGTGACCGACCTGGAACTGCCCGGGATCGGTGCAGATTTCGAAAACCTCTTCCGGCTAATCAGCGGCTTCGAATTTTCCCGCACCGTGTCCTGGGAGCGGTTCAACCGGCTCGAGGCGTTGAGCGCCGCTTTGCGCGAAGGCCGCATGAAGGACGGACTGGAAACGGCTTACGAAGACTACCGGAATGCAACGCGGCGCCTTGAACGGTTGCGGCTGGAGATCGACGATGCGCTCGACGGCTACGATGTCCTGATCACACCCAGTGCGCCCGGGGAGCCGCCGCAAGGACTCAAGACGACGGGCAACGCCATCTTCAATTCCATCTGGACCGCGCTCGGCACGCCGGCTGTGACCCTGCCGGTGTTCGAGGGGCCATCCGGTTTGCCAGTCGGGCTGCAGCTCATCGTCGGCCGTTTCAAGGACCGCCGGCTGTTCGACATCGCCGAAGCGGTGATGAAAGCGCTGCCCGCAAGCAGAACAGTTTCATAAGGCGTGACTAGTGACTAGTGACTTGTGACTAGTGCTGAAGAGGTGACGACTGACGAGTGACGAGTGACGACAGCTTCATAAATAAAGCGGGTCAGGGCCCATTTAATTCTAACTACGATTTAGAGGCGCATCGCAATGCGTAACGCAATGGTCAGTATTCTGGGGGTGACGGCGTTGTTCTTTACGGCTCCAATGATCGCGCGCGCGGCAACGCCTTTTGAGGCGTGTGAGTTCCTCTTGCTCTCGGCGTCCAAAGCAGTGGATGCCCGAAGTGCTGGCGCGTCTGCGGATGCGATCAGTGTTTCGGTTCGTGCCGAAAACGAGGGACGGCGAGAGTTTGGCGCGAGTGTTCCGGACAAGTTCGTTGAAAAGTTCCTGCGCGATCTTTTTTCCGGAGAATACGATCAGATGCCAAGTGGATTGGAATTCTTTGATAGCGCGGGTCCTTATGCGCGCCGTTTACAAACGGAGTGCTTGGAGCATTTCAAATAAATGGAGGCGGACACCCCTTAAGAGAGAAACGTGATCAAAGGGGCCAGGCTCGAATTATCAAGCATTCGTGATCAAAGGGGCCAGGCTCGAATTATCAAGCATTCGAGCCTGGCCCCTTTGATCGAGCACATGCGATAGCTTAGGCCGGACCGGCGAAAGGTTCGTCACTGACGGGTTTGTTTTCTTCACATTCGCCCATGCGTTGCGACCTCGCGCCGAACCATCGGGCAGCGGGTCCTGCGGTGATGCCGTGCAACGCGACGCTAAGCGCCACGGTGATAATCACAATGGCAAACAGCGTGTTTTCGTTTGCCAGTTCTGCTTCATCGAGGATCAGTAGTACAAACAGGATGGACGCCAAACCGCGTGGCCCGAACCAACCAAGGAACGCAGACGTTATTGGTTTGATGCCTGTACCCAAGAGTGACAGGTGAACTGGCAGCATGCGCAAAACGGTTAGCGCCAGGACCCCAAATAAGATGTGGTTCAGGGTTACCGCACCCATTGCTTGCGGGATCATGGCAGCGCCAAACGCCGCAAAAGTTAGCAATATCAGGATCTGACCCTCCGATTCGGCAAATTCATAGAGGAACTGACACTTGTGTTTCAACGTATTGCCAAACGCCAGCCCCGCAACGAAAGCTGCAATAAAGCCATTGCCGTGAAAGACTTCGGCCAGCGCGAATGCGCCGAATGCCAGACCCAAAGCAATCATGCCCTCGGCGCTCTCCGACATCCATTGCGTGCGATAGCACAATGCCACGAGTTTCGCGCCAACATAGCCGACTGCAATACCGGCGAGTGGCCCGAACACGATCTGCTTGGCTCCAAACAAAAGCCACGCACCCGCATTGGTCTCCGCTTGCATCGCGCTCGCAAAGGCCGCAAAAATCAGAACAAACGGCAGGGCGATGCCGTCGTTAAGTCCGCTTTCAACATTGAGCGCCTGGCGTATTCGCACGGGCACGACGCGATTGGAAACGACTGCCTGGCCAAGCGCAGCATCGGTGGGTGCGAGAATCGCCGCGAGTAACGCTGCCTCCCAGAGTCCGAGGCTGTCGAAAAGCAAGAGGGCGGCCACGGCTCCAAGAGCAATCGTTAATGGCATGCCAATCAACAGCATGCGGACGGGTAGATTGTGATCGCGACGAAGTTGCACCAGGTCGATACTCGCCGCGTCGGAAAACAACACGAGAATCAAAGTGATCTCTGCCAGCAGATGCAGCGCTTCGTTGCTGATTTGCAGCGGTATCAGTCCGAAAGCGGCGGGGCCCGCAATCAGACCAAACGCGCTGAACAGTATCGGCCCGGTCAGGATCGAGCCTTCGATCTTTCGGCTGATCAATCCATACGCGACGAGTGCCAGCATGATGGCAAGTATGGCGGTAATGTCCATTCTGTCCGGCCCCTTTCCCTCAACGTCTCAGATGCCCGTCCAATCTTAAGAGAATATATGGGGTCAGACACCACTTAACGGTACCAACGCGCGGGGCGCTTCTCAGCGAACGACGCGAGCCCTTCTGCCGCCTCCACCGATTGCCGCTTGGCGGCGTGCTGCGCGACCAGGCGCGCAAAAGTCTCGTCGCTTATCCTGCCCCACGCGTACTCGAGCGCGACGGCCTTGGTTTGCGCGTTCGCGAGGGGAGCATTCTGCAGCAGCTGGTCGACTGCGCGCTCGCCGGCAGCTTCGAGCTCGGCGAGCGCCACGACTTCGTGCGCCAGGCCGATGCGGCGCGCCTCGTGCGCATTGAAGCGCTCGCCGGTCTGCGCGTAGCGCCTGACCTGCCGCACGCCGATCGCGTCGGCGAGCTGCGGGAGGATGATTCCGCCCATCAGGCCCCAGCGCGTCTCGGCGATCGAGAACACGGCGTCTTCTGCCGCGATCACGACGTCACATGCGGCGACGATCCCGGTTCCGCCGCCGAAGCAGCCCCCCTGCACGAGCGCAACGGTCGGCACCGGAAGCTCGTTCAGGCGCCGCACTACGGTCGCGGTGTCGCACGACGCGGCGAGGTTGTCCTCGGCCGTGCGCGCCGCGAGCGCGCGTATCCACTTAAGGTCCGCGCCCGCCTGGAAGTGCTTGCCCGCGCCGCGCAGTACGACGACGCGCAAGGAGCGTTCCTTGCCGAGGGCATCCATCGCGCCGAGCACGCCGGCGATGAATTCGCCGTTGTACGCATTGTTGACCTCGGGTCGGTTGAAGGTGACGGTGGCGACGCCGCGCGCGTCGAGGTGCCAGAGGATCGGGGAGGAAGGATCGGAGGTCATGGCGAGGGGTCCTTAAAGTAAGCACCAAATTCTGTGAGTGGTGAATGGACTAAACCGCACGTCGTGAGTCGTCACTTCTTCAGCACTAGTCATCAGTCACAAGTCACGCTCTATTTGTTTGGAGCAAATGTTATTTGCCGACGTCCATGACGATTTCGTCGAATTTTTCGTAGAGACGTGAATAGTCGGTATCGGTCATGCCATGGGCGATCGCCACGTCGAGGAAGTCGCGGGTGACTGTGCCCAGCGGTACTTTCGTGTCGAGTGCGCCGGCCAGTCCGACCGCCATTGATAGATCCTTGCGCAGATTGTAAACGCGCGAACGGGCATCCCACTTGCCCGACAGGATATGACTGGGGAAGCGAACTTCGCTGGCGTAGCTGCGGGCGTTCGAATTGTTGAAGACATTGATCATGTCGGCAAGGTTGATGCCGGCGGCCTCGGCCATGCGGCCGCCCTCGCAGGTCGCCAGAAAGATGGTGTGGCAGACCATGTTGTGGATGAGCTTCATGGTATGGCCGGCGCCGCTGCCGCCCATGTAATACCTCCGATCGGCAATCGGATCGAGAAGGGTGCGCGTACGCTCGAACGCCGCCTTGTCACCACCGATCATCAGCGTCAGCGTTCCGGCATCAGCACCCGTGGCACCGCCGCTCATTCCAGCGTCGAGATAAGCAATGCCGTGCGCCGCCGCGCGCGCGGCGAGTTCCTTGGTTGCAACCGGATCCGAGGTCGTAAAATCGTAGACGACGAGCCCCTCGGCTGCTCGCGCCAGAACGCCATCTTTGCCTTCCAAGCACGACGCGATCTCCGGCGTTGCCGGAACAACGAAGAAAATTGCGTTGCAGGTCGCCGCCATTTCACCCGGTGGCGCAATTTCGACGCCCGCTGTTTCATAAAATGCTGTACGGGCTGCGGGGGCAACATCCCACACCATGAGCGGTACGCCTGCTTTTTTAAAATTGCGAGCAATGCCGCCGCCCATATTACCCAGTCCGACAACGCCAACTTTCTTTTCCATCACGATTACACCCCTATAAAAGAAGGAAAGATAAACAGGATCACACTGGCCCCATTTACCGTCTCAGCGGCATGGGAGGCTTGGGCTAGTGGGGTAGCGCGAGCGCCAGTGCCGCGAGGAGCAGTCAGGTCATGCCAGATGATGGTATCCGCATGGCCCCGATATTCCCATGGCATGGAGTTTTGTTTGATCTACGTCAAAAAGTTCTCGAAAAAGGATGTTGTCCTGCCCGGCAAGGTCGATAGTCCTATGTGAAGAGATGACGGTTAGCCGGATAGTCGTCCGAGTAAGTCTTGAGCTGTTCTCAAGCGGGGGCTACATCCGCATGGCGCGATACGAACAATGATGGATTGTTTTTCTCGATAACGGGGACGGCATGTCAATCATCAATGGCACGAGCGGAAATGACTTCTCAGTCACGCATGATCCCGGCGGTATCTTGAATGGCCGGGGCGGGACGCGGATCGTGAAGTCGGGCTGTTTCTTCTGCCACGGCGGGTGCGGAATTCAGGTGCACGTCCAGGACGGCCGCGTCGTCCACGTCGAGGGCGACCCCGATCATCCCAACAGCCGGGGCTACCTCTGCGTGAAGGGCCGGGCGGGGATCGAGCTCCTCTATCACAAGGACCGTCTCCTCCACCCCCTCAAGCGCGTCGGCGCCCGCGGCGAAGGCCGCTGGGCGCGCCTCTCCTGGGACGAGGCGATCGGCACCTGCGCGGCGGAGCTCAAGAAAGTCATCGATCGCTACGGCCCTCTGGGCATCACGGGCGGGGACGGCACCAAGGCCGATGAGGTGGCCTGGATCGTCGACCTCTTCCTCCTCAACCTGGGCAGCACCAACCGCACGGGCCCGGGCCGGGCCCAGTGCATGCTCCCCCGGCGGGCTTCCTCGAACGCCACCTTCGGGAACTACTACACCCCCGACTACGAGGGCGACCCCCGCCTCATCGTGCTCTGGGGCGACCAGCCCGAGATCTCCAACCACAACTCCATTCTCGGCTACAAGATGCTGGAGAAGAACAAGGCCGGGGCCAAGCTCATCGTCATCGACCCCCGCCGCACCGCCGCCGCCCGCCGGGCAGAGATTTGGCTCCCCATCCGCCCCGGGACCGACGTGGTGCTCGCTCTGAGCATGATGCACGTCATGATCGAGGAGGACCTCTTCGACCGCGTCTTCGTGGAGAAGTGGACGAACGCGCCCTTCCTGACGGACGTGGATTCGGGGGATCTCCTCCGCGACGCCCAGGGGAACCACCTCGTCTGGGACAAGGACCAACACCTCGCCGTGCCGAGCGACTGGCCCGGGGTCCGCCCCGCGCTGGGCGGCGCCTTCGATGTGCACGGGCGCGTTTGCAAGACGGTCTGGCAGCTCCTGAAGGAGCGCTGCGCCCAGTACAGTCCCGCCAAGGCTGCCGCGATCACCTGGCTCAAGGCCGAGGACATCGTGCGGGCCGCCCGCCTCTACGCCACCACGAAGCCGGCCGCTCTGGCCTGGGGCGTGGGGCTCGACATGTGCGTCAACGCTCATCAGAATGGCCGGGCCTGCACCCTCTTGGAGTGCATCACGGGGAACGTGGACATCCCGGGCGGCAACATGCACCCCGTGCCCTCCCACAAGGGCTGCCGCACTTTCACCGACGCCTTCGGCGAGACCCTCCCCGAGGAGGCTTACATCCGCCAACTCGGCGCGCAGCGGTTCCGCCTCTGCGCGGGCCCCACCACTAAGCGCTACGCGAACAACCCGGCCGTGCTGAAGGCCATCCTCACCGGCGAGCCCTACCCCGTCCGCGCCTGGGTGGCGATCGGCGGCAACCCGCTTCTCACCTGGAGCAACACGAAGGAGGTCTACCGCGCTCTCATGAAGCTCGACTTTTTCATGGGCGTGGACCTCTTCATGAACCCTTCCCTCCAGCTCGCGGACATCGTCCTCCCGGCGCCCACCCACTTCGAGAAGGAGCGCCTGATGGAGACGCACGGCTACGGGCCCTACGGCAACGTGCGCTGCGTGCGGGCGGTGGAGCCCCTGGGCGAGGTGCGCGACGAGTTCGAGGTCTGCGGGGAAATCCTCCGGCGCATGGGCATGGAACAAAACTGGCCCTGGCACACCGTGGTGGACTTCTTCGAGGAGCGGTTGCGCGCCTCGGGCATGAGCTGGGAGGAGATCGTCGAGGCCGGCGGGGCCTTCGACCGCGTGGCCTACCGCAAGCACGAGACCGATCACTACCGGCGCGAGGGAGGCTTCCCCACTGCGACGGGGAAGGCCGAAATCTATAGCACCGTCTGGCGGCGTAACGGCTACGATCCCTTGCCCAGCTACACCGAGATCCCCGAGAGTCCTTACAGCGACCCCGGGCTGATGGAGGAGTACCCCTTCATCGTCATCACTGGCGGGCGGTTGCCCAACTACTTTCACTCCCAGCACCGCCAAGTGGCCACCCTGCGGCGCCTGCATCCCGAACCTCGGACCCAGATCCACCCCAAGGCCGCCGCGAAGCTCGGCATCCGAAGGGGCGACTGGGTGTGCGTCGAGTCCCCCCGGGGCCGGTGCGTCCAGCGCGCCCAGCTTTTCGACGGCATGGACCCGCGCATCATCCACGTCGAGCACGGCTGGTGGTTTCCTGAGGAGAAGGGCGAGGCGCCCCACCTCTACGGGGCTTTCCGCTCCAACGCGAACACCCTCACCCCGAACGCGGACCCTTTTCTCGACCCCGCCTTCGGGGGCTATACCCTCCGGGGCTTCGCGGCCAAGATCTACAAGGTGACGGCGGAGGAGGCCCAGCGCATCGGCCGGGAGGAGGCCATGGAAGCGCGCGAGGGGATGGAGGAGGCCGCCGCCCACTGAGGGCGCGTCCCTACTCCAGCGCGATCGTCTCCCCGTTCAGCCCGACGGGTGATGGGTGACGGGTGACGACAGCTTCATAAGGCGTGATTTGTGACCAGGGACTGGTGCTGAAGAAGTGACGGCTGACGGCCCCAAGACCGGTGATGGGTAATGGGTAAAGCGGAAAAAGGTTGGTGACTAGGTGACTAAGTAACTGAGTGACTATGAGAGGGATCGTTCGCGCCGGTTAGTTTGATAACCGAGCAACCTAGTCACTTAGTTACCTAGTTACCTAGTTACTTAGTTACTAGATTACGTCACTCGTCACACCTTATGAGGCCGTCGTCACCTCTTCAGCACTAGCGATCAATCAATAGAGGGAAGATCATCATGTATGACGGACCGATCGTCGACAGCCACCACCATTTGTGGGAGTGGCAGAACTATCCGTGGCTGGCCGCGCCGATCACCCCGAAGATGTATGGCAGCAACTATCAGCCCTTGCGGCAGAATTATCTGGTCAAGGACTTGCTGGCGGATTTCGGCGCCAACAAGGTCGTCAAATCGGTCCATGTTCAGGCCAATTACGATCCCTCGGACCCGGTCGGCGAAACCAGATGGTTACAGACGCAAGCCGACCGCACGGGTTTTCCGCATGCCATCATCGGCCATGCCGTGATGACCGACCCGAACGTCGAGAAAATTCTCCAGGGACACCGGCAGCACGCGAACACGCGCGGGGTGCGGCATCAACTGCATTTCTGGAAAGGCGACCCGCTGCGCTGCCGCGTTGACCGTCCCGATCTGTGCATCACGGACGAATTTCAGCGCGGCATCGAACTGCTGAAAAAATACGATCTCAGCTTTGAGCTGCAGGGCTTCTCGCACCAGTTCAAATATTTTGCCGAGATGGTTGGCAATCATCCGGACACCCATTTCTGCCTCGTCCATGCCGGCATGCTGACGGCGAGTGACGACGCAACCGTCAACGCCTGGAAGGAAGGCCTCGAACATCTGCGCCCCCTGCCCAATTTGTGGATCAAGTGCTCGGGTCTGAATTTCTTCACGGCAAAGTGCGACGAGAATCACATGCGCATTACGCTCGATCATCTGCTGGACCGATTCGGCGACGACCGATGTTTCTACGGCAGCAACTTCCCGCTGGAGAAATTGTGGGCGAGCTATGACGATCTCGTCGCCACTACCAAGCGGATCCTCGAAGGCCGGCCGGACGCCGAGCAGCGCAAATATTTCCACGACACGGCGACATCGTTCTACCGGATCTGACTCCATTTAATTCAAAAAGGCGTCAGTTCTTCAGCACTACGTTACGATAATGGTATGCCCCAGCGGCCGTTCCTCGCCTTTGCTTGCGCTCATTTGACGAACGAGCGGCTGTACGTTGCGCAGGTTGCTGCGCTCGAGGCCGACTACGAGTGTGCCGTGTTTGCCTTTCGAGACCACGATTCGTTACGAGGGATGGCGGAAGAGCTGCTCGCAAATACGCCCGCGCGCTTCACGATGATTGGGCTCTCGCTCGGCGGCTATCTTGCCTTTGAGGTCATTCGACGGCAGTTACACCGCCTTGAGCGTCTGGTATTGATAGATACGACAGCGGTAGCGGATAACCCGGAGCGGCGCGCAGGCCGCCACGCCGACATTGCCAAGGTGCGCGAAGGCGGTATCGAGGCACTGATTCCCGAGTTGCCTGCACGATGGTTGCATCCGTCGCACGTGCGGCGCGCCGAGCTGACCAACCTGATGTCCGAGATGGCGCGTAGCATCGGCGCGCGCGGGCAATTCAATCAGCAAGCTGCCATGATGGGCCGGCCCCACTCGCATGAGGATCTTGCCCGGGTGAGGGTGCCGACCCTGGTGATGTGCGGCCGCAACGATCCAGTGACGCAGCTGCCGGACCATGAAGCGATGGCGGCGAAGATCCCGGGAGCGCGGCTGGAGATCATCGAAAACTGCGGCCACCTTTCGACAATAGAGCAGCCGGATTCAGTCAATCGGGTATTGATCGATTGGTTGCGGACGACCGATGCGCATTCCGATGTAATTGAAAAGTAAATGGTGTCTGACCCCATTTAGATTTACGCTCAATCACGGAGATAACGTCGGCAACGGGCGGGTTGATTCTCCTGTTTATCGGATGAGAATGGGCGAACCAAGGCCTAAATCTCCTTCGACAGCCGAACGCGCTGCCGTTTTCGGCCAATCAGAGCGGGTATCCGGGGAATCTCGGTTCAAGAAGGTTGATCTACATCAAAGTGCGAAAAATCCGGTGACTGAGACTATCGTGGGCTGGATAAACAACGCGGAGAAGGCTCTATGCGTCTTATCATTTCGGCTTTCGCGGTTATGGCTTTGATGCTGACGGCGGTACCGGTCCAGGCAAAGGAAATCGTCATCAAGTTCAGCCACGTCGTGGCCGAAGCCACGCCCAAGGGGCAGGCCGCGCTCAAGTTCAAGCAAGTGGCGGAGAAGCTGCTGCCGGGCAAGGTGGAAGTACAGGTGTTTCCCAGCTCGCAGCTGTTCGGCGACGCCAAGGAAATGGAGGCGGTGCTGCTGGGCGACGTGCAGTTCATCGCGCCCTCGCTGTCCAAGTTCGCCCGCTATACCAAGAAAGTACAGCTGTTCGATCTGCCCTTCCTGTTCGACGACATCACGGCGGTGGACCGGTTCCAGCACGGCCCGAAGGGCAAGGCGCTGCTCGACTCGATGCTGAAGAAGGGCATCAAAGGCTTGGGCTACTGGCACAATGGCATGAAGCAGCTCTCGACCAACAAGGACCAGCTCAAGCGTCCGGAGGACGCGAAGGGCGTCAAGTTCCGCATTCAGTCTTCCGACGTGCTCGAAGCGCAGTTTCGTGCGCTGAACGCCAATCCGCAAAAGATGAAATTCAGCGAGGTGTATCAGGCGCTGCAGACCGGCGTCGTGGATGGCCAGGAGAACACCTGGTCCAACATCTACTCGCAGAAGTTCTACGAGGTGCAGAAGACTATCGCCCAGACCAACCACGGCGTGATCGACTACATGGTGATCACCAACGCCAAGTGGTGGAACGGTCTGTCGGCCGATATCCGCAATGGCTTGCAGAAGGCGATGGACGAAGCGACCGCCTACGGCAACGGTGTCGCGAATGAATTCAACGAGCGCGACCGCAAGCGCATCCTCGAGGCCGGCAAGGCCAAGATACAAGTGCTGTCCAAGGACGACGTCGCCGCCTGGCGCAAGGCCATGGCGCCGGTGTGGAAGAAGTTCGAGTCCGATATCGGCAAAGACCTGATCCAGGCCGCGGTCAAAGCCAACGAGTAGGCGCGCGGAGGCGACCGCGATTGGCGTTGGAGGAGGCGTCATGAGCTTCGGCAGCAAGGTCAACCATGTGGAGGAGGGAGTGATCGCCTTCCTCCTCACTGTGATGACGCTCGTCACTTTCATGCAAGTAGTGGCGCGCTACGTCTTCAACTACAGCTTTATCTGGGCGCTGGAGCTGGTCACCTTTCTGTTCGCCTGGCTGATCTTTCTCGGCATTTCCTACGGCGTGCGTGTTGGCGCGCATATCGGCGTCGACGCGCTGGTGAAGACCCTGGCGCCGGCGAAGGCGCGCGCGGTCGGCATCGTTGCCACGGTGCTGTGCATGCTCTACGCGGCGATCGTGTTCTACGGCGGCTGGATTTACGTCGCCAAGATGTACGAAATTGGCATCATGGGGGAGGACATCCCGATCCCGCAGTGGGTGCCGCGGCTGGTGCTTCCCTTAGGTTACGCCTTCCTGTTCTTCCGCTTCGGCCAGGTGCTCTACCGGCTCATCGCCGGCAAGGAGGTGCATCTGCTAGGCGACGAGGTGGAGGAGGCGCTCAAGCTCAAGGTCGACACCGATGAACTGCCGGCGCAGGGACGCGAATGACCACCGCCGCGCTATTCGTGATGCTGTTCGCCTTCATGCTGCTCGGCATGCCGGTGGCGGTTGCGCTCGGCCTGTCCTCGCTGCTGACCATCCTGGTATTCGGCCATGATTCGCTTGCCTCGCTGTCGCTGAAACTGTTCGAGACCTCCGA
>JAQBFV010000229.1:0-4767 GCA_032123035.1 Betaproteobacteria bacterium | reverse complement strand
GACCAGCATACCGCCGAGTTGGTCGAAGCCGGAATGAAAAAGAGACCACCGCGGTGCGATTGCAACTGCCAGGGCTGTGACAGGCCGGACCGTCAGCTGCAAAACTTTGTTAGAAGGCTCGGCAACCAAGCCGATCCCGTCCTCTGAACGGATACCTCGAGCTGGCCTCGAACCTCGTTTCGGTTGCGACCCGAGCACATTGCCCTCCCACAACCAGGATACTTGACCGACGTCGAATTCAGCGAGACATTCTCATTCCGGTTGGCTGCTTATCAGCGTGCTCACGAAATCTGAGGGGTTGAGGACCGTTCCCGATCAGGATTCTCAAGGGAAACTGAAGTTGCCCCCTCGGGGAACTTGACAAAAGCGCCCCGAGAGGGCGTTCTCCTTTGTCTACGACAACGAAGGAGATCTCAAGTGTGCCTCACGCTGCTTCAAGATTCCAGGCTGTACCGGTTTCTTCTGACGATCGACGAAAAGTCTGCGGAAAAGGCGCACGCTGACGGTTGTCACTGCAGCGGTCGGGTGCATCGGGCCGACTACGAGCGGAAGCCCCGGGGCGGCCTTTCGGATCTGGGTCCGGAGTACGGCAAGCGTTTCAGTTTTTGCTGCGCGTTGGAGGGTTGTCGCAGCCGGAAGACGCCACCCTCGGTACGTTTTCTGGGTCGACGTGTCTACCTGGGCACGGTGGTGCTGCTGGTATCAGCGATGCAGGGTGGGATCACCGACAAGCGTGCGGCCAAGTTGCGAGAATCGCTTGGGGTGAGTCGGCGGACACTGTGGCGCTGGCGCACATGGTGGCTCGAGAGTTTCCCCGAGAGCAGCTTCTGGAAGCGTGCGCGGGGCCGCTTCATGCCTCCACTAAACGGCGGCATCTTGCCAGCGTCGTTGCTCGAACGCTTTGAGGGCGAAGATGATCGATCAAGATTGATCCAGGCCCTGTCCTTCCTCGCTCCGTTGACCACACAAAGCTGCTGAAGCGATCCGGTTTTTCGATGGAGGATATCGACACGCAGAAGATGCGTCTGGAGACGATTCGGCTCGAGTCGTAGGCTCGGTCTCCCGAAAAGGAGACGAGCTTGAGCGATTCGAAACAAGAGCGCCGTCGGGGCGCCTGGGCCCGCTTTCGTTTCTCGGTGGTTGGTCGACTACTGGCCGCACCGCCGAAGCGTGGTGAACTGCGCAGAGATCTACTGCGTTTGTCGCAGAAGACCTGGCAGCATCCGCTGACCGGCGAACCGGTGCTCTTCAGTTTATCGACGATCGAACGCTGGTTTTACACCGCCCATCACGAGCAGCGCGACCCGGTCGGTGTGCTGGGGCAACGCATCCGCAAGGATGCCGGCCGCCAGCGCAGCCTGTCGGACCGGCTGCGCGTGGCATTACGCGGGCAATACAAGGCCCATCCGTCCTGGAGCTACCAGTTGCATGCCGACAACCTGAGAGTGCTCGTCGACAACGATGAGGCGCTCGGCCCGATGCCGTCCTATTCCACCGTGCGGCGCTACATGAAGGCGCAGGGCCTGACCAAGCGCCGGCGCAGACGCGGCCCCAACTCTCCGGGTGCCCAACGGGCGGCGCACCGTCTGGAGCATCTCGAGGTGCGCAGCTACGAGGCGGAGTATGTCTGCGGGCTCTGGCACCTGGACTATCACCATGGGTCGCGCAAGGTGCTGACTCGCACGGGCTGGCAAACACCGCTGCTGCTCGGGATGCTCGATGATCGATCTCGGCTGGCCTGCCACATGCAGTGGTATCTCGACGAGACGGCCGAGACCCTGGTCCATGGTTTGTCGCAAGCGATTCAGAAGCGCGGCCTGCCACGTGCTCTGCTGACCGACAACGGCAGCCCGATGCTCGCGGCCGAGACTCGGCAGGGACTGCTCGATCTGGGGATCGTGCACGAGACCACGCTCCCTCATTCCCCCTATCAAAACGCCAAGCAGGAGGTGCTTTGGGCCGTCGTGGAAGGCCGACTGCTGGCGATGCTCGAGGGTGTGGACGAGCTGACGCTGGATCAACTCAACGAGGCGACCCAGGCCTGGGTCGAGCTGGAATACAACCGCAAGATCCACTCCGAGATCGGCTGCACACCGATCCAGCGCTGGGCCGAGGGACCGGACGTGAGTCGGCCCAGTCCGAACACCAACGAACTGCGGCGAGCCTTTCGCGCCGAGACCAGTCGGACCCAGCGTCGTAGCGACGGCACGATCAGTCTGGAAGGCCGGCGCTTCGAGGTCCCCTCGCGCTACCGCCATCTCGAGCGGCTGCGGTTGCGCTACGCGCGCTGGGATCTGCGCTCGGTCGATCTACTCGATCCGAACACCGACGCGATTCTCTCTCCGCTCTACCCGTTGGATAAGACGGCTAACGCCGACGGCCGGCGGCGCCCGGTCGAACCGCTTGCCGCTGAAGACACCGTAGATGAAACGGTCACGCCGCAGACGGGCATGGCCCCGCTGCTGCGCCAACTGCTCGAGGACTACGCCGCCACCGGTTTGCCGCCGGCCTACCTGCCGCAAGCCACCGATGACGATCAGAACCAGGAGGAAACCGAATCATGAACAAGAAACTGCTGTCGCTGTATGGCCTGAAGTGGAATCCGTTCTCGCCCGATCTGCCCACCGAAGCTCTGTACGTCAGCCCGCGGGTCGAGAGCTTCTGCTGGCGAGTCGAGCAGAGTCTGGTGCGCGAAGGAGGCTTCGCCCTGATCGGCGGCGATCCGGGCAGTGGCAAGAGCGTCGCGATGCGAATCCTCGCCGACCGCCTGGAGCAGGTGCGCGATGTGACGGTCGGGGTGCTGACGCACCCGCAGAGTAGCCTGGCCGACTTCTATCGTGAGATGGGTGAAGTCTTCGGGGTGGCCTTGAGACCCCACAATCGCTGGGGTGGTTTCAAGGCCTTGCGCGAGCGCTGGCAGGGGCATCTCGACAGCACGCTGCTGCGTCCGGTGCTGCTGATTGACGAGGTCCAGGAAATGAGTGCCACCGTGCTGAGCGAGCTGAGGCTTCTGGGTAGCACCCGTTTCGACTCGCACAACATCCTCAGCGTGGTGATTGCTGGTGACGGCCAGTTAACGCAGAAGCTACGGCGGCCGGATCTGCTGCCGCTCGGCAGCCGCATCCGGATGCGTCTGCTGATGGAATATGTCGGGCGCGATGAGCTGAGGCAATGCCTCGAGCATCTGCTGAAAACCGCGGGTAACCCCAAGCTGATGACTGCGGAACTGATGGGCACCCTGTGCGATCACGCCGCCGGCAATTACCGGGTGATGACCAACATGGCCGCCGAGCTGCTGGCTGCTGCCGTGCAGAGGGAATGCACCCAACTCGACGAGAAGCTGTACCTCGAGGTCTTTGCCGCACCGCGAACCGTGGCCAAGCCACGGCAGCGACCCAAAGCAGCGGCTCGTCGCTGATGCGGGCCGTTCCCCGGTTTCCTCTGCGCCGCGCCGCGGAGCTTGACACCGATCCGCAGCCCGAGCGCTGGCTGATCGAGTCGCTGTGGGCCGACGAGGCCGTCGGGATAGTCGGTGGAGAACCGAAGTGCTGCAAATCCTTCCTGGCTCTTGACCTGGCGGTCTCGGTCGCTTCCGGCACGCCTTGTCTCCGACACTTTCCGGCTCGGCAACGCGGTCCCGTGCTGCTGTTTGCTGCCGAGGATCCGTTGCACGTCGTGCGCCGGCGACTGGAAGCGATTGCCCTCGCCGCCAACGTCGACTTCGAGAAGCTCGACATCCACGTCATTACGGCACCCAGCCTCAGGCTCGACATCGAAGAGGACCGCAGACGGTTGCGGGCCACCGTCGAGGCCATGAATCCCAAGCTGCTGGTACTCGATCCGTTTGTCCGCCTGCATCGCGCCGACGAAAACGTGGTCGCCGATGTCGCTCCGCTGCTGGGCTATTTGCGCCAACTCCAGCGCAGCTTCCACACGGCCGTGCTGCTCGTACATCACGCACGCAAGGGCGCCGGCAGCACACGGGCCGGGCAGGCCCTCCGCGGCTCCTCGGAAATGCACGCCTGGGGCGACTCGCTGCTCTATCTGCGCCGGTGTCGGGGAGACCGGTTACGCCTCAGCGTCGAACACCGCGCTGCCGCTTCCATTGATGACCTCAGTGTGGAACTCAAGAGTCAGGGCGATGCTCTGGCCCTGCAGCGGGTCGAAGACGAATCGAGCCTTCAAGCCACAGACCCATACGCACCTTCTGCCATCGAACGGGTCGAGCAGGTCCTCGCGCAGGCATCCATACCCCCTGTCCATCCGTCAGGTGCGCCAGGCCTGTCGCATGCGCATGAGCAACGTGGGCCAAGCCCTCGAGACTCTCACGGCGCAGGGCCGCGTGCTCAAGAGCGCGGATGGATACCGTCTGGCCGCCGCCGCATCAGCGTTTCCCGTTTCCCGACCCTCTATAGAGCCGCCGGGAAACGGAAACGGGAAACACCCGATCCCCGACACGCAATCCGAGCTTCAACTCTTGCCTGGTGAAACGGACGCCGGCTCTGCGGGGGCGCAACCGGAAGAGGGATAGCCAGGTCGACGGTGCGCCGATGGTGCACGCTGGGCCCCGGGGGCGAACCAACGTCTCCGGGGCCTTCCTTTCTCATCATCGGACACCGGAGACATGCCTCGGAAAACCCCGGGGTCTGGGGCGGAGCCCCGGATCAAACAATGCCCTCATTTATCGTGATGGTGCCACCATCAAATAGCGTGAGCGCTCTCACTTCCGCCACGATCTTCAGGCAACGTCGGAGGAATCAAGAAGTC
>JAQBFV010000228.1:0-34903 GCA_032123035.1 Betaproteobacteria bacterium | reverse complement strand
CTCTACGACTCGATCAAGGCAGTTAAGGTCGGCGCAACGACCCGCGATATCGCCTCCAAATGGCCCTCGGCGATGGACACCTGGGGGTACAAGGACGAGGATCAGGCGGCCGCCAATCTGTGGGGCCACGGCCTTGGGCTTGCGCAATACGATCCGCCAGTCATCTCGCGCATCTGGTCGCTCGATCATCCGATCGAGATCAAGGAGGGGATGGTGTTCGCGCTGGAGACCCAGCACGGGAAGATGTTCGAGTGGGGCGTGCGCATCGAGGAGATGCTGATCGTGCACAAGGACCGCACCGAGCTCATTTCTCACTTCCCGGTTGAGCAGATCACAGTCGTCGACCCGATGCCGGGCTATTCGACCGTCTTTCCACGATGATCTGGCTTGACGGCTTGGGCGGCTGATAGAGGCGCGAACGCGGACGGCGGTGCTCGGGGTACACCGTGCCGTCCGCGAGCGAGGGTGAGGCCGTTGTATATGACCGGCCTCAGCACGTTTCCGCTCTACACCGGTTAACAGTAATCAGGAACCAATGAACAGCAATTTCATAATCCCCCTGGGGGCGCGTGAGGCCACGAACGCGCAGTGGGTCGGCCCGAAGGCCGCCAATCTGGCGGTACTCGCGCAAGGCGGCTTACCCACCCCGGGCGGCTTTTGTCTGGTCGCCGATGCCTACCGCTGGCAGGTCCGGCACTCGGGGCTCGAGGCCGCAGCTCGCGGGACGTTTGGGACCGAGAACGACTCGCAAGCGCGTCGCTATGCGCTCCAGATGAAGCTCGGCCTGATGGAACAACCGGTGGCGCCCGAGGTGCTGGAGCCGCTACTCGCTGCGTGGCGATCACTGCGTGAGCAGAGCGGTGCGCCGTGCGTGGTGCGCTCATCGGCACTCGTCGAGGATCGCTTCGGATCCAGCTTCGCTGGCCAGTTCGAAAGCTTCCTGGGTCTCGAGGACGAGACCGAGTTCCTCACGGCTGTGCGCGCCTGCTGGACTGCACTCTGGTCCACTCGCGCGCTGCGCTACATGGCGACCCACGACCTCGATCCTGCGGACACCGCGATGGCGCTGCTGATGCAGCCGCTGGTGCAGGCTCGTTGCGCCGGCGGCGCACTGAGCCAGACGGTGGAAGGGGACCTCCTGATCAATGCAACGTGGGGCCTCGGCGCGGCGATTGCGCAAGGCGAGGTCACGCCGGACCGATATGTTCTCTCCCGCGACGGTGCGCTGAAGGAAGCGCAAGTGGGCGTGAAGCAGCGGCACGATCCAAGCTGTGCTCACTCCGCCAGAGCGCGTATCGGTAGCAGCCAGGTCGCTCCCACGCCCTGTCTCGACCCGAAGCAGATCGCGGAGTTGGGTCGGCTCGTGCGCGAGACCGAGAAGCTCATGAACATGCCCGTGGAAATTGAATGGGCGCTCGACGAAGACGGGTTCAAGCTCCTACAGTCGCGCCCGCTTCATCTTCAGGATGCTGCGCCGGTTCCCGACGAGAGCTGGCGCCGCTACCCCCGCCTCAACGGCCAGCCTGCGGGCGTGGGCTGGGGTACAGGCCGAGCATGCGTGGTGAATTGCGAATGTGAGCTCTCGCGGGTTGCGCCAGGCGATGTGCTGGTGACGCGGATGGCCGGTCCCGCGCTGGGACAGATTCTGCCGCGGGTCGCAGGCGTAGTCGCCGAGCTTGGCGGGAGCACCTCGCACCTGGCTTCCCTTGCACGCGAGCGTGGCATCCCGATGGTCTTGGGCGTCGAGGACGCCACGCGCCGCATCCCGGAAGGATCGAATGTCGCAGTGGACGGCGTCGCCGGCGTGGTGCGCTGGATGAAACCCGACCGCGCAGTAGTCGGATTTCATGAGAAGAATGAAGCCTTAACGTCGAATCATGATTCACGAATCACGACTCACGGTTTCAAGACACCGATATGAGCCAGAGAATCCGCGGCATCAGTGACGAGGAAGCGACGGGCGTCGCGAAAGAGCTCTTCGACGCATCCAACAAGCTGCTGGGCAGAACGGCGAATTTGATGCGGATTCTCGCCCACAGCCCTGACCTCGCCCGCTGGTACCTCGGATTCGTTGCCGCCGTGCGCCAGCCAAAGGCCGGGGCGGTCTCCGACGTGCGGCTGCGTAACCTCGCCGTGCTCAAGACCTCGACCATCAATGGCTGCAAGTACTGAACGGAACACAATTGGGTGCTTGGTCAAGCACTGGGACTGAAGGAAGACGAGTTCGCGGCGCTGCAGGGTGAATACCGCACGAGCGCGCTTTTCAACGAACGGGAAAAAGCGGTCCTCGCCTGGTCCGAAGCGATGACGCTCAACACCGCCAAGCGCGACAAGGCGGTATGGGACGAGCTGCGGCGGCTCTTCAGTGATGCGGAGATCGTCGAGGTCTCATTTGCCTGTGGCATGTTCAACATGATCAACCGGCTGAACGACTCGTTCTGGACCGAGCTCGAGCCCGAGGAATACAACCGCCGGCAGCATGGCGCAGTCGGCGTCACGGCAGCGGCCCTCGGCGAGTACGCTTGCCGCATCTGCGCTGGCGCAGAAAAGCGTGCGTCGTGACCAGAAGCGGTCTTAAAACTCTAGAAAAGCATCATTAACCGCAAATAAACGCAGATATAACAAAGTGCAAAAATCTATATGAGCCGCCGATAGACGCCGATGAACGCCGATCAACTCCTGAGCTGAACCGCCAACGCGCCAAAAAACACAAATCTCGATTCACGATTCACGATTCACGGATTTGCAATGCGTCCACGTATATTCATCACCCAGCCGGTAGCGGAAAGCGCAATCGAGCGGCTGCGCGCCGTGGCCGAAGTCGAGTTGAATCCCGACTCGCTCCATATCGTCAACAAGAGCGAACTGATCGCGGCCGTCCGCGATCGCGACATCCTGTTTTGTCTGCTGCATGACCGGGTGGATCGCGATGTCATTGCGGCCGGGCCGCGCCTGCGGGCCATCGCTTCGATGAAGATCACGCCATCCGACATCGACGTGGCGGAGGCGACGGCGCGGCGCATCCCGGTCACGGTCATCGCGCCCATTGTGACCGAGGCGACCGCCGACATTCACTTTGCGCTGCTGCTGGCCGTTGCCCGGCGCGTAATCGAGGGCGACCGACTGGTCCGCGCGGGAGTCTTTCCCGGCGCGCAGTCGGCGCATCTGCTGGGCTCCTGGGTTTACGGCAAGACCATCGGCCTGATTGGGGGTGGCGGACGCATCGGCCGCGCTGTCGCCAAGCGTGCTCAGGGTTTCTCGATGCGGACGCTTTACTGGACGCCGCGCCGCAAACCCGAAAGCGAGGAGCGGGAAGCCGGTCTCACCTATGTGCCTTACGACCAGCTGCTTACCGAATCCGATTTCGTCTCGGTGCACGCGCCCCTCAGCGCTGAGACGCGCCATCTCGTCAGCGAGCGGGAGCTGCGCCTCATGAAGCCGACCGCCTTTCTCATCAACACCGCACGCGGCCCGATCGTGGACGAGCAGGCCCTCATCCGGGCGCTGGCGGAGCGGCGAATTGCTGGTGCTGGGCTTGATGTATTCGAGAATGAACCCCGGGTCGAACCCGAGCTGCTCGCGATGCCAAACGTCGTCCTTACACCCCACCTCGGGAGCGCGGTTAAAGAACTCAGAGAGGAAATGGCCAACGTTGTGGTGGATAACATCCTGGCGGTGCTGGAAGACCGGCGCCCTCCTAACTGCTGGAATCTTGAGATATATCAGTAAACCGTGCGCCGTGAGCCCATAAAATCGCCCTTGCCGGGCAACGTCGGATCACAGATCACAATTCACGGTTCACGCATTTGAGAGGACAAAGCAATGGCTGCCAAAGCAAAAGTGGTGCTGACGGATTACGTGTGGGAATCGCTGGACGTCGAGAAGAAAACGCTCGAAGGGTTGGCGGATCTGGTCCCGCTGCAAACCAAGAAGCCCGATGAGTTCATCGCGCAGGCAGCAGACTGCGACGCGCTGCTCAACACCTATGCCGGTCCCATTACGGCCGACGACATGGCAAAGATGCCGAAATGCAGGATCATCGCGCGCTACGGCATCGGCGTGGACACCATCGATCTCGATGCGGCCACCAAGGCGGGGGATCATTGTGACCAACAACCCGACCTATTGCATCGAGGAAGTCGCGGAGCACACCATGGCGCTCCTGCTCGCCTGCGCGCGCAAGGTCGCCTTCTATGACCGCTTGGTGCGCGGCGGCACTTGGGCCGTTCCGCCCGGCAAGCCCATGTTCCGTCTCGCGGGAAGCACGCTGGGCCTGGTGGGATTCGGCAACATTGCGCGGGAAGTCGCAGTGCGCGCCGCCGCTTTCGGCATGCGCGTCCTCTATTCAGATCCTTTCATCAAGGAGGGGCAGTTCAAGGAGCCCGGCAAGAAGATGGAGTTCGACGCGATGCTGGCCGAGTGCGATTTCCTCTCTGTCCACCCGCCGCTTACACCTCAGACGCGGAAGATGATCAACGACGACGCGTTCGCAAAGATGAAGCCGACCGCATTGCTCATCAACTGCTCGCGCGGGCCTGTGGTGGATACGGATGCCCTGGTGCGGGCCCTCGACTCGAAGAAGATCGCCGGCTGCGGGCTCGACACGACCGATCCCGAGCCGCTGCCGGATCCCCATCCGCTTCGCGGGCGCGAGAACGTCATCATCAATCCCCATTGCGCGTGGTATAGCGAAGCTGCCATGAAGGGCCTGCAAGCCGGGGCGCCGAGCGAGGTGCGCCGCGTCCTCACGGGTGAATGGCCGGTCAACGTCGTCAACAAGGCGGTCAAGGAAAAAAATCGCGCCGGGTTATAGCCGCGCGCTTGATTCAAGGATCAGACCTCGCCTGAGCCGGCGTGGAGGGCGCGATTTTTTGATGCGAGCTTCTCCATCACCGATCACGAATCACTATTCACGGATCACGGGTCACGCAGTTAGATTGAAGGCATCGAGAGGTCGTTTCGGATGATTAATGCGGCAATTATTGGACTGGGCTGGTGGGGCAAGAACATCGTCGGCGCGGTGCAGGGCAAGAGTGAAAAGCTGCGCTTCGTTCACGGCGTGAGCAAGGAAATCGACGCCGCGTTGCCGATCGCGGAGGCAAACGGCTTCACGTTGAGCGACGATCTCGACAAGGCGCTTGCCGATCCGAATGTGCAGGCCGTCGTGCTCGCGACGCCGCATTCGCTGCACGCGAACCAGATCGTGCGCGTCGCCGGCGCGGGCAAGCCGGTCTTCTGCGAAAAACCGCTCACGCTGAAGCGCGCCGATGCCGAGCGCGCCATCGCTGCCTGCCGCAAAGCGAACGTTCCGATCGGGGTCGGCCAGAACAAGCGCTTCTGGCCTTCCATGGCCGAGCTGCGGCGCGTGGTGAAAAGCGGCGTACTCGGCACGATCATGCACATCGAGGGTCACTACAGCAACGAGAACTCAGGGCTGCATTTCTCGGCGTGGCGGGAGCTGCCGACCGAGTCGCCCGGCGGCGGCATGACCGGGACCGGAATCCATCTGCTCGACGCCTTTACCAGCATCGCCGGCCCTACGTCGGAGGTAACTGCCCGGGTTGCGACCTTCCGCAAGGGGCTCGATCCCCGCGACACTGTCTCCGTATTGTTCCGCTTCGCAAACAACCTGAGTGGGTTCCTCGGCGCCGTGCGCGCCTCGCCTTACTACTGGCGCGTGCAGGTCTTCGGAGATGAAGGGTCGGTGGAGGCGCTCGGCGAAACCGAGACGATCGTGCGATTGACGGGCGGCAAGGTTGAGCGTCGAGAATTCGATAAGATCGATTCCCTGCGCGCCGAGTTCGACGCCTTCGCCGACGCCGTTGAAGGTCGCGCGCCCTACCCCATCACACCCGAAGAAATGGTGAACACCGTGGCCGCATTCGAAGGCGTCATCACTTCGATGGAAACCGGTGCACCCGTCAAGGTCAGCTGAAAGAAAAAGCGGGCCATGCGGCCCGCTTACTATTCACCCGTCACTAGTCACTAAAGTTAGAACGCGCGTTCCAGCTGCCCGCGCAGTTCGTCGAATTCCTTCGGCAGGCGCGCCTTGAGCTTATCGAAGAGCTCGGCGTGCTCCTTCAACTCGGTGCGCCACTGCGCAGCGTCCAGCTTCATCAGTTTTTCGAAGCGCGAGCGGTCGAACGTATCCAGCCCGGTCCACTCGAGGTCCTCGTAGCGCGGCATCCGGCCAAGGGGCGTCTCCACGGCGCCGCCTTTGCCCTCGCAACGGCCAACGACCCATTGCAGGACGCGCATATTCTCGCCGAAACCGGGCCAGAGGAACTTGCCCTGCTCGTCGCGCCGGAACCAGTTGACGCCGTAGATGCGCGGCGGATTCTTGAGGCTGTGGCCGAGTTTCAGCCAGTGGTTGAAGTAATCGCCGTAGTGGTAGCCGCAAAACGGCAGCATGGCGAACGGATCACGGCGCACGACGCCGACTTTACCGACGATCGCCGCCGTGGTCTCGGAGGCCATGGTCGCAGCCATGTAAATGCCGTGCTCCCAATCAACCGCCTCGGTTACCAACGGCACGGTCGTGGCGCGCCTTCCGCCGAAGAGAAACGCGCTGATGGGCACGCCATCGGGGTTTTCCCAGTCCGGATCGAGCGAGGGAAGCTGGGTCGAATGAACCGTGAAGCGGGCATTGGGATGCGCGGCATTGCGGCCGCATCCGGGCGTCCACGGTTTGCCCTGCCAGTCGATGAGTTCTTTGGGCGCCTCCCTGGTCATGCCCTCCCACCACACGTCCCCGTCCGGCGTCATCGCGACATTGGTGAAGATCGTGTTTCGCGTCACTGCCGCCATGCAATTCGCATTGGTCTCCATCGAGGTCCCCGGCGCAACGCCAAAGGCGCCGGCTTCGGGATTGATCGCGTAGAGCCGTCCGTCCTTCCCGGGCTTGATCCAGGCGATGTCCTCGCCGACAGTCGTGACTTTCCAGCCCGCGAGCGCCTTGGGCGGGATGAGCATCGCGAGGTTGGTCTTGCCGCAGGCGCTGGGGAACGCCGCCGCGATATAGCGCTTCTTCTTCTCGGGCGTCTCGATGCCCAGGATCAGCATGTGCTCGGCGAGCCAGCCCTGCTCGCGCGCCATGATCGAGGCGATGCGCAGCGCGAAGCACTTCTTTCCGAGCAGCGCATTGCCGCCGTAGCCGCTGCCGAACGACCAGATTTCCTTGGTCTCGGGATAGTGAACGATGTACTTGTGCTCCTTGTTGCTCGGCCACACCGAGTCCTCTTGTCCGGGCGCAAGCGGAGCGCCGATCGAGTGCACGCACGGCACGAAGTAGCCGTCGCCTCCCAGCACGTCGAGCACCTTGCGGCCCATCCGCGTCATGAGGCGCATGTTGACGACGACGTACGGCGAATCGGTCAGCTCGACGCCGATGTGGGCGATGTGCGAACCGAGCGGGCCCATACTGAAGGGAATCACGTACATCGTACGACCGCGCATGCAACCGTCGAAGAGCTTGCCGAGCGTCGCCCGCATCTCGTCCGGCGCCACCCAGTTGTTGTTCGGTCCCGCGTCCTCCTTCACCCGGCTGCACACGAACGTGCGATCTTCCATTCGCGCGACGTCATCGGGGTCGGAGCGCGCCAGGAAGCAGCCCGGGCGCTTCTCCTGGTTCAACCTGATCAGCATGCCCGAGGCCACCATTTCGTCACAAAGCCGGTCATACTCCATTTCGGACCCGTCGCACCAATAAACGCTGTCCGGCTTGGTCAGTGCGGCGACTTCCTGCACCCATGCCTTGAGCTTGGCGTGGTTGACATACGCGGGCGTCGCTGGAGCTTTGTTGAGGCGGGCTGCGGAGGCGGGCTGATTCATGCCGTTCCTCTCCAATTGGCGGATTATTTTTCTCTTAAAAATCGGGGCAAAGCGACCCACGTCGCCTCGCCTTGCCAGGGAGAGGGGATTTTACCCGAAAACGCCCTGTCGGGTACCGATCGTCAGGCTGGCTGGGGCGGACGCCGCCGCGCGGCGAGCCAGAGAATGGCAACGCCGGCCAGTGCGAGTACCGGCACAGCGTAATAGTTCATCGCCTGCCAGCCCTGGAAGCTGAACAACGCGCCCGACGCAAGCGAGCTCGCGACCAGAGTGATGAAGATCGCCGCATCGTTGACGCCTTGCACCTTCGCCCGCTCGGCTGGCGTATACGTCTCCGTAAGCAGCATGGTCGCTCCGACGAACATGAAGTTCCATCCCACGCCCAGCAGCAGCATGGCCAACCAGAAGTTGATGACCTCGACCCCGGCGATCGCGATAGCGACGCAAACGAGATTGAGCGCCACCCCCGCGAGCATCACCTGCGGAAGACCAAACCGCCAAATCAGGGAACCAGTGACGAAGGATGGCGCGAACATGCCCACGATGTGCCACTGGATGACGAAGGCGGCGTCACTAAACAGGTGATGACCGGCGGACATGGCGAGCGGCGTAGCCGCCATCAGCAAGTTCATGACGCCATAGCAGACCATCGCGCACAGCAGCGCGACGATGAACGCGGGTTGCCGCGCGATAACGGCAAGCGGCCGTCCGGCTTCCTTGCGCTCCGATTCCGAAGGCTGGGGAATGTGTAGCCACCGCAATAGCAGTACCGCGAGCATCGCGTACACCATGAGCGAAAAATACGGGCCCACGTAGGTGTGCCCGGCGACAAGGTCGATCGTCAGCTTGCTCGTCTCGGGCCCAATTAAGCCGCCGACGATCCCACCGGCGAGCACTAGCGAGATCGCCTTGCTCTTGAAATCGAGCGGCGCGACATCAGCCGCGGCAAAGCGGTAGTACTGCCCCGCGGCGAAGTAGACGCCGAGCACTAGCACGCCGGCGCAGAGCATCCAGAAATTTTTCGTGTACACGGCTGCAGCGCACACGAGCGAACCGACGACGGCGCACAGCGCGCCGACAGTGAAACCTGCCCGCCGCCCGAACTGCTTCATGAGCAGCGACATAGGGATCGTGCTCATCGCCGACCCGATGAAGTACATCGTGACAGGCAGCGTCGCAATCGCCTTGTTGGGGGCAAGCGCGTAGCCCGCTAGCGCGTTGACCGTGATCAGGATCGAGTTATTGATCAGCAGGAGGCCCTGGCATCCCGACAGGACCGTGACATTCTGTTTCGATGATTCCATCAACAGGGTGGTGAAGATGACGAGTCAGCACGCCGCAATCGTCGGACTGGCGGTGCGGTGCGGCGCGGTGCGCAAGCTTCCCACACGTCTTTCGCACGGTCAAGAATCAGCCACTGTTCCGGCCAAATTTGATTTTCTGATATCGTTGCACTGTGGTGCACAAGCCGGCTATCGCGAGACGAAAGGGCTGTCATGAGTGAAGCACCGGAAAAAATCGAGATCCATCGTGGCCTGAAAGGCGTGTACTTCGACCGCTCCCGCGTGTGCTACATCGACGGGCGCGTGGGCGAACTGCGCTACCGCGGCTACTCCATCCATGACCTTGCGGAACGCTCGAACTTCGAGGAAACCATGTACCTTCTCCTCAAGGGCGAGTTACCCACACACTCGCAGCTCGAGGCGTTCACCGCGGAGCTGAAGTCAGCGCGCAAGCTCCCCGAGCCGCTCTACGAGCTCATCCGCACGGTCAAGAATGCCCATCCCATGGACGTGCTCCGCACCGGCGTCTCTGCCCTCTCGGCCTTCGATCCCGAAACGGCCGACAAGTCGCCCGAGGCGACCCTGCGCAAGGGGATCCGGCTCACAGCCCAGGTACCGATGATCGTTGCGGCGCACGAGCACATCCGTAACGGCCGCGAGCCGGTGGCGCCCAACCCGCGCCTTCGCCACGCCGCCAATTTTCTCTACATGCTGAAAGGCCAAGAGCCCAGCGCGGACGCCGCGCAGCTCATGGAGATCGACATGGTGCTGCACGCGGAGCACGGCTCGAACGCATCATCGTTCGCCGCGCGCGTCGTAGCCGGCACTGATGCCGACTTGCATGGGGCGATCACGGCGGCCGTGGCTGCGCTCGCCGGTCCGGCGCACGGCGGCGCGGCAGAGAACGTGATGCGCATGGCGCAGGAAATTGGTGACGCATCCAAGGCTACGGAGTACGTCAAGGCAAAGCGCGCGAACAAGGAGCCGGTCATGGGTTTCGGCCATCGCGTCTATCGGGCCGAAGACCCCCGGGCGCGCCACATGCGCGCCGGCGTCGAGAAACTGTCCCGGGAAATGGGGCAGCCACAGTGGTACCAGATCCTCGAGACGGTCGTGGACGCGATGAAACCCTACGCGCGCCACGGCGTGAACGTGAACGTCGACTTCTACGCCGGGGCCGTCTACTTCCTCAACGGCATAGCGGAGGATCTTTTCGTTCCAATCTTTGCAGTAGGACGGGTGCCGGGCTGGACCGTGCAGGTGCTCGAGCAGATCGAGAACAACATCCTGCTGCGTCCCCTTACCCTCTACAACGGTCCTGAGCCGCGGGATTATGTGCCGATCGAAAAGCGCTGAAAAAAAAATTTAGCCGCAGATAAACGCAGATACACGCGGATCAAGAAACAAGACCCGAAATACCCGGCCAGCGTGGAAGAACGATCCGGCACGAAAGCCTTCTTTTCGTCGTTTGCGTCGCTTTTATTGCCGCCAAAGGACGACGACGAAAGAAATGTGTTTGATTGGTGCTGATTTTTCGTCTGCGTTTACCTGTGTTTATCTGCGGCTCAATAGCATTGTTACGCTTGCGCCAGGACGATCGCCGCAGTGGCAACGATGTCGTCGACGCTCGCGCCGCGCGACAGATCGCTGATCGGCCGCGCGAATCCCTGCAACACGGGCCCGATAGCCCGCGCGCCGGCCATGCACTGCGTGAGCTTGTAGCCGATGTTCCCTGAATCCAGGTCGGGGAACACGAGAACGTTCGCCCTGCCCGCGACCGCGCTCTCGCCTTTTACCTTCTTTGCTGCCACGGCCGGCACCAGGGCCGCGTCGGCTTGCAATTCGCCGTCGATAGCGAGCCCTGGCGCACGCTCGCGCGCAATGGCAAGAGCACGAGTCACCTTCTCGACGCGCGCATGCTGCGCGCTGCCCTTGGTCGAGAACGACAGCAGTGCCACGCGCGGCTCCTCACCCAGCAACGCACGGCAGCTTTCCGCAGACGCCAGCGCAATGTCGGCAAGCATCTCAGGATCTGGATCTACATTGACAGCACAATCGGCATAGATAAAGCTCCTCGCGCCTGCCCCATCCCGGTC
The DNA here is from genome assembly GCA_032123035.1 of Betaproteobacteria bacterium. Classification (GTDB taxonomy): domain Bacteria; phylum Pseudomonadota; class Gammaproteobacteria; order Burkholderiales; family SG8-41; genus SG8-41. The sequence goes on along the minus strand of JAQBFV010000228.1, from coordinate 23,694 downwards.
CGGAACGACCATCAGAAAAAAACTCGATGGGGTTTGGATGCCGTTGGCCAGACCAACAGTCATTAAACCCGCCTCGATCACGCGCCCCGTAGCGCTCGTCACACCCGCGATCATTGCATGGGCGTCGCCGGCCCTGACCATCATCCCAGCGTGGAACATGGGCTTACGCACAAGCCGCTCGGCAACCTTCGCGTTTGCCGTAGGACGGCCGGCGGCATAGAGATCCGCGTACGCTTTCAGCCTGTGGCTGTGCTCCGGGTCCAGCAGCTCGATGCCATCGAGTGGCACACCCGCACGCTCGGCCGCGGCCCTGATGTCCTCCAGCACGCCGAGCAGAATCGGTGTCGCAATGCCTTCGTCCTTCAGTTTCCGCGCCGCCGCAACGATGCGCTCGTCCTGCCCCTCCGGGAACACCAGCCGCCCGCGGCGTGCACGCGCCCGCGCGACACAAGCTTCGAGGACGTCGTTCATTCGACTCGCTCCACCGTCCCAGGGGACTCGTCACCGATCACAAGTCACCAGTCACCAGTCACCAGTCACCAGTCACCAGTCACCAGTCACCAGTCACAGATATTAGTGTTTCCCGAACTGCACCTTGCCGAACATGATCTCCCACGACTTGTCATCATGCGGTGCCTGGGCTGCCGCCTGCACGTCCTGCAGCACCTGCACGCCGCGCTGCACGGCGGGGCGCGCATTGATCTCGTCGAACCAGCGCTTGACGTTGGGGTAGTCAGCAACGGTCACGCCCCGGCGCTCGGACCCGCGCATCCAGGGAAAAATCGCGATATCGGCAATCGTGTACTCGTCTCCCACAACGTAGCGCGCTTCGCCAAGCCGCTCGTCCAGCACATGTGTAAGCCGGTTCGCCTCGTTGGTATAGCGCTCGACCGGATACGGGAGCTTTTCCTTCGCGTAACCGCGGAAGTGGGTCGCCTGCCCGAACATCGGACCCACGCCGCCCATTTGCCACATCAGCCACTGCACGCAGGTCCAGTACGCGCGCGGTTCCTTGGGCGCGAATTTGCCCGTCTTGGACGCAAGATAGAGCAGGATTGCCCCGCTCTCGAACAGGGATATCGGCTTGCCATCCGGCCCTTCTGAATCCACGATCGCCGGAATCCGATGATTCGGGTTGATTTTCAGGAACTCCGGTTTGAACTGATCGCCCTGCCGAATGTTAACGGCATGGACCTGGTACGGCAGGCCGGTTTCCTCCAGCATGATGTGAACTTTATGGCCGTTGGGCGTAGGCCAAGTGTAAGCGTCGATCATCGGGGTCTCCCAGGAAAACGGGCATCCTACCAACATTGCCCTCTATGTTAAAGGCGTAACTCGTGACTAGAACGTGTCTCAAAAACTCGAAAAACAATATTAGCCGCAGATAAACACAGATGAACGCCGATAGAAAACTCAAGTGAATCATCATCGCCGGGTTTCATCGGCGTCCATCAGTAGCTTAGTATTAGGTTTTTAACGTTTCGATTCACGATTCACGAATCACCATTCACGGATTTTATATGCCCCGGTTACCCCGACTTCTGCCGCCGGGCACGTTGCACGATGCGCGGATTCTGCTCTGGACGCGCGCGATGCGCGCCTTCGGTGACGGGTATATCAGTCTTCTACTCCCGTATTACCTGACCTTGCTGGGCTTCGACGCGCTCCAAGTTGGCGTCATTATCACGGCCACACTGTTTGGCGCTGGCGGGATGACGCTAACGATTGGGCTCATTGCCCATCGCTACCGCGCTCGCAGCCTGCTTATGGCCGGCTCGGCACTGCTCGTAGCAGTGGCGTTGATGCTGACCCACGCAACGGATTTCTGGCCCCTGCTGATCATCGCCGTCTTCGGCGTGTTGAATCCGGCATCTGGAGACGTCACCGTATTCGCTCCCCTCGAACACGCAATGCTCGCGCGCTCCGTCACGCCGCAGTCGCGCACCGCGCTCTTCGCCCGCTACAGCCTGGTCGGTTCGCTCGTCGGTGCGCTCGGCGCGCAGGCCGCCGGAATTCCCGCGTTGCTCAGCGCATGGCTCGGGCTCGAACCCAAGGCGGCGGTGCAAATGATGTTCCTCGCCTACGCTGCACTCGGCGTAGGCAATCTGCTGCTCTATCGCACGCTCTCGCCCAAGATAGAGGCTCCCGCCTCGGACCAGCGTGCCCCGCTGCATCAATCGAAGCGGATTGTCTACAAGCTGGCCGCCCTTTTCAGCATCGACGCGTTCGGCGGCGGGTTTGCCGTTCAGTCGTTGATCGCCCTATGGCTTTTCCAGCGCTTCGATCTGTCGATCGTCGCAGCCTCGACGATCTTTTTCTGGACCAACATCCTGGCGGCCGCCTCGTTCCTGGTGGCCGCCAGGATTGCCGGGCGCTTTGGACTGATAAACACCATGGTGTTCACGCATTTGCCGGCCAACCTATTCCTCATCCTGGTGCCACTGATGCCAACGCTCTCCCTTGCCATCGTCTTCCTGTGCCTGCGCAGCGCCCTTTCGCAAATGGATGTCCCCGTGCGCTCGTCTTACGTCATGGCTGTGGTATCGCCCGAAGAGCGCGCCGCCGCCGCGAGCGTAACGGCCGTGCCGCGCAGCTTTGCCGCGGCGATTAGTCCGACCATCGCAGGCTATCTGCTAACGCTCTCCCCTTTCGGCTGGCCGCTCGTCATATGCGGCGCATTGAAGATCGTCTACGACCTGTTGCTTCTCAGGATGTTCAGCGCGGTCAAACCGCCTGAAGAGAAACAATAATGATGAATGTTAAATGCTAAAATTTTAATGCAAGGTGAAAAGCTGGAGGGCCTCAGCGATCCCACATCACGTCGCATTTTCTTTTTGCGGCTGCCTCCAGCAGCTCGATCAATGGAAGAGCCCGATGCGCCAGGCTAACTGCTGGCGCCTCGGAGTCGTCGCTCTCGGCATCCTTGGGCGTACTGTCCCCCGACGCCGCCTTGTCCGCCGCGATAGCTGCCTTCAGGCGAGCAAGCGCCTGAGGAACGTCGTCAGCCAGAATGGCGCTCGGCACCGTTCCACTGTGCCCCATCAGCTTGAGCAGCCTGAGGGCAACGTCACCGAACATCGTTATGTTCGCGTAAGCGTTAGTTCGAAATGTGACTAACACACGAGGCAGTCCCTGGCTCGATTTTTAAGAGCCCCTAACGTAATGGAACGAGTCTACGTTTTGAACCGAAATCATCTTTTGCTAACGCCATCTCTAAAGAAGTCGGCCCAGGCTCGCACGAATAACGGGGAACCAATCACCCAGCAAAGACTGCGGCCAAGGGAGATGCAGTAGTTTGTGAAAGAGGAAAAAAGCCGCGAGCCAATAAGGTATCGCAATCATTACGATGTTCGACCATGGATTTTTCCCCTCTAACCGCATGTAAGCAACCACGAAAAGTCCCATGGCAGGCAACATGCCGATTAAGCGGACAGCCAGAACGAGCCCCACCAGCCAAAGACCCTGGCCGAGAGCCCCAGACCAAGGGGTTACTTTCTTTGAAGATGTTGCGAAACCGCCGCTAAACCAGTTCCATACGACGTAGCCGGCGACCGCGATCATGCCGACCACGGCAACGGCTCGGGGCATCAGGCGCGCCGCCTGTTCCCATTGCGCACTACTGGCAAAAACGTAGATAAACAAAGCCGCGGTTCCAGCCCACATTAAAAACTCGGTCGGATTCATCGCCTGAGTGGTCGTCTCTTCGGAGACCGATGTCTTGGTGCCGCCTCGCGGACCACCCCGCCAATACGAAATCAACGGTCGAACCAGCATAAATACCATGATCGCAATCATAACCATTGGCACTGGCCTTAATGTCCATTCAAGTCCGTAGCGAAGATGCGAGATGAACAGATAGTTTTCAAGCAAACCGCCAAGCACGAACGCCAGAATAAGAGGTGGCCTCGGCCATTCCCTACTCTTCATGATCCAGCCAAGCGCCCCAGCGAGCACCAGCACCACCAGGTCTCCGTAATCCCTGGCACCCTGAAACGCCCCGACAAGCATGATGCCGAATATCAAGGGCACCAGAATTCCAGCGCGGACAGTGGCGATACGCGCGAATTGACCCGCAAACAGAAAACAAGCGCCAGCACCCAAAATATTGGCAATTGCCACCGTCCAGATCAGGGTAAATGTGATGTCGAGTTGCTTATCCAGCATGTTGGGACCGGGCGCGATCCCATGAATAAGAAAGGCGCCTAGCAGCAAGGCCATGGAGGCCGAACCCGGGACGCCGAAGGCGAGCGTTGGCACCAACGCGCCGCCTTCCTTCGCATTGTTCGAACTCTCCGAAGCGATAACCCCACGCACATCTCCTTTACCAAAGGTCTCGGATGCGCCCTTTTCCGATCGGGCGGCGTAGCCGTAAGCGATCCAGTCAATCACGGACGCCCCGACACCGGGAATCGCTCCTAATAACGTACCGATGGCAGAACAACGGAGAACCAACCACCAGTTCTTCAATACGTCGCGTACACCCTGGAGTTGCTGCCACCGCTCATCCTTGACGTTATCGCACGCGATAGAGCCGCGTGATACGCCAAGATCAATGATTTCCGGAACGGCGAATAGCCCCAGTGCCAAGGGTACAAGCGGCAGTCCATCCCACAGATAGGCCAAATCAAATGACCAGCGTAATTCACCCGTCTGTGGCTCATCACCAACGCTCGATAATAAAAGCCCGACGGCTGCCGCCACCATCCCTTTTGCCATGGCACCGCGGGAGAGCGAGACAACAAGCGTCAAGCCAAGAAGACAAATAGCCAACAATTCCGGTGTGCCCACAGCCAAGATAAAAGGCCGGAGGATTGGAATTGAAATTGCCAAGACGAATGCACCGAACAGTCCACCACAAACCGATGCGGTGAAGGCCGCACCGTAGGCACGGCTGGCTTCTCCACGACGGGCCATGGGATGGCCGTCAAGAATTGTCGCTGCAGAGCCGACGGTCCCGGGCACACCAAATAGGACCGCTGGTATCGTATCCGACGTGGTGGTAACCGACTGCACGCCGACCAGGAATGCGAGGGCCGTATACGGGTCCATGGAAAAGGTGAACGGCAGCAACAGGGCCAAGCCCACGAGGCCACCGATTCCCGGAATGACGCCGATAATCAGGCCCAGGAACGTCCCCAAAACAACGAACATTAGCCGTATTGGATCGCTGAGGACGCCCAACGCGGTAATCGCTGCTTCCCAGACCATCTAAGGATTCCCCACTAACCGGGCATTCACCACAAACTTATTGCGGCCCTACCGGGTTCGTTGATATCGTCTTACCGTATGACAGTCTTGTCCACAACTTCAAATCTAGTTCGCACGCAAGAACACTCAATCGCGTATCGAAGCCAGGCGACGAACGTCTTATTCTCAACGCTGGCGTCATATTATCAGACGTACTGAAGCAAGAATTTTCAAATGAATTAGGAGGACGGTTAATGAAAAACTCGTCAATGATGAACAAGCTGGTGATGATTGCCGCCGCTGCGTCGATGGGGGCGGTCACAGTTTCTTCTCCGGCAGCAGCCGGTACGGTGGAAGATCTTTACAAAGGAAGAGATCTAACGATTTTGCTCGGCCATCCGCCGGGCGGGTCTTACGATCTTTATGGTCAACTGGCCGCTGCGCATATCGGCCAATATATTCCCGGAAAACCGAATGTGATTGTTCAGCATATGCCAGGGGGCGGCGGCCGCAAAGCAGCTGCTAATTACCTGAACAATGTCGCTGCCGATGGTTTGACCATTGCGCTCTTACCCGACACCTTGGCTCACATCCAATTGCTCACACCCAAACGCGGTAAATGGGACGCGTCCAAAATCCGTTACATCGGCCGATTTGCGCCAGCCAATGCAGCTTTCGCCGTACGCAAAGGGGCGCCGGCTACCACTATTGAAGGTATGCGTAAAACAGAACTTATCGTAGCCTGTACCGGGAAGTCGGCGCGTAGTGCACAAATGCCGGCGACGCTAAAAAATGTCGCTGGAATGAAATTCAAATTGATCTGTGGTTACAAAGGCTCGAAAAAAGCCACCTTGGCTATCTTGCGGGGCGAGGCAGATATGGTTTCCAAGAATTGGGCGTCATTTAAATCCGGGGACGGTGCCGAATTGAAGGCCGGCAACATCAAGATCGTGCTCCAGGCCGGCTTGCAACGTGATCCCGACCTACCGGACGTGCCGTTGCTCCAGGAGATCGTCGACGATCCGCAAGCCAAGAAAATACTTCGTTTCGTTTCTTCCGGTGCACCGATCGGTCGCTCGTTGATGGCCAAACCAGGAGTTCCGGACGATGTTGTCATGGCGCTGCGTGCCGCATTCCAAAAGATGATAAAGGACCCGGCTTTCTTGGCAGACGCGGCGAAGCGCAAGGCAATCATCAATCCGGCAACGGGCGAAGAGGTCGAGGCGGTTAACCGCGAAATCTTCCAAGTAGACGCCAGTTTGATTAAGGCCGCCCAGGCGGCGATCAGCACCAAGGGCGCTGGAAGCATCAAAAAGGCTAAGAAAAAATAGAAAGGAATAGCCTTCGGTTCAGCGATTGCCTCAGCGATCGTGAGGGGTTGAGAAAAGGCCCTGGCGTATTCCCTGTTAAAAAACCGGGGACATACCACCTTACCGGATTTCACCCCACGGTAATGGAGGCCTGTCCCCGATTTTCTATTTGCTAAGGCCCTCGAAGGCCATGCTTATTCCAGTGGGTTAACCGATCGCTACTGGAAAAGTTTCGACGGCATGACCAGGATGGGACCAGGCAGGATGGCGACAGAGATTAGAAAGACTTACAGGGGAAAAGAATAAATCAGAGTCTGTTAACGCGCCCAGGTGCCGAGTCTGTTTGCCGATGCCCCGTCGGCCTATTACGCCAGCTTGGCAAGCGCGATCCGGCCCCGTGCCGTGAGCATGAAGCCGCCGTTGTTGCGCTCGATGAGCCCTCTTTTAAGGAGCTTGGCCCCGATCATCTCGGGCATTACCCCTTTTCGCCTCTTGTGGGTCAACTCCTGCAGCCAGCGCAGCTCGGAAAAACCAACCGTCTGATCCATCGCTGGCGGCTTTTCAGGTCAACTCAAATCGGCGTGGCAAACCAGCCCGCGCGAGTGAGTTCAAACGCTAGTTTTGCATGGCCCCTGATCGTGATGATCAGGGTGCCGGCTTGATTTTTCGCAAAGCCACAGCTAACCAGCTTCTCGCCGTGCTCGGCGGGTATACGCTTCTTTACCGTTCCGAAGGTGAGTCGCCGCAGCGAGTCTAGCTCTGCAGGCAGCAATTCCGTTTGGATGGCGGCCATAAGTGTCCCTGAAGAATCGGTGGACGGAGGCAAGCCCGGGTATGTTCAATCCCAAGCCCTGAGAAAGGCAGCCGCAGAAACAGCCCGCAATGAGGCGGGCCCAAGGTGAGGAAACTAAACGCCTGTTTTCTTATACGCGGTTCCGGCGCGAGGGGCAATCATTATTGCCTCGTCCGTTGCAACGCGAAGGGGGACGCCCCCGGCGGGTGAGGAAGGGGCCAGTTGATCGGCAAAGCACTTGCGATCGGCCTCGATCGAGAGGCGCCGCGCACCCCCGCCAAAATCGCGTATCGACAGGTGCTCTCGGACGTTCTCGGGAATGTAGAAATCGCAGCGCGGATTGAACCCGTGCCTGCCGCACCCGACGGCTATCGACGCCGGCCGCGCTCGGGCCGGTCCCGCGCCTCGTTTACCCTCAGCGGGCGCCCGGCAAGTTCCTTGCCGTTGAGCCCGGCGATCGCGGCGAGCGAATGCTGCTTGCCGGGCATCTCCACGAAGCCGAATCCCTTGTTCTTCCCGGTGAACAACTCTCGCACCAGCTGCACAGACCCCACCTGGCCGAATGGCTTGAACAGTTCCGCTACTTCCGCTTCGGTCACGTCGGGACCGAGGTTGCCCAAAAAGATGTTCATGTCGACTCCTGGAAGAGACCGTTGAGAAATGCCCGCGGCAACCGCGTCAGACGAAACCCCGCCGAAGCGGGGTTTCGCGGCTGCTGCGCGCCGGATTTTCAGCCGGCGCGGAGCATCAGACAGCCTTCAGATTGATCGCGGAGAACTTGCCGTTGTTGCCCTTCTGCACATCGAACGAGACCTTCTGGTTCTCGCTCAGCGTGCCGAGGCCCGCCTGCTCGACCGCGGAGACGTGTACGAACACGTCCTTCGAGCCATCATCGGGTTGAATGAAGCCAAAGCCCTTGGTAGGGTTGAAAAACTTTACAGTGCCGGTGGTAGACATAATGTCCTCCAGAGGTGGCGTGGCCGCGCACGATAGTGCGCGCGGCATCAAAGAACCTGTGGGAGAGGACCGGAAGTGCCAGCCGGAAACGAACTGCAAACAGACCCAAGGCGTGCTCGACCCGCGTATTATGAGCCGAAAACGCCAGCAAGGATAGGAACGCGAAAAAGATCTCTGAACAAACGATCGGCCCGCTCGGGCCGACTTGCCCCGCGCGACCCGCCGACTAGCTTACCGACAACCTTTCGACGCCCAAGTCATCCGGTTGGCCCACCACCAGGCGGTAAGGGCAATCTGTTTCGGTCCAGGCATGCCTTCGTACCAGTCGCGATCCGCATCGCACTGGGCGCACTGACCAGGCTCGCCGGCCTCCGCCTTGGGGCGCTCGCGATCGTAGAGGACTTTACCGACGGCGTATGAGATGCACAGACCGATAGCCGTCATGACGACGAAGACGCCGATGAGCAAAAATAGAACAATCAGAATTTCCATGACTCACTACCCCTTTCCCCCGGATGTGGAGGTAATGTGAGATTCGCTTGCACATCGAGAGGGTAAGCAAGTAGCGCCCGCCGCGCCATGCATAATGTCACGCTCACGGCGGCAGCATCGATTAGCGACGACGGGCGTCCGACGTCCGGGCGCTCAGAGCGAAGGGGGGTCGTCCCGGACCACAGACTCCGCCAATCGCATGTCCACACAATCCTCAAACGCATAGCGCCTGGTGATGAGTCCCCGGGACAGGCCCGCGTCGCGCAACCACTCGAAGCCCTCCCGGGCCATGACGGGCCCCCGGTTCCACACCTTCAGCGATTGGTAGCGCTGGCAAGACGCCGTCAGCACCGACCTTGAAAGACCTGGGAAATACGGCGCCACGACGTCGGCAAGATCCTCGGCCGGCCTTGCCGCCATCCATTTCTGGGTGCGGTAGATCGCGCGGCACAATCCCCGCGCAGTTTCGGGCTCCCCCTCCAGAAACGCCCGCGGAGCATTGAATGTGGTGTATGTCGTCGGTCCACGGCTCGCCGCCGCGTACCAGATATGCCCTGCCCCTTCTTCTTCCAGTTGCGCCGCAAAGGGTTCGAACACCTGGATGACATCGACCTGCCGCGAACGCAGTGCAGCAACGTTTTCGGACATGGTGCGGTCACTGATCCTCGTCACCTTGGCCGGGTCCAGTCCAGCCAGCCGCAGATCGTGCTGAAGGCACATCCACGGCGTCGGGACCTCCGACACGGTTGCGACTCGCTTGTCGAGGAGGTCCTTCATTTCGAAATGCGGATGCGGGGCGCGCCCAAGGAGGAAAAATGGATCGCGGCCCACCACCTCGCAGAATGCGATGGGCTGGCTCGTGGGATCTTTCTCGAGCGCGAGCATCACCCGCACTGGGCCACCCCAAGAGACGTGGCCGGCTCCTGACATGACCGACTCGAGCGTCCTGTCCGCATCCGAGGACATCTTGAGCTCCACCTCGATGCCCTCGGCACGATAAGCGCCAAGGGCAATCGCGGCGTAATAAGGCGTGTAGAAGACCGCGCGGAAATTTTCGATGAGCGTAATTTTCATGTCATGGCCTTACCGCAAACGTTCGCTAGAGGACGTTACGGCGGAGAGAAAATCGCATTTTAGCCGCCGATGAACGCCGATACACGCCGATATTTCAGATAACCGGTGAATAGTAAACGGTGAAACGGTGCAAGTCCGTTCACTTCGCGTCATAAGAAAGCCCGCGTAGAGGAGGCTAACGGAATCGCTCGAATTTGCCAGGCCGCCGGTGGCTGCCGCTCAAACCCCTAAGTTGTGATTCAATTTGCTAATAACCGCTGCGCCAAGGGACAAGGCGAGAAGCGCCCCAGGAGAGGCCACCGCTCACCAATCACGAATCACCAATCACGGATTTTTCGGCTGCCCAGCGCAGCCACGTCCGCAGTCGCCGGAAATCCACTGGGTCCACGTTGTCGCCGCACAGCATTACGTGGCGCGTCCGCCGCGTTCCGCGCACCCTCAGATTCAAGATTGTGACCCAATGAGAGACGAAGCTCGATGGCAGTAGCTCGCAATCGAGCCACTCGCCACGTCGAGTTCTACAAAAGACCCGCCCCTCCCGCGTGACGTCGACTGCCACGATCGCGCCCGGACTTCGCAGGAGCGCTACCTCGCCGAGACAATGTTTCAAGCTCCACAGAACCGCCACAATGGAGATCGCCTTCGCCCAGGCGGGGATGGGCATCAAGGCTGCCAGCGCCCCGGCGGCGACGTGCAGGGCACTGAGAACCACTGCCAGGCAGGTAGAAAAGGAAATGGCCAATCGCTGTGGAGGCATCAACAGGCTCTCCGGTTAAGCAAGCGCGCCCCGTCTCACACAGCCCGCGCCGCAGGGGCGCCAGGAATGCATTGAGGGCTTAACCGTGCAACGCACAGTCCGCGAAAAGGTTACATCAGTGAGCGCAAGGCGCGGAAAATCAAAAGCTGGGCGATACGCGCCCTCGTGCGTGCCGACCTCCGGGAATCGAAGTCAAAGGCCTGAGGGCCGCTTCCCGCGCTTCGGCCTCAGTCCGCAAAAAAGACAAAAGCGCGCACCTCGATACTCTGGCGTGGTGGCGCGCCCGGCGGCGACGTGGGATCGTCAAACGAGCTGTGCGGGGTGAACCGCGCACGGCCGTCCTGCTCCGACTCGTAGACCTTGAACACCAGTGCCTCGTCGCGCCGCATCTGCGGGAAATAAAACCAGCGATGGTGGGGGCTGTAGGCGAGCCGGTAGGTCTGCCCCACCCGGTTCGGATAACGGCGCTCCGCGACCAGAAAATCCTCCATGGCGACGCTCTTGGCGTCCGCAATCGCCAGCGGATTCGCCTGGATCGGCTGGTTGATCGCCCGCCACACCTGAATGATCGCAAAGCGGTGTTTCAGGAGCGTCTCGGCCTCGTCCGGCAGAATTTCACGCACGCGCTGCGGGCCGGACCATTCTGTGTAGTCATTGTGCGCCGAGAGCACGGGCTCGCGGACGAGCCGCGCCTCGCGCTCGGTTTCATCGCCCGAGCGCAGCGTGTGATCGAAGATCACCACGCGGCTGGCGCCCGATGTCTCCCGGATCAGGCGCTCGACCTCCGGGTAATACACCGATCTGAGCTGCTCCGCGTCGAAAAAATCGGCCACCTTCGTTTGGTGCTCGACGAAAACGAAGCCGTTTCCATCCAGCGAAAACGGTTCCGGCTGCAGCCGGCCGTTGTGGATGTCGACGCGCTTCAACTCTTGCGTGCCGGTGCGGCGCCGGCGAATGTTGTTCGGCCCGAACGTCTCGTTAACGAGCTTCTCGCCCGTATTCACGATGTAGGGAATGTCCGCGGGCACCGCCCGATTCATCCTGTCCATGGTCTTCCTTTGCCGCTCTGCGATCCTGACGGGCCCAGTCTAGCGGCCTCCAGGCGAGATCGCCACAAGCCGCTGCACTCGCCTGATAAATGTCATTCCGGAAACGGCAAAACGGTGGCATGACGGTATCAGACCCCCTTTTCGCGACCGGCCATGGCCGTGACGAACTTCCGACGCGAACGTGCTCGACCACGACGGTAGTGCTGAATAATGCGCCACCGAAACCGGTGCGGTTCTCGCTCAGGGACCACAGGAAATAAATGACCGCTTCCCGCCCTGTCAGAGGCTCCCAGGGCAAATTTGTTGCCCAGCAAGAGCATGCGCCCATGAGGACAGTGTCTCATTTTCACCTCATAAACCTGTGTAAAAAGTCCTAATAACGCATTGTAACCACAACCTTTATTGCCTCTTAAAACGGACTCTGGCAAGATTCTTGCAACGAGAATTCAGGGGGCTTGCTGGTAATTTTGTAAGGAGTTCGTTGCCATGGATAAGCCGCGATCCTTCGCGTATCTAGCGTCAGTCGTGCTCGCGATCGCCATGATCGCTTGCACCGCCGTAGCGCGCGCGGCAGACCTCGGCACTGAGCCCGTGATGCTCGTCGCGAAGCCTGCATTGCAGGCGGACCGGCTCTACGGGGCAACGATCCTCATCGTCAAGCCGATGGGTGACGACCAGCACATCGGCTTCATCGTCAACAAGCCCACCCCGATGACGCTCGGCGGACTCTTCCCGGATCACGAGCCCTCGAAAAAGGTCGCCGATCCGGTCTATCTGGGAGGACCGGTCAGCACAGAGATCCTGTTTGCCCTGGTGCAGCGCCCGGACCGCCCCAGCGAGCATTCGATGCAATTAACGCCGGATCTTTACGCCGTGGTCGATCGCGTGGGCGTGGATGACATCATCGAAAAGGAATCCGACCACGCCAGGTTCTACGCGGGGTTGGTGTTATGGCAGCCTGGCGAGCTGCGCGCCGAAGTTGAGCGTGGCTTCTGGTACGTGCTCGACGCCGACACGAGCCTCGTGCTTCGCAAGTCGACCGATGGCATGTGGGAGGAGCTCCTCGAGCGCTCGCGGCACAATGCGAGACGCGTCAGGGCCAGTGCCAAGGACGTGCCTCACTACGCCCGCCTGTATTGACCACCCGCGGATCGCCAGCGCATGCGCGGTGACCCGCCCGTTTGCACCCGCCCCGTCCCTGCCCCGCGACTAGCGTTCTATGGCTTGGCCTAACGCGTCAACACCTCGAACGCGACAGACCATCTCTACAGGCGTGTGTGTCATTTTTAACGGAATGAGGGAGGATGGTCTCCGAGCGGGGGTTGCATTTACCTTCCTGGATACCAGCGGGATGTTAAGCTTTTCTCCGCCAAGTCACCGCTAGGGGCGTCGCTATGGACGAGGGTGAAGTCACTCTCTGGCTGCAGGAACATGGGCGGGCCAGTAAGCTCAGCGTGGAGCTGGCCCGTGAGTTCGCCCGGGAATCGCACCTGGGCTGGTATGTCGCGCCCCACAGCCACGATCGCTTCGCCATTGGCAAATTAACGCTGGCGAAGGTCTCCTCCCGGCACATCGTTACGGACGCGGATGGAAACGCCCTGACGTTTGACACCGTCGATAACGCCAAGCAGTTCCTGCAGGATCAACTCGGGATAGACACGTCGCAGGTATTCGGTTCTTAGGAGCTGTCTCAGGAATCCCGGAGCGGAAGCGGCGTTTCCGCTCTGGCCCCTTTTTTACAGGTCGCTCAGCCGTCCGCGTCCGCGTTCGCACGCCCCGCGTCGCTGCGGCGCTGCTCCCGGACCGCGCGCGCGGCGCGGCCATATTCCAGCTTCGCCTTATAGGCCTCCCGCTCGCCCTGGCTTACGCGGCGCTCGGCAAGTTGCAGTCGCGTCCCCTGCACCACACGGGCCTTGCTCTCGTCCGCGCTGAGCTGCTGGCCGGCCACGGGCTGAGGTACTTGCACGATGCGGCTGGTCTCGTGCCGATAGGCCTCCCGCGCGAGGTAGAGTTCGCGCTCGCGCTCAGCGATGCGATGGTACGCTTCGCGAAGCTGCCTTTGACGCGCGATGCGGGCGGCGCGTTTCGTTTCGGCGTCTTTGACGATCGCCCAGTCCTTCTCGGGGGCCACGATGCGTTTCGGCGTGGCGAAGCGGGACGCGCTCCAACCGAACAGGATCATCAGTTTCGCCATCCCGGCGCCTGCGGCGCGTTGGCCGTCAGCTGCGGCCCCAACGGGCCAAGTACTGGCCAAGACTCCCGACAGCAACAAAATCAGCGTTCGATTCATGGCTTGCCCCCCGGCACGCGCCCGCTTTGAAGACACCCCCATCCTAGTCCCCCTGCCACCAAGAAAGACCAGCGGCAAGCGGCATTCTTGGAGTTTCCGCGCACAAAATCACGGGCGACTTTCGAGGGTTTGCGACGGGCGTCACGGTTTCGACCCACCGCCGATCCCCGCCCTTTTTAGCCCTATTAGCGGAGGGCGAGGGCATTGCTGGCCGCGGCGGTCAGCCCGTCCATCTGCGACGCGCGCTACGCCTCGAGCGCTGCAGCGATGCGGCCGCGACGAGGCAGCGGTGGCAGTTGCGTTAGACGATGGATAAACGGCAGGCCAATCTGCAGCCGCGAGAGGCGGCCTAAAACACCGCTTTCAAGAGATTGGCAGTTGAGGGGGAAACGCGGTTGGACATCCATTCCGGCGCTGCGCGTCAGAAAAAGGATATCGCCGTCATTCCCATGGTTGTTAATCGTGGCCGATGACGGGTTATCCGTTACCGGAAACCCAGTCATCGGCAGCGTCTATTCGCGTCCTTTCTAGTACTTCACTTTTATCTTCGAGACCTGCTCCTTGGTCACGGCCGGCACGCTACCCCTCGCTTTCCAGCGGTTGAGCACCCAGCCCCCTTCGCCCACCCAGGCCTTGAAGAGCTTCAGATTCTTTTGCCGCTCGTCTTTATTCGCCCCGAGAAACGCATTCATGTTCCCCGGCTTGCCGCCCTTGGCATTCATGCCGTCATCGAGCCTACGCATCAAGGCGCCCGTGTCCGGCCAGCCAACAAAGTAGAGCACGTCGGCATAGGTGTCCATGCGCGGACCTTTCATGGCTGCCGTGTACTTCTTTTTGTCTTCCTTGAAGTCGCCGTAATAGGGAGCACTAGCGCCATGGCAACCCAGGCATTTCTGCTCCATCAAGGGACGGATGTCCTTACTGTAAGTCACGTCGCCGGCCAGAGCCGGAAGGCTGAAAGAAGCCACCATCACTGCGGCGATTCCCAACGCATTTTTATTCATCGGATCCTCCTACAACGAAATTGGACTATTCCCGTTCTCCTTTACTGCTCATGCACTATTAACAGAGGCCGCTACGATCCTATTTGACTAAGGTCAAACATCAGGCATTCTCAGCGCTTTTCCCACGAAAACAGGACCGGCCTCCGATGTCCTGTGCTGGCTGCCCATCAAGCGCACTCGCTCCGCGTCGGCTCGTCTGTCGCGCCTGAACAACGCGATGGGAATCGCCCGGGTAAGTCGATCGCGGGTGAGTTTGTTCTACCGAATCAACCGGAAGGCCGGTCGGGGTTGCCTGCGGGAATGCACTCCATCAGACGGCTAGCGTCCAAACGCCGTCTCCTGGGCCTCAAGAGTCTGTCAGGGATCGGGGCTTGAACCTCGAATTCAGGAATGAAGGCGCAACCCCGTCACCTGCGAGTACGGGCGTTGATCGCGGCGCTGATCAGCAGGCCACAATGGAAGCTTGTCTTGACGCCAAGGTTCGAGCAGCAGAAACCTCGCACTGATCTCGCTTATTTCCCGGACCCTTTGCCGATCCGATTGAGCACTGACATTATGACCCGCACCAGAATCGGCGGGATAAACGCGATTGAGCCAACGTATCCCATGAACAAAATGAAATGACTCACCCCGAAAACCAGATAAAGCCCTCCCGCAACGGCAAGGACCAAATTCGCCCATAATCCAGCCGCAAAACCCAATAACACGGGTTGGCCTTTGAACAAAGGCCCGCCCATAAAGTCTTCTTCTTTCCGGGAAAAAAGAGTGACTCCGATCCCAATCACCATGACAAACGCAGCCGCCGCAGCATGCTTGGCGTCTATAGTCGGAGAAAAGGCGAAGACCACGTTGCCCATTGCTGCAATGGTGTACGCAATGACCGAGATGACGACCAAAATCCGTCTTAATTTGGGTTCTGATTTCATCAAATTTTAGATCGAGTTGTGTGATCTTTGACTGGAGACGCCCCGCCCGCGGGCGGACCGGAAAACACAAACAGCGTGTCCTGCCCTCCTATTTACCGACCATTAATCTAGGTTGACTTAATAAAATCGGAAATGAAAGTAACAACCTCACTTTCTATACCAAGAAAACCATGATACGACATGGCCTGACAGGGTTTTGATCTCGGCGCATCACCGCCACTAAACATTTTTACTTCTACCTTTTTTGAGTTCGTTAACATACCAGAAATTTTCTTAGCTCTTTTGGGTGGCGTATACCGACATTTGTCATCCCTATTGGCTACGATGAGCGTGGGCATAGTTATTTTCTCAAGGTCCATGCGCGTTACCGCGCGTACCTTTAGCGTTTGGCTTTGACATACTTGACGTGAGAACCAAGCCGTCTGGTCGTTGTTGTGAGTTAATGGCAATGTGAGTTGCTGACTCTGTCCCGCGGCTGGTCCCTATCAGTTGAACAAGATCAGCGGCATTTGCACTCACTGCGCCAAGCAGCAGAAATCCGATAAGAATTACATTTGAACACTTCATTTCGCATCCTCCTAAGTGGGCTCGCGTCTTTGCGTAATTTAGGTACGCAATAGTTTGCAACAGGAGACAGGCCAGCATTTCCGAGAGGTGTCATTCAGCCTAGCTCGGTTCGCGTGACCTCTGAGTGGAGACTCCTCGCGCGCTGGCGGCCCCGAAAGCACAAAATTTGGCCTGTCCCCTACTGACTTCCAGTGCTTTGCCGCACCATGGCATTCCCCTCCCCAGTGCAGCGAGTGTAACCTTGCCAATGTCGGCCATGCGGGGAGGAACCCATGAAACGCGCGATCCTGCTGCTGAGCGGAATGCTACTGGCGTGTCCGGCTGGAGCAGTTACGACTGGATATGATTTGCTCGAATCCTGTTCCCAGGCCGAGACTGATGCCGCTTTTGAAAGCGGCGTCTGTAACGGATACGTTGGGGCAATCGCCGACGTGATGCTCAATTATCCATTTTTCGGATTACAAGCCTGTTTTCCCGTAGATGTCACAAGAGACCAGCTTGTCAGGGTTTCCACTAAATTTCTCCGCGAGCATCCTGGGGTCTTGCATTTAACCGCGTATAACAATGTGGCGTCCGCGCTCTTATTGGCGTTTCCCTGCAATCGGTGACGCCGCCACCCCCACGTCAGCACCAATTTTCCCGTAACCCCTGCCGTCGCAATGTTGTTTCCCGCTCTGCGGACCTCGCAATCGGAGACAGACCACCCTTTCCGAGAGGTGTAAGCCAACCTAAATAGATTGGCGTGATCTCCAGCGGGAGATTTCGCGCACGCGGGTGACGCGGGGAGCACAAAAAACGGCGTGTCCCCTACTGAGCTCTACTGTGCCGTCCAACCGCCGTCCACCAGCAGGCTCGTCCCGGTGATGAGCGACGCGGCGGGCGAAGCGAGAAACACGACGGCGGCAGTTACCTCGTCAAGCTGGCCGAGCCTGCCCAGGGGTATGCGATTCAGCACCCACTCGCGAAAGCGCGGTTCCTCGAAGAACGGCGCGGTCATCGGGGTCTCGATGAAAGTCGGCGCAATCGAGTTCACGCGGATATTGTGCGGGGCGAGCTCCACTCCGAGCGCCTTCGTCAAGCCTTCGAGCGCGTGCTTGGTCATGCAGTAAACGGTGCGCCCGGCAGCGCCGACGTGGCCCATCTGCGACGAAACGTTGACCATCGCGCCGCCGTGTTCCCTGCGGTCGGCCGCTTCGAGCATCTTGCGCGCCGCCGCCTGCGCCACGAGAAACGCCGCCCTTAAGTTGAGGTTGAGGATGCGGTCCAGCCGCTCTTCGGTGACTTCGACGAACGGCTCTGGCAGGTTGCCGCCGGCATTGTTGACCAGGATATCGAGCCGGGGCAGCTGCGCGAATGCTTCCCGCACCTGCGCGCCGTTCGTAACGTCGCACACCAGCGCTCGGGCGGCGCCCCCATCCGAGCGTATGGTATCGGCGGCCTCCTCCAGATCGGAGAGCGTGCGACTCACGAGATGGACCTCCGCGCCGGCCTGCGCCAGCCCGATCGCCGCCGCGAGCCCCAGACCGCGCCCCGCGCCGGTGACGAGCGCGACGCGGCCATCGAGCCGGCAGCCCTTAAGGACGCCGGGCAGCGAACCCGGCCCGCTCATGTGCGTTCCGGCTTCGACCGGTGCAGACCGACGTCCCTGCCGCCATAGCGCCGCAACCGCAGGTCGGCCTGCTCCTTGTGTCCCCAGAAACGCTCGATGGCGCACAGGCGCGAGCAGTAGTCGCCGATCTCGACACTCGCCTCGGGCGTGCATTCCTGGTACGTGCAGGTCTTCATGAATTTCCCGACCCACAGCCCGCCTGTGTAGCGCGCCGCGCCGCGCGTGGGCAGGGTGTGATTGGTGCCGATTACCTTGTCGCCGTACGCCACATTGGTTTCGGGCCCGAGAAAAAGCGCACCGTAGTTCTTCATGCGCTCGAGAAACCAGCGCGGATTGCGGGTCAGCACTTCCACGTGCTCGGCAGCGACGCGGTCCGCCTCGCGCACCGCTTCCTCGGCATTGTCCACCACGATGATCTCGCCGTAATCACGCCACGCCACGCCTGCGACGTCCGCCGTAGGCAGCACCTTCAACTGGCGCTCGATCTCGGCGGGCAGCGCCTCGGCCAGCGCGCGCGAAGTGGTGATGAGTATCGCCGGGCTGGTCGGGCCGTGCTCGGCCTGTCCCAACAGGTCGACCGCCACCATCTCGGCGTCCGCGCTGTCGTCGGCAATCACCAGGATCTCGGTCGGCCCGGCGAGAAGGTCTATTCCTACCCGGCCGAAAAGTTGGCGTTTCGCCTCCGCGACGTACGCATTGCCGGGACCGACCAGCATGTCGACGGCAGGTATGCTCTCCGTCCCCAACGCCATCGCGGCGACGGCCTGAACGCCGCCAAGAACATGGATTTCGTCAGCGCCGCCGAGGACCATGGCCGCGATCGTTTCCGCATGCGGTTGACCGGCAGTGGGGGGCGTGCAGGCGACGATGCGGCTCACCCCCGCCACGCGCGCGGTGACGATGCTCATGTGCGCCGATGCCACCATGGGATAGCGTCCGCCGGGCACGTAGCAGCCGACGCTTTCCACCGGTATGTTCCGGTGCCCGAGCTTCACCCCCGGACGGATCTCGACTTCGAGATCGCGCAACGCGCTCTTCTGATGCTGAGCAAAGGTCCGGATCTGTTCCTGCGCAAACCGGATGTCGGAGAGCGTGCCTTCCGGAACTTCGCGCACCAGTTCGTCGATTTCCCCCTGGCTCAAGCGAAAGCTCGGGGGCGACCAGCGATCGAACTTCGCCGACAACTCGCGCACGGCCGCATCGCCGCGCTTGTCGATGTCCGCAATGATCCGCTCGACGGTCTGGCGCACTTCCAAGTCGGCGGCGTCAGTTTGCGCCTGGTCGATGCGGCGTTTCAGAAAGGTCGCCATGATCTACTCCACTCGATCGTTCGCGGAACAACGGAAAAGCCGAGAGTTCCCCAGCCGGCAGCACGCGCAGAAACCGACACTCACTGGCGACAATGTACTGCGCCAGGTGCTGGGGGTAAACCCCCGCCGGCGCTGCACTCAATGTCTCACGGAAAGACTCCCGCTCCGCAGGGTTTCGCGTGGCAGCCCGGCGTTGACGCCCTCGCAAGGGTATGGTTGACTCGCCCGATGAACGTAGTGACCAGACTGAACGGAGGGAGCGATTAAAACCAAAGCGAAACAATCGACGGCAAAGAGACCCATGCGGGCGCGCAATATGACGTTCTGCACGCTGGCTGGACGCGACGGCGACACCCTGGGGGTAAAGACCGAGCGGGGCATCCTGGATGTGGCCAAGGCGTCCAAGCTGTTTCGGATCAAGGCGCCGACGGATATTCATGCCGTGATCGAAGGGGCCAACTGCGCGCCGCTCATGAAGCTCGCCGAGAAGGCACTAAACGACAAGCGCGGCAAGAGCGTGTTGGCTCCGGAATCGCGCGCAAGATTCGGTCCGGCCGTTCCGCGTCCTGGCAAGATCATCTGCGTTGGACTCAACTACCGCCAACACGCGCAGGAGACCGGTAATCCGATTCCGCCAGTTCCGATCCTGTTCAACAAGTACAACAACGCGCTCGTCGGCCATCGTGGCAAGATCCACTTGCCGACGAAGGTGTCTTCGCAGTTCGACTACGAGGTGGAACTGGTCCTGGTGATGGGCAGGAAGGCGCGCGACGTTCCCGAGGAAAAGGCGCTGTCATACGTCTTCGGTTACGCGAATGGAAACGATTTCACGGCACGGGATTTGATGCGTGCCACTAGCCAGCTCATGCTCGGCAAGGCCTGCGACGATTTTGCGCCACTCGGTCCCTGGGTCGTGAGTGCGGACCAGATTGCAGATCCCCAGAATCTCAAAATTGCCACCTACGTGAACGGCGAGCAGCGCCAGAACTCAAACACTGCCGACATGATCTACAGCTGCGCACAGATCGTCAGCTACTGCTCACGCCATCTGACGCTTCTGCCCGGCGACATCATCTATACCGGGACGCCGCAGGGCGTGATTCTGGGCTATCCGCCCGAGAAGCAAGTGTGGCTCAAAGCTGGAGACAAGGTTGTGACCGAAGTCGAGAAGTGCGGCGTGCTTGAGGTGACGCTCGTCTGACAATCACCAGTCAGGCGATGTCGGGAACCGGGGGGCAGGCCAGTCACAATCCGGCATGCCCGGACCAGTTCGCTGCACCGGGCCCTTGCCGGCTTGCCCGGGTCACCCGGTTCGCATCCGGAAGCGCGGTGTTCTTATTTTCTGACCGATGAAACTGCTCGCATTCGTCGACCGGACACTCGCGCACATCGAAACCGGCGCCATCGTCCTGTTGTCGAGCGTGGCGCTCGGCCTCGGCGTCATGCAAGTGGTCCTGCGCTACGCATTCAACACCGGCTTCCCCTGGACCGAGGCGCTTTTCGTAAACGTCATGATCTGGGCAATGCTGTTCGGCGGTTCGCGCGCCGTGCGCGACGGCGTGCATGTCCGGGTCGACATACTCGCAACGCTCTTGCCCCGGACTGGCGCCCGAATCCTCGACCTCCTCGGCATGCTGGCGTCTCTCGCCCTGACCGTATTCTTCTTCTACTGCGGCCTGCAGTATGTCCGGTTCGTGAACCAAATGGGCATCAGGGACATCGAGACGCATATCCCCGACGCCGTCACCTACGCGATCGTTCCCATCGCGATGGCCGCCTTCGTGATTCGCTACGTGATCCTGATCGTCGAATGCGTGCGTAATCCGCAAAAACCGACGGCCTCGGATCCAAGGAAGCACGGCGGGGACGTCGCCTGACGGCCGTGGAAATCTTCGTTCTCTTCGCAAGCTTTTTCGCACTGGTGCTCGTCGGCGCCCCGATTGCCGTGGCGCTCGGCGGCTCGGTGGTGATCGCCTCGACCTTTTTCACGCCGATTATCCTCGCCGTATTCGGGCAGAAGGTCTACTCCAACCTCCATCACTTCACGCTGATGGCAGTACCGTTCTTCTTCTTCGCGGCCGCGTTCATGGAAAGCGGCGGACTGGTTCGCCGGCTGGTGGGGCTCGCCAATGCCCTTGTCGGGCACCTGCGCGGAGGTCTGGGCATGACGTCCGTCCTCTCCTGCATCTTCTTTGCATCCATCTCGGGCTCGAGCCCGGCTACGGTTGCTGCAATCGGCAATATGATGTACCCGGCGCTGGTCAAGGAAGGCTATTCAGAGAGATATGCGATCGGCGCCCTCGCCACCGCTGGTTCCATCGGTATTCTCATCCCGCCGTCGATTCCGCTGGTTCTCTACGGTTTCGTCACCGAGACGTCGATACCCGACCTCTTCATTGCTGGGATCGTGCCCGGGATCATCTATGGCGGCGCGATGATGCTCGCCGCCCGCTTCCTCGCCCGCAAGGAAAAATACGCGCTGCGGGAGCGCGTTGACTGGTCCGGGCGGCTCGACGCGGTGCGTTGGAGCATACCGGCGCTGTCCCTGCCGCTGTTCATCGTCGTCGGCATCTACGGCTTTCCCGAGTTCGATGTCGGCAGCGCGCATTTCGCCGGCGGCGCCATCTTCACGCCGACCGAGGCAGCGGTGATGGCAAGCGCGCTTGCGCTGCTAATAGGGTTCTTTCTCTACCGGGAACTAACCTTGCGCGACATTCCCAAGGCTTTCGTGCACGCGAGCGCGCGTGTCGGTATGATTTTCTGGATCACCGCGAACGCCCTGCTTTTCGGATTCTTCATCACCAAGCTCGGCGTGCCGACCATGGTCACGGACGCAGTCGTCGCGATGGAGTTAAGCCGAGTCGAGTTCCTTCTTGTTATCAACCTCTTCCTGGTCGTCGTCGGGTTCTTCCTCGAGGGCGTGCCGACGATTCTGATCTTCGTCCCGATCCTGTTTCCCGCCGCGCAGGCGGTTGGCATCGATCCGGTGCACTTTGGTATCATAGTCGTCGTAAACATCGAACTCGGCCTCGTGACGCCGCCGGTCGGGCTCAACCTTTTTGTTGGCAGCGCCGTTTCCGGTTTGCCCGTGCTCTCCGTGTTCCGGGCGACCCTACCGTGGATGGTCGCGACCATCCTCACATTGTTATTGGTCACCTACGTCCCCGAGATTTCATTGTTCCTGCCGAGTCTCATGAACCTTTGAGGTGCCGGGGCACCCCTTGGGAATGGCAATTCGGCGGGCCAACGTGAGTAGCAACGCCATCACCGCATAATAGGAGGAAACCATGCTGACTAGACTCTTGCAGAGCCTGGGCGGAATCGCACTCAGCCTCTTTCTGCTCGTCGGTACGGCGGCGGCCGCCACCGACATCATCATATCCAACGATACCCAGCAGAAGAGCCTTAAAGGCAAGACCTTCGATACGCTAAAGCAGGAACTTGAAAAACGCCTCGGAAACAAGGTATCGGTCAAACTGCACCACAGCGGCACTCTTTTCGACCAGAAAACCCAGATCCAGGGAATGCAGCTCGGGGCAGCGCATATCATCTCACCGACGGCCGGCATCTACTCGCCGGTGGCGCCCAAGATCGGCGTGCTCCTGCTGCCGTTCCTGCTCTCCTCGCCCGAGGCCATCGACGCCGCATTGAAGGACGAGGTCGTGCGCAAAGCGTTCGTGCCCGATCTCGAATCGAAGAACATCACGCCCATCGCGGTGTGGATGAATGGTCCGCGTGACTTCGGCTACAAGGGCAGCGGGGTCAAGTTGATGCCGGAGGACTGGAAGGGAATGAAGATCCGGGTCCAGTCGGCGCCGGTGTTCATCAAGACCATGAAGGCGATCGACGCCAACGTCATCGCGATGAGCTGGTCGGAGGTGCCTTCGGCGCTGCAGCAGGGTGTGATCGACGCGGCCGAGCCGACGCCCAACGCCTGGAAGGCCGCCGGCATCTACAAGGTGGTCGACCATATCATCCTGAACGATTACGTCTACAGCTTCTACATCGTCGGCGCCAACAAGCAGTGGTGGGAAGGCCTCCCCGCCGATGTGCGCAAGGGCGTGCAGGCAGCGTTGAACGCCGCGACCAAGTGGAACTGGGAGAATGCCGCCAAGATCAACGCAGAAGCGCTGCAGTTCATCTCCAAGTCCGGCACAAAAGTGCACAAGCTGACGCCCAAGCAGAAACAAGCCTGGCAAAAGGCGGTCGCGCCAGTGTGGAAGGAACTTGGCGATGACATGGTCGGCGCCGAAGTGATGACGCGGCTCAAGAAGATCGCTGCGGAACACTCGAAATAGGGCGCAGCGCCGGCGCATCAGCCGGCAGCGTCACGAAACAGTGCAACGAAAAGGGCGGCCGCGGCCGCCCT
>JAQBFV010000227.1:0-17181 GCA_032123035.1 Betaproteobacteria bacterium | reverse complement strand
AAGTTCAAAGTTCAAAGTTCCAAGTTCAGGGATGGAGACCCACTGCGAACGATGTGGCTCCTTGAACTTTGAACCTGGAACCTTAAACCTTGAACGGGCTATTTGGCTTCGTAGACGAGCTGGCCTTCGACCAGGGTATGGCGCACCTTGCCTTTCAATTCCAAACCGAGGAACGGGCTGTTCGTGCCCTGGCTTTTCAGCGCGCTGGGCTCGATCTTCCAATATTGTTCGGGGTCGAACAGGCAGACGTCGGCCACCTCTCCGGGCGTGAGGTGGCCGGCGGCGATCCCGAGCACCCGTGCTGGCGCATCGGTGATCTTTGCCAGCGCCGAGAGGAGGGGTGTCTTCGATTCGTCCGCCCATTTGAGCGTGAGCGGAAGCAAGAGCTCCAGTCCGGTCGCGCCGACTTCGGCTACCGCGAATGGCAGCTGCTTGGCGTCCTCGTCCACCGGCGTGTGGTCCGAACAGATCGCGTCGATGGTGCCGTCCGCGAGCCCTGCGCGCAACGCGTCGCGGTCGCGCTCGGTCCGCAGCGGGGGCATTACGTGGCAGTTCGGATCGAAATAGGCCACGTCCATTTCGGTGAGGTGCGCATGGTGCGCGGCGATATCGCAGCTCACGGGCAGCCCCTGCGCCTTCGCCTGACGCACCAGTGCTACGCCCTCGGCGCTCGAGAGCCGCGCGAGATGCACGCGCGCGCCGGTTTCTCTGACGAGGATCAGGATGGTCGAAAGCGCCACGGTTTCCGCGCACACCGGGATGCCAGTCAAGCCGAGACGGGTAGCGACCTGCCCGTCGTGCGCCACCCCGTGCCGCGCCAGTGCCGCTTCCTGGGGTCGCAGCCAGACCGGGAAACCAAACGTCGCGGCGTACTGGAGCGCGCGCCGCAGCATTTCGTTGTCGCTAATCGGATAGTCCGCATGCGAGAACGCGACACACCCGGCCTCCGTGAGCTCGGCCATCTCGGTGAGACGCTCTCCCTGGAGGCCCTGGGTGAGGGCGCCAACCGGATAGACGTGGGCTTGATTGAGGTTCTTCGCGCGGAACTTGAGCATCTCCACGAGGCCCGGCTCGTCGAGCGGCGGGTCGGTGTCGGGCGGGCAGGCGAGGCTCGTCACCCCGCCGGCAATTGCCGCTTTCATCTCCGACTCGAGCGTTGCCATGTACTCGAAGCCCGGCTCGCGAAGCCGCGCTGCCAGGTCTACCAACCCCGGGCACACGACGAGATTGGCCGCGTCGATTACCCGGTTCGCGGTGAAGCCACTGGGTGGATCGCCGATCCCCGCGATCTTGCCGGCAGCGATATAGACGTCTTTCTTGGCGTCCACGCCGCTCCTCGGGTCGATCAGACGGCCGCCTTTGATGTGGATCTTCATCTTGTATCGAAATGAGTAATGGGTAATGGGTAATGCGCAAGAACGGTCGTGACCCACCGTTTGCTCTTGACGCTACTCATTACGCATCACCCATCACCCATTACCCTTCGTGCCGGCGAGTATGCTCATCACCGCCATCCGGATGGCGATGCCGAAAGTGACTTGCGGCAGGATCACGGACTGTTTGCCGTCGGCGACGCTCGAATCGATCTCCACGCCGCGGTTCATGGGCCCGGGGTGAAGCACGATCGCGTCCGGCCTGGCGAGCGCAAGCTTGTCTCCGGTGAGGCCGTAGGACTTGTAGAACTCCTGGGCCGAGGGCAGCAGCATGCCCTGCATGCGCTCGTTCTGTAGCCGCAGCATCATCACGACGTCCGTGTCCTTCAGGCCCTGCCGCATGTCGTGGTAGACGTGCACGCCCAGCTGCTCCACGTTCGCGGGCAGCAGCGTCTTGGGCGCGATGACGCGAATCTCGGGACATCCAAGGGTCGTGAGCGCATGGATCTGGGAACGCGCGACCCGGGAATGCAGAATGTCGCCCACGATCGCCACGCGCAGACTCGAGAAATCTTTCTTGTAGTGGCGTACCGTGTACATGTCGAGCAGGCCCTGGGTCGGGTGAGAATGGCGCCCGTCCCCTGCGTTAATGACATGAATGTCCGGCGCAACGTGCCGCGCGATGAAATGGGGCGCGCCGCTTTCGCCGTGGCGCACGATGAACATGTCCGCGTGCATCGCCGAGAGGTTGTCGACGGTGTCGAGCAGACTCTCTCCCTTGCTCTGGGACGAGGCGTTGATGTTCAGGTTGATGACGTCGGCCGAGAGGCGCTTCGCCGCGATCTCGAAGGTCGTGCGGGTGCGCGTGGATGGCTCGAAGAAAAGATTGAAGATCGCCTTGCCGCGCAGCAGCGGCACTTTTTTGACCTTGACCCCGACAAATGACTTCGCGGTATCCAGTATCTGCCACAGGATCTCCGCCGGCAGGCCCTCCAGCGTGAGCAAGTGGTGGAGCTGGCCTTTCTTGTTGAGCTGCGGGTTCGAGGGATTGAGCCACATTACGGCTTCTCCTCGTGCAGCACGAAACTGAGGCGCCCCTTTGCATCGCGGGTGAGCTCAACGCTCTGGCCTGGCTGGAGCTGCGCGGTTGCGCCGAGGAAATCGGCCGCGATCGGCAGTTGGCGGCCGCCGCGGTCGATCAGCGCTGCGAGCTGTACGCGACCGGGCCGGCCATAGTCGAAGATTTCGTTGAGCGCGGCACGAATCGTCCGGCCCGTGTAGAGCACGTCGTCGACGAGGACGAGATCGCGCTCCTCGACCTCGAACGAAATGTCGGAGCGCTGAACGTCGGGGTGTAGCCCGCGGCTCTGGTAATCGTCGCGGTAGAAGGAGACGTCGAGGGCGGCGAGCGGGACCTTGAGACCGAGCGCCTGGTGCAGCCTCTCGGCCACCCAGACCCCGCCGGTGTGGATGCCTATCAAACCCGTTTCCGGCCCCACTGTGGGCCGCATCTGCTCGATCAGCGCTTGCAGCAGCTGCTCGGCGTCAGGTAACGGGTTGCCGGGCATTGTTTTCGAGTTGTGATTGGCGCGTTAGGGTATCACAATTCCGCACTTCCGAGCGAGCCACTGCGTGGCCGTAACTAAGTGACTGAGTGACTAGGTGACTAAGTGGGTGCATGTCGCGGGTATCGCCGTTTGTACTTGAGGCCAGGCGGGCCAGAACCCTCCCTAGTCGCTTAGTCGCCTAGTTACTTAGTCACGAATCCTATTTTGCGGCAGCGAAATAGGATTCCAGGATGCGCTGGGCGGCGACGGAATCGACCCCTGATTTAAGCCTGGCCCCGCGCACGCCGGCGGCGCGCAAATCGTGCTCCGCCTCGAACGAGGTAAGGTGCTCATCCACCAGTTCGGCCGGAATGCCGAAACGCCCGGATAGTTTTTGCGCGAAGCGGCGCGCCAACTTTCCCACCGGGTGTTCCGATCCGTCCACGCGAGAGGGAACGCCGACTACGAAGAGCGTTGGGCGCCATTCGGCCACGATGCGCTCAATGGCCGCAAAGCGCGCCCGGTTGTCGGCTCCGGCGATGCCGGCAAGCGGGTGAGCAAGCTGGGTTTCGAAGTCACCGACCGCGACGCCGATGCGCCGGGTGCCGAAATCAAACGCCAGCACAGTCGTGCTGGCGCTGTTCCGGGTTCCAGGTTCGGGGTTCCGTGTTTTGTCCTGGACGGGTTTCACGAAATTCAACTCGGAACTCGGAACTCAGAACGCTGAACATCGTCAGGCGTGGCCGGCCTGCTCGGAAAGGCTGGCAAAGTCGATGCCGAGGAGATGCATGGCGGCCGGCAGCCGTTCCTCCGCAGGAACATCGAAAATGACATCGGGCTTGGCCTGCACCGTCAGCCAGGCATTTTGCGCCAGCTCGTGCTCGAGCTGGTCAGGTGCCCAGCCCGCGTAGCCCAGCGTCACCAGCAGCTTGCCGGGGCCCTCTCCGCGCGCCACGGCCTGCAGGATGTCCTTGGAGGTCGTCAGCCCAATCTCGGAACTTACCGCGAGGGTGGACTGCCATTCGCCGAGCGGGCTGTGGAGCACGAATCCGCGATCAACCTGCACCGGGCCGCCAAAATGGATCGGGACGGCCTTCAGGGCCTCGCTGTTCAGTGGGATGCTCACCTGCTCTAGCAGTGCCTGCAGGCTCATCTCGATCGGCCGGTTAACCACGACGCCAAGCGCACCCTGATCGTTGTGCTCGCAGATGTACGTGAGCGTCTTGGTGAAGTGGGGATCCGCCATGTTGGGCATGGCGATGAGAAAATGATGTGTAAGGTTCATGTGTTGCATGTCCCGATCCCCTTCGCCCAGCCCTTCCGCGCGTTAAGCGGCGTACTTTGCGTCCGTTCGAACGCACGGAATTACAACCACAACGCCGCTTCCAGTTTAATTGTACCTGCAAAAGACCCGGCTCCCTTCACAATTCCGACCTTTTCCGCTTTCGATCCTGAAACGCCCCGTTTACGATTCAAGCTTGTGCTGGTTCCGCCGCGACTCGCGTGGCGAAAACAACCGGTGATTTGTGCCGCGCTCAAGGCGAGCGGCCGGGCATTCTGCGTCTTTGTCTTCGACACCGAAATTCTCGATAAGCTCCCCGACCGCTACGCCAGGGCCCGTGACTAGGTGACTAGGTGACTAGGTAACTAAGTGACTAAGTAAGCACGACGCAACAAGCCTGCCCTGCCTGCGATGCGCCTGAATCTATCCACACAAGCACATCGTCTAGTCACTTAGTCACAAGGCTATTTGCGCCAGAACGCCGTCGTGAAGACGATAAGGAACGTAAACAGCTCGAGCCGGCCCATCAGCATCGCCAGCGTGCAGACCCAAGTCTGGAAATCGGTCAGGCCCGCGTAGTTGGATGCGGGCCCGACCTGATTGAGACCCGGGCCGATGTTGTTGAGAGAAGCGACCACCGCGGAAAATGCGGTCATCGCATCCAGGCCGGAGGCCGCTAGCACCAGCGTCATCGTGACCATGGCGGCGGTCCAGGTGAAGAAGAAGGCGAGAACCGCGAAGATGATCTGGCTGGAAATCGGCTGGCCGGCAATTTTGAGCGGCGTTACGGCTTGTGGATGCGAGAGGCGGTTGAACTCCCGGTAGACCTGCTTGAACAGCACGACCGCGCGCACCATCTTGATCCCGCCTCCGGTCGAGCCGGAACAGCTCAGGAACGTTCCCAGGAACAGCAGCCACAGCGGTGCGAACACCGGCCACAGGCTGTAGTCGGCCGTGGAATAACCGGTGGTGGTGCCGACGGAGATGACGTTGAACGCCCCAAAGCGCAGCGCCGTGATGAAATCCGGATAGTCGCCGCTCAGCCACAGGTAAGACGCGATGCCCAGCACGCTCAGTCCCACGGTCATCACAAAGTAGCGCACCTCGACATCGACAAGATAGGCCTTTATGGAAAGGTGCCGCAACGCGATGAAGTGCGTCGCAAAGCTGATCCCGCCGAGCAGCATAAATACGATTGCGACCGACTCGATCAGCGGCGAATCAAAATACCGGAAGCTTGCGTCGTGCGAAGAGAAGCCTCCCAGTCCCATCGTGGTGAAGCTATGGACCAGAGCGTCGATCCAGCTCATGCCCGCGCCGCGGTAGCTCAGGCAGGCGGCGGTGGTGAGCATCAGGTAGACGAACCACAATCCCTTCGCCGTTTCCGTGATGCGCGGTGTCAGCTGGTCATTTTTCATGGGCCCCGGGATTTCCGCCTTGAAGAGCTGACGTCCGCCAACGCCGAGGAGAGGCAGCACGGCAACCGCGAGCACGATCACGCCCATGCCACCCAACCACTGCAGCTGCCCGCGCCATACGTTGATGGATGGAGGCAAGTTGTCGAGGCCGGACAAAACGGTCGCGCCGGTTGCAGTCAGGCCCGATACCGCCTCGAAGAAGGCGTCGGTGAAGGTGATGCCCTTGATCGTGAGCAGAAACGGGACGGTTGCAAACAGGGAGCCCCCGGTCCAGACCGCGACCACCAGCAAGATGCCTTCACGGATGCCGATCTCGCGCTGGTAACGCCGCGTCGCGACCCAGACGCCGAGCCCGACGCTGAAGTTCAGGGCGAGAGAGATGGCGAAGGCCCACGTGACGCCATCGTGAAGCCCGGCGGAGATGGCGATAGGGACTAATTGCGCGAGGCTCATGCCCATCGCGATCAAGCCCAAGAGAGGCAGGCAGCTCAGGATCCAGTTCATGACGGAAGCGCTCCGCGCAATGATACCGTCAGCGCGCGGCCGCCGCGGAGATCAACGTGGTTTGAAGATCTGCGCACTGGCGGCGCGCACGCTGTAAACCGCATGCGCCAACTGCACCGCGGGGTCCTTGGGCATCCCGACGCGCGGGTGAATGCGGTGTTTCCGATGCTGGCTGGAGCGGTGGGCGGGTCAGAAAAAGCCAAGGTCGACTTGGAAGAGTTTCTCTATCTTCGGCACCATCCGCTTGTTCACGACGAACACGATGACGTGGTCCTCGGGCTCGATGGTGACGTCGTGGTGGGCGATGATCACCTGGTATTCCTTGCTATTGGCCTTGCTCTCGTTCGCGTTCGATTTGTCGCCGCCGCGCTGGCGCACGATGGCACCGATCGTCGCGCCTTTCGGCAGCTCGATCTGCTCGATACGCCGGCCGACCACCTTTGACGAACTCGAATCGCCATGCGCGACCAGTTCAAGCGCTTCCGCTGCGCCACGCCGCAGGCTATGGACCACCGCGCAGTCACCGCGCCGCACCCGGGCGAGCAGCGTGCCGATGGTGGTCTGCGCGGGAGAAATCGCAATGTCGATCTGGCCGGCCTGCACCAGGTTGGCGTAGGAGGTGCGGTTGATGATCGCGACCACCTTGCGCACGCCCATGCGCTTGGCGAGGAGCGAAGACAGGATGTTGGTTTCATCGTCATTGGTGAGCGCGCAATAGACATCCATGTCTGCGATGTTTTCGGCGGCGAGCAGCTCCTCGTCGGTAACGTCGCCGGACAACACGAGCGTGTTATTGAGCTCGGAGGCGAGCCGCTCGGCGCCGGCCTTGTTGAACTCGACGATCTTGACCTCATAGCGATTCTCGACGGATTTCGCCAACCGGCGGCCGATGTTGCCGCCCCCCCCGATCATCACGCGCTTGACCGGTTTGTCCATGCGGCGCAGCTCTCTCATCACGTCGCGGATATCCTCGGTGGCCGCCAGGAAGAAGACCTCGTCACCTGCTTCCACCACGGTGTTGCCTTCCGGGATGATCGGGCTGTCGTGCCGGAAGATCGCGGCGACCCGCGTGTCCACTTTCGGCATGTGCACGCGCAGGGTCGAGATCTCATGGCCGACCAGCGGCCCGCCGTGGAACGCCCGCACCGCAACGAGGCTCACCTTGCCATCGGCGAACTCCAGAACCTGCAGGGCCTCGGGAAACTCCAGCAGCTTCACGACGTAGTCCGTGATGACCTGCTCGGGGCAGATCGCGCTGTCGACCGCGAAGTTCTCGCTCGAGAAGATCTCCGGATGCGACAGGTAATCGGCGGAGCGGATGCGCGCGATCTTGTTCGGGATATTGAACATGGTCGCGGCGAGCTTGCAGGCGACCATGTTCGTTTCGTCGCTCTGGGTGACGGCGAGGATCAGGTCGGCGTCGCGCGCGCCCGCCTGCTCGAGGATCGCTGGATGCGCCGCGTTACCAACGACCGTGCGCAGATCGAGCCGGTCCTGCAGTCTTTTCAGTCGCTCGAGGTTGACATCGACAACGGTGATGTCATTCGCTTCCGAGACGAGGCTCTCGGCAACCGTGGAGCCCACCTGGCCGGCGCCGAGGATGACAATTCTCATGCGGCTCCTGCAAAAAGCGCGATTCTAGACCCCTTTTACCCCCGGCAACAGCGGATGCGGCGGTGCCGCACGGGACGGGCAAGTGCGCGCACCATGGCATAATACCGCGATGATACCAAGCGCCAAGCCACTGACTCGTCTATATTTTTCGGGCGTGCTGCAACCGGGCCGCAAGTGCCTGCTGCCGCGATCTCAGGCGCGCCATGCGGTGCGCGTGCTGCGCCTGAAGGCGGGGGAAGAAATTATCCTGTTCAACGGCGACGGTGCCGAGTACCAGGCCGTTATCGAAAAAGCAACGGGGGACGGTCTTGTCGTCCAGGTTCGCGAGTCGCGGGTGGCCGACCGGGAAGCGCCTCTCCCGGTGACGTTGGCACAGGGCGTGTCGAGCGGCGAGCGCATGGACTTTACCTTGCAAAAGGCCGTTGAACTTGGCGTGGCGGCGATCCAGCCGCTCGCGACGAGCCGCAGCATCGTGCGGCTGGACGCCGAGCGCGCCGCGAAGCGCCTGGCGCACTGGCAGGGCGTCGTTATTGCCGCTTGTGAGCAATGCGGGCGTAATCGGGTGCCGAAGGTCGAGCCGCTGCGCGCGATCGACGCCTGGACCCGCGCCCTCGCACGCGAGCCCGCCAGTGCGATCCGGTTGCTGCTTTCGCCCCGCGCGCCAACCGGACTGCGCGACCTCGAGCGCCCTGCAGCAGGCGTCTTGCTGCTGGCTGGCCCCGAAGGAGGACTGGCCCCTGAGGAAGAGCGGGACGCCATTGCCGCGGGATTTTCCGCCGTGCGTTTGGGGCCGCGCGTGCTGCGCACCGAAACCGCGGCCTTGGCAGCGCTTGCGGCCCTGCAGGCGTTTTGGGGCGATTTCTGACGTGGTGATCAGTGAACGGTGAACGGTGAACGGTGAGCGGTGAACGAAAAATCTCGAATGGGTCGGCCTCTTTCCCAATCGCTTCTCACCGATTACCGTTCACCATTTACCGTTTACCAGACCATCGCGTAATATGTGCTTGAAATAGCGATAGAATAAAGTGATTTAGGGGGCGGGAAGCGTCCTCGATTACCAGGAGACTGGTTATTTCCAGTTCGTCAAAAAAGCCCACGGCGGCCGACCCCGGCAAGACCGAGTTGCCGCCGGTGCCGCGGCGGCAGCGGCTTACGAGCCAGGATCGTTTCATCGACTGGTTCCAATCGGTCGCGCCCTATATCCACGCGTTTCGCGGCAGGACCTTCGTCATTGCTTTTGGCGGCGATGTTGTGGCGGACGGGCGTTTTCTCGATCTGACGCATGATTTGAACCTGCTTGCCGCACTCGGCGTGCGGCTTGTCCTCGTGCATGGCGCGCGCCCGCAGATCGAGGAAAAGTTGAAGGAGCACCGTCGACGCAGCCGCTTCCATTCGGGTCTGCGCGTCACTGATGACGCCGCGCTCGCGTGCGCGAAGGAAGCCAGCGGCCGCCTGCGCGTCGAGATCGAAGCATTGCTGTCCATGGGTCTTCCCAACTCGCCCATGGCGGGTGCAGATATCCGGGTCGCGAGCGGCAATTTCATCACCGCCAAACC
The DNA here is from genome assembly GCA_032123035.1 of Betaproteobacteria bacterium. Taxonomy (GTDB): domain Bacteria; phylum Pseudomonadota; class Gammaproteobacteria; order Burkholderiales; family SG8-41; genus SG8-41. The sequence goes on along the minus strand of JAQBFV010000227.1, from coordinate 7,887 downwards.
GCTCGGCGTCAGGGACGGCGTGGACTTCATGCATACGGGGGAAGTGCGCAAGGTGGACGCCCTCGCTATCCAGAGGCGCCTCGACGACAGCGATCTCACGCTGCTCTCTCCGCTCGGCTATTCCCCGACCGGCGAGGTGTTCAATCTCGCGCTCGAGGACGTGGCTGCCTCGACTGCGATTGCGCTGAAGGCGGAGAAGCTGATCTTTCTCATGGATACGAACGGCGTCACGGGCCGACGCGGCGAGTTGTTGCGCGAACTCACCGTGCAGCAGGCCGAGGCGCTGCTTGCCAAGGGCGGCCAAGCCGATACCGATGTCCGGTTCTATTTGCCGTGGGCGGTGCGGGCAACCCGGTCCGGTGTCCGCCGCGCCCACCTCATCTCGGGGCACGTTGATGACGGCCTGCTGCTCGAGCTTTTCACGCATAAAGGCGTGGGCACCATGCTCACGCCGGATCCGATCGAGACGCTGCGCCTGGCGAAGCTCGAGGACATCGGCGGCATTCTGCAGCTGATCGAACCGCTGGAGGCCGATGGAACGCTGGTCAAGCGCAACCGCGATTTGCTCGAGCGCGAGGTCGGACGTTTTGTCGTGCTCGAGCACGACGGCATCGTCGTCGCCTGCGCTGCCCTCTATCCGTTCGCCGACGAGACCGCCGGTGAACTCGCGTGCCTGGCGGTCCGCGACGACTTCCGCAACCAGGGCGCCGGCGAACGGCTGCTCATGGAGGTCGAGCGGCGCGCGCGCCGCCAGAAGCTGAAGCGCCTGTTCGTGCTGACCACGCGCGCCGAGCACTGGTTCGTCGAGCGCGGTTTTGCCGAAGCCGGTCCGACCGCGCTGCCGCGCCGCAAGCGCGAGCTTTACAACTACCAGCGCCGCTCGGTGGTACTCGTGAAACGGCTGCGGGGCGCGCGCTGAAGCCGGTGCCGTTCTCGCTGTCGTTGCGCGCGCGCCTGCTGCTTGCGAGCGCGCTGGTGCAGATCGTGATGCTCGCCCTCATTATCGGCCACAGCACGCAGCTCATGAACGAGCAGCTCGCGAAGCGCGCGCGGCTGCATCTAGAGGAGCAGAAACAGCTGCTCTCGGCGGCGCTGACCGGTCCGTTGCAGCGTGGCGATGGGGCGGGTATCCAGGCGGTCTTCGAGGGCGTGCGCCGGGACGACGGCATCACCTATCTCCTGCTCTATGACCAGAGCGGAAAAGTCATCGCCTCCAGCGGCTGGTACGGAGGGGACGAGCTGCCGCGGCTTGACGGCTCCATTACCGATCCGCGGGTGATCGAAAAAGGGTGGTTCGACGCCGAAACGGAGGTCGCGGCAGGGGGCAAGAGCTTCGGGCGCCTGCGTTTCGGGACCTCGACGGCGTTCATGCAGGCGGCGCAGGCGGAACTCATCCGCGACACTGTGTTGATCGGAGTTGTGGCGCTGCTCGTCTCGCTCATTTCTATGATCGCCATTGCATTCTGGCTTACGCGGAGCCTCACCCGGCTTACGCGCGCGAGCGAAGGCCTCGCGGCGGGAGATCTCAATTTGCGGTTGCCGGTCGAGAGCGGCGATGAGGTCGGGCGTCTCACCCAAGCCTTTAATACGATGGCGAACGTGCTGCAGGGACGGATCAAGGCACTGGCGGAGAGTGAAGCCAAATTCACCGCGATCGCGGACTACAGCTACGACTGCGAATTATGGATCAGCCCGGAAGGCAAGCTCATCTGGATCAATCCGCGCGTGCTCGACATGTTCGGCCACACGCCGGAGGAATGTCTTGGAATCCAGAATTTCCCCGCCCCTTTCATCAGCGGGCCCGACGTCGGGCGCACGGTGCGGCAGATCCGCCGGGCGCTGCGCGGCAATAGCGGGGCCGACTATGAGTTTCGCGCCCGCCGCAAGGACGGCTCGGAGTTCTGGGCAGCGGCCGACTGGCGCCCGATCTACGACGGCCGAGGCGGCTACCTTGGCATCCGGATCAGCATTCGCGATATCACCCAGCGCAAGGAAGCCGAGCAACGGCTGGAGAGCACGGTGGTCGAGCTGCGCGACTCGCAGGCGGTACAGCAGGATTACCTCACTCGCGTGCGGGACGAGCACGCCCGGCTCTCGGCGCTGCTCGGGGCGATGGACGCGGGCATTCTCTTTGTGTCACATGACGACAAGGTCGTGTACAGCAATCCCGCATTCACGCGCATCTGGATGGTCGCACCGGGAACGCGCTTGATCGGCCGCAACCCCGAGGAAGTTCTCGCCAGTTCGGCCTGCGTGCTGGCGCGGCCGGAGGAGCAGGCGAAACGGATTCTGTGTCTGCCCCGCGCGGGCGAGATCCTCGGCACGCTCGAGATCCAGATGGCCGACGGCCGCCTCATCACGCAGCAGGTGCACTCGGTCGAGGACGTCTATGGGCGCCCGGTCGGCCATCTCTGGCTGTTCGAGGACATCACGCGCGCGCGCCAGACCGCCGACCAGCTGGTCTATCTCGCCGAGCGCGACGCGCTGACCGGTCTCTACAATCGTCATCGCTTCAACGAGGAGCTTGGGCGCATGACCGCGGAGGCGGAGCGTCACGGCTCACGCGTCGTGCTGCTGTTCTTCGACCTCGACGAGTTCAAGTACATCAACGACACGTTCGGTCACCGCGCTGGCGACGCGATGCTGATCCGGGTTGCGGGGGAGGTGGCGGGCCAGGTACGCCGCAACGAAATTCTTGCGCGGTTGGGCGGCGACGAGTTCGCGATCCTGGTGCCGGACATTTCCGACGAGATGCTGCACGTACTGGCCGATCGCATCACGCAGTCGATCGCGCACGTGCGTTTTGAGTTCGAAGGCCAAAGCCTGCACCTCACGACCTCGCTCGGCATCGCCCTTTTTCCTGACCACGCCGACAATGCCGAGGACCTGATTGCGCGCGCTGATACCGCGATGTACCAGGCGAAGGAAGCAGGCAAGAACGCCTGGAGGATTTACCGCAGCGACCTCGACACCACGCAGCGGATGGCCACTCGGCTGTCGTGGAATGACCGCATTGTCCACGCCCTGGAGAATGACCTCATGGATCTCCAGTTTCAGGGCGTCTACTCGACCGCCGACCGCGCGCTCTCGCATTTCGAGGTGCTGGTGCGCATGTGCGACAAGGACGAGCGCTCGGTCCACATCATGCCAGGGCAGTTCATCCCGATGGCGGAGAGATCGGGCAAGATCCTCGACATCGACCGCTGGGTGCTGCGCGAGTCGATTCAGATGCTGGCGGACGTGAAGTCGATCCCCGCGCTGGCGGTCAACATCTCCGGGCGCTCGTTCGACGAGCCGATGCTGCCGCAATACATCGCCGAGCAGTTGAAGCGCTATGGCGTGGCCCCGCGGCGCCTTGTGGTCGAGCTGACCGAAACCTCGGCGGTCTCCGATTTGCACGATGCGCAGCGTTTCATCGAGGCGCTGCACCAGACCGGCTGCGGCGTGAGTCTGGACGATTTCGGCACCGGATTCTCCTCGTTCGCCTACCTGAAGCACCTGCAGGTCGATTCCGTCAAAATCGACGGACTGTTCATCCGGAACCTGCCGAACGACGCCGACAACCAGTTGTTCGTCCGGGCCATGGTCACCGTGGCGCGCGGTCTGCACAAGACGACGATCGCCGAGTGCGTGGAAGACGAGGAAACACTGGGTATGCTGAAAAGCTTCGAGGTCGATTGCGTGCAGGGTTTTTACCTCGAGCGGCCCCGCTCGGACCACCCCTTGCTGCTCGGCACTTCTCGCTTAAAAAACACCAACATGGCACTGCGGTTTACTTAGTCCGGCCGGCACCGTAACATTTCTTTGCTGCAACCGTAATACCCCAGTCGTAGCCAGCCGCAATCACGTACAACGCGAGCGACGAAGCCACGGGCTGAGGTCCACGCCACCGGCGGCGCGGAAGCGCTGCGCCACGGTCATGCAATGAACAAGCCACGTGATATCCCAGAGCTGTACGTCAACCGTGAACTCGGGCAGCTTGCGTTCAACCAGCGGGTGCTGGCGCAAGCGGAAAATCGTGCGACACCACTCCTCGAGCGTTTGCGGTTCCTGTGTATCGTTTCGAGCAATCTGGACGAATTCTTTGAGATCCGGGTCGCGGGGCTGAAGGCGGAAATCGAGGCCGGATCGCTCGCCATCGGCCCGGATCGCATGCCGGCCACGCAGGTGTTCGCGCGGGTGGCGAAGGAAGCGCACGCGCTCGTCGCGACCCAATACCAGCTTCTCAACCAGGATATCCTGCCCGGGCTGGCGAGCGAGGGCATCCGGTTCCTGCGGCGCGGGGATCTCGCGCCGGCGCAGGCCGAGTGGGTCAAGGCCTACTTCAGGCGCGAGGTCATGCCCGTTCTCACGCCGATTGGTCTCGATCCGTCGCACCCGTTTCCGCGAGTCCTTAACAAGAGCCTCAATTTTGCCGTTGAGCTCGAGGGCAAGGACGCTTTCGGGCGCAACTCCGGTATCGCCATCGTGCAAGCGCCACGCGTGCTTCCCCGCGTGGTCCGATTGCCGCGGGAGATCGCTGGCGCCGAGTACGAGTTCGTGTTCCTGTCCTCGATCCTGCACGAGCACGTCGGCGAGCTGTTCGCGGGCATGAAGATGGTCGACTGCTACCAGTTCCGCGTGACGCGCAACAGCGAGCTGTTCGTGGACGAAGAGGAGGTCAAGGACCTGCGCACCGCGTTGCGCGGGGAACTGCCGCACCGCCAATTCGGAGACGAGGTCCGGCTTGAGATTGCCGAGAACTGTACTCCGCAGATCGCGGATTTCCTGCTCGCCCAGTTCAACCTGACCGAGGACGATCTCTACCGCGTCGACGGCCCGGTCAATCTGGTGCGGCTGATGAACGTGCCGGACTGGGTTGGCCGCCCGGATCTCAAGTTTCCGGTGTTTCGCCCGGGGCTGCCGGCACAGCTCGAGGGCCAGACCGATGTCTTCAGCACGATCCGCGAGGGCGACGTCCTGCTCTACCACCCGTTCCAATCGTTCCAGCCGGTCATTGCTTTCCTCGAGCAAGCGGCGCGCGATCCGGCGGTCGTGGCGATCAAGATGACGGTCTACCGCACAGGCGCGGAGTCCGAGCTGATGGACATCCTTATCACTGCCGCGCGCAGCGGCAAGGAAGTGACAGTGGTGCTCGAGTTGCTCGCCCGCTTTGATGAGGAGGTCAACATCAACTGGGCGCAGCGTCTCGAGGAGGTTGGCGCGCACGTGGTCTACGGCGTGGTCGGCCACAAGACCCACGCCAAGATGCTGCTCGTGGTTCGTCGCGAGGACGAGCGGCTGCGTCGCTACGTGCACCTGTCGACCGGAAATTACCACCCGCGCACGACCAAGCTCTATACGGACTTCGGCCTGTTCACGGCCAACGAGGAGATCGGCACCGATGTCAACGACATTTTCGTTCAACTGACCGGTCTCGGGCGGGCGAGCAAGTTGAAGCACCTGTGGCAGTCGCCGTTCACGCTGCACAAGCAGATCCTGCGTGCGATAAAGAACGAGGCCCACCACGCGCAGAACGGCAAGAAGGGCCGGATCATTGCCAAGATGAATGCACTGCTCGAGGCGGAAACGATCGGTGCGCTCTACGAAGCCTCCACTGCCGGGGTCGAGATCGACCTGATCGTGCGCGGGGTGTGCGCGCTGAAGCCCGGCATACCGGGCATGTCGGATAACATCCGGGTGCGCTCCATCGTCGGGCGTTTTCTCGAGCATTCGCGGCTGTTCTACTTTCACAATGACGGCGCCGAGGACGTCTACCTCTCGAGCGCAGACTGGATGGACCGCAATTTCTTCCGTCGCGTGGAAACCTGTTTCCCGGTGCTCGACCCCAAGCTCAAGCGGCGCGTCATCAACGAGGGCCTCAAGCCGTATCTCGAGGACAACTGCCAGGCGTGGGAGATGGATGCGGAGGGGCGCTACGAGCTCCGGCTCCCGCGGCGCGGCAAGCCGATCGCTGCGCAGGAATCGCTGCTCGAGCAGCTCGCCCGCACCCAGGCGTTCCGACACGGGGAATAGGGAATCGGGGTTAGCGACGGACGGCCCCTTGGTGGCAGCTTTTCCGTTTCGAATTTACTCTTCCCCATTCCCCATTGCCCATTGCCCATTGCCCATGCCCGGGATCTAACGTCTTTCCGCCGGTGCCGCGGGGTCGTTATGTCGTACCATAAATCTGCAACGGAAATCGAACTGAAGCTTCGGGTTGCTCCCGACGCAATCCGCCGCCTCGCGACGCACCGCCTGTTGCGAGGCGGCGGCTCCGTCACGCAGCGGCTTCACAGCATCTACTACGACACACCCGCGTTCGATCTATTGCGGCAGGGCATCGCACTGAGAGTAAGGAAAGAAGGCGGCGCATGGGTGCAAACGGTAAAAAGCGGAGGCAGCGTGCGTGCCGGGCTGCACGAGCGGGCGGAGTCCGAAGCGCGTGTCGCGGGATTCCAACCCGATCTCTCTCGCGTCGAGGATAAGGCGATTGCCGAGATCTTGCGGCTGCCTCGCATACGGGATGAGTTGAAGCCTGTGTTCGTCACCGATTTCAAACGCAGCCGGCGCTTGCTGGAGCTCGATACGGGCACCCTCATCGAAGCCAGCATCGATCGGGGCGTGATTCGCAGCGGCGCGCATGTGGAGCCGATGGCGGAACTCGAGCTGGAGTTGAAGGCGGGCGACAGTGCGCAGCTCTATGAGCTCGCATTGAGGCTGCAGAAGGACGTGCCGTTGGCTCTCGAGAGCCGGTCGAAGGCGGCGCGGGGTTATGCACTCCATCGTGGGGAACAACCGGCGCCGGAGAAGGCGCGAGCGGCATTGCTCGATACGGGCCTGTCTGTGAACGACGCATTCAAGGCGGTGATGTGGGCTAATCTCGTCCATCTGCATGCAAACGAGCGCGGCATGCTGGAGGGGACTGACCCCGAATACCTGCACCAGATGCGTGTGGCGTTGCGGCGGTTGCGCTCGGCTTTTGACGTGTTTTCGCCGCCAGTCCCCGAGCTGGAAATCGAGCCGCTGGCACGGGAATTGAAATGGCTCACCGCGCGCCTCGGGCCCGCTCGCGACTGGGACGTCTTCGTGGCCGAGACCCTGCCTCCGATCGAGACGGAGTTCGGCGCGCACGGCGAGCTCCGGGCGTTTGGCGCGCGCTGCGGCGAGCTCAGGCGCGGCGCCAACGCACGGGCACGACACGCCGTGCGCTCGCTCCGCTATCAGCGCCTGCAGCTAAGGCTCGCGGGCTGGATCGCGGCAGAGGGTTGGCGCCTATCGGCGGAAGCGCCACCGGATGACGCGCTTCGGAAACCTGTCATCGAGTTCGCCGCCGTGGTGCTGGAGAAGCGCTACCAGCAGGCGCGCAAGCGTGGCCGCCGGCTCGCTGAGCGTTCTCCAGCCGAGCTTCACCGGCTACGCATCGCAATCAAGAAATTTCGCTATGCGACCGATTTCTTCGCCAGCCTCTACGAGGGCAAGGCGGTCGGCGAGGCACTGAAACGCCTCGGCCGGCTGCAAGATATACTCGGCGCAATGAACGATGTGGTGACTGTTACCGGTCTGATGACGCAAGGTTTTGGGAGGACGCGAAGCAGGCGTGTGCTCGAGGCCAAGCGTATTCTCCTGGGCTGGAGCCGCGGTCGCGCGGTCACACTGAAGCAGGAATTGAAGGGCGCATGGAAGGCGTTCCGCGCCGCTGAGCGGTTCTGGTAGAACCGCCCAGCGGTGTTCCAAGTTCCAAGTTCCAAGTTCAATGTTCAAAGTTCCATGTTCCAAGTTCAGTGCGAGGAACTTCGCGTACAACAGTCGTCCAACTTTGCTTGAACCTTGAACCTTGAACCTTGAACCTTGAACCTTGAACCTTGAACCTTGAACCTTGAACCTTGAACCTTGAACCTTGAACCT
>JAQBFV010000226.1:0-25165 GCA_032123035.1 Betaproteobacteria bacterium | reverse complement strand
GACCACATGATCATGTATCAGCTCGCCCAGAAGCTCGGTTTCGCCGACGAGCTCCTCGGCAAGCGCAAAGGCAAACAGAACAACAATCTGGTCAAGGGCAAAGGCGGGATGGACGAGCCCGAGATGGAAGACACGCTGCGCGAGGTCAACAGCGGCACGTGGACGATCGGGTATACGGGACAGTCGCCGGAGCGCATCAAGGCGCACATGCGCAACATGCATGTGTTCGACGTCAAGACCTTGCGCGCGAAAGGCGGAAAGGACAAGGAGACTGGGTACGACCTCACCGGGGACTACTTCGGCCTGCCGTGGCCGTGCTGGGGCACCGACAAGGTCAAGCATCCCGGCACGCCGAATCTGTACGATACGTCCAAGGCAGTGATGGATGGCGGCTGCACCTTCCGTGCGCGTTATGGCGTGGAGAAGGACGGCGTCAACTTGCTGGCGGGGGACGGCTCGCATTCGGTCGGCAGCGAAATCACCACCGGCTATCCGGAATTCAGTGCCGCCTTCCTTAAGAAGCTCGGCTGGTGGGATGAGCTTACCGAAAGCGAGCGCCAGGAAGCCGAGGGCAAGAACTGGAAGACCGACCTTTCTGGAGGCATCCAGCGCGTTGCGCTCAAGCACGGGTGCGTGCCGTTTGGCAACGCGAGGGCGCGCGCGGTGGTATGGAACTTCCCCGATCAGATACCACTGCATCGCGAACCGCTATATGGTCCGAGTCCGACACTGGCGGCGAAGTGGCCGACCCACCCTGACAAGAAGATGCTCTACCGCTTGCCGACGCTGTTCAAGTCGATCCAGGACAAGGCGCTCGCCGACAAGGATTACGAGAAATACCCGCTTATCATGACGAGCGGGCGCCTCGTGGAATACGAGGGTGGCGGCGATGAGACGCGCTCCAACCCGTGGCTGGCGGAACTCCAGCAGGACAACTTTGTCGAGATCAACCCGAAAGCGGCCGCGGACCGCGGTATCCGGCCGGGCGAGTACGTTTGGGTCAGCACGCCGACGGGGGCGAAGATCAAGGTGAAGGCTCAGGTGACCGAACGGGTTGCGGCCAACACGGTGTTCATACCGTTCCATTTCGCCGGCTGGTGGCAGGGCAAGGACATGCTCGCCCACTATCCGGAGGGCGCGGCGCCGATCGTGCGCGGCGAGGCGGTGAATACGGCGACTACCTACGGCTACGACGTCGTTACCCAGATGCAGGAAACGAAGACGACGCTGTGCCAGGTCATGAAGGCATGACGGTAAAGGGCCCTTGAGGAGTTAACCATGGCGAGAATGAAATTTCTGTGTGATGCCGAGCGCTGCATCGAATGCAACGGCTGTGTGACGGCGTGCAAGCAGGAGCACGATATCCCGTGGGGCGTTAACCGCCGGCGAGTGGTGACGTTGAATGACGGGGTGCCGGGCGAGAAATCGATCTCGGTCGCCTGCATGCACTGCTCGGATGCGCCGTGCATGGCGGTGTGCCCGGTCGACTGCTTCTACAGGACGACGGAAGGCGTCGTGCTGCACGACAAGGACCTGTGCATCGGTTGTGGCTACTGCTTCTACGCCTGCCCGTTCGGGGCGCCGCAGTTTCCGCAGGATGGCGCGTTCGGTCTGCGCGGCAAGATGGACAAGTGCACCTTCTGCGCCGGCGGGCCCGAAGCCGACTTCTCGGCGGCTGAGTTTCGGAAGTACGGTCGCAACCGTCTCGCGGAAGGGAAGTTGCCCGCGTGCGCCGAGATGTGCTCGACCAAGGCGCTGCTGGGCGGCGACGGCGACGCGATCGCCGATATCTACCGCAACCGGGTGCTCGTGCGCGGCAAGGGCTCGGAGGTGTGGGGTTGGGGCACGGCTTATGGCAAGCCGGAGCGGCCCGCGGCAAAACCGGGAAGGTGATCCATGAACGCGAAACTCGTAGCTGCGATTCTGCTTGCGCTGCCGCTCTTTCTAAGCGCGGGCTGCGGCGAGCAGCAGAAAGTGACCGTGTTCAAGCAGGGGGTATACCAAGGCAAGCTGGATGCGCGCCCTTGGGATAGCGCGGATTTCAAGGGCGACAAGGCCGAGTGGGAAAGGGCGATCAATACGCGCATGAATGGCCAAAACGAGTACGTGCGAATCGGTGGTTAACTGACGACGTAACGAATGAACCAAGAAAGCCCGGTAACCTCGGGCTTTTTTGTTGACACCGCGGAAGCGCGTCGCTCGTGCTCGGGAATATTGGACCCACGCCGCACCGGCCTTGTTTCTGTCCGGCCGCCGAGGCGGGCCGCTGGAGGGGCGTCAGGCCTGCACCGATACCGGGATCTTGCCGATCTTCGCCCGCCACTCGCGTGGGCCGCTCTCGTGCACGGCGTTGCCGTTCGTGTCCACCGCGACGGTGACCGGCATGTCCTTAACCTGGAACTCTTGAATGGCCTCCATGCCAAGGTCCTCGAACGCGAGCACACGGGCCGCGCGGATCGCCTTGGAAACGAGATAGGCGGCCCCGCCAATCGCGATCAGGTGCACGCCCTGGTGGCGCTTGAGCGCCTCGAGGCCCTGTGAACCGCGCTCCGACTTGCCGATCGAGCCGAGCAAGCCGGTCTGTCCGAGCAACGGTTCCATGAACTTGTCCATGCGGCGCGAAGTCGTTGGCCCTGCCGGTCCGACGGCCTCGTCGCGCACGGCGTTGACCGGCCCGACGTAGTAAATGAGGCGGTTCGTGAGGTCGACGGGCAGTTTCTCGCCTTTGGCAAGGAGGTCGGTGAGACGCTTGTGTGCGGCGTCGCGACCGGTAACGATCCTGCCGTTGAGCAGCAGGCGCTCGCCGGCCTTCCACGTAGCGGTCTCGGCTTTGGTCAGCGTCTCCAGGTTCACCCGTTTCGCTCCGATCGCGAGGTCGATCGCCAGCTTGGGCCAGTGCTCGAGGCTCGGCGCCTCGAAGCGGGCGGGGCCGCTGCCATCGAGGTGGAACTCGACGTGGCGCGTCGCGGCGCAGTTGGGCACGATGGCAACCGGCTTCATCACGGCGTGCGTGGGGTAATCGAGCACCTTGACATCGAGCACCGCGGTAAGCCCGCCGAGGCCCTGCGCGCCGATACCGAGGGCGTTCACTTTTTCATGCAGCTCTAGGCGCAGCTCTTCAGCGCGATTCTTGGGCCCGCGCTTTTTCAGCTCATGGAGGTCGACGGGTGCCATGAGCGATTCCTTGGCCATGACCATTGCCTTCTCGGGCGTGCCGCCGATGCCGACGCCGAGCATCCCGGGCGGGCACCAGTCGCCGCCCATAGTCGGCACCTGGCCGAGGATCCATTCCACGACATCGTCGCTCGGATTGAGAATGGCGAAGCGCGACTTGCTCTCCGAGCCGCCGCCCTTGGCCGCCAGCTTTATCTCTACACGGTCACCGGGCACGATCTCCATGTGCACGACCGCCGGGGTGTTGTCGCCCGTGTTCTTGCGTTGTCCATCGGGATCCGACAGCACGGAACCGCGAAGCGGATTGTCCTTGTCGGTGTAGGCGCGCCGCACGCCTTCATCCACCATGTCCTGCACGCTCATCGTCGCGTCCCAGCGCACGTTCATGCCGGCCTTAATGAAGACTACGGCGATACCCGTGTCCTGGCAAACCGGACGGTGGCCCTCGGCAGACATGCGCGAGTTCATCAGGATCTGCGCGATGGCGTTCTTCGCGCCCGGCGACTGCTCGTGCTCATAGGCCTCCGCCATTGCCTTGATGAAGTCGACGGGGTGATACATAGAGATGAACTGGAAGGCATCGGCGATGCTCTGGATGAAATCGTCCTGCTTGATGACGGTCATGTGACTTTCTCCATCATAAACGCGATGCATCGGTGTTCTGGAGGACTCAGACCAGGCCATCCATGACCTGGACCTCGACGAGCGTACCCGCGGAGACGTTGCCCTGTTCGGTCGGAAGAATGATGAAACAATTGGCCTCCGACATCGAACGCAGGACGCCGGAGCCCTGTTCGCCCGTCACGCGCACGCTCCAGGTGCCGTGCGGATCGCGTTCAAGAACGCCGCGCTGGAATTCCGTGCGACCGGGCGCCTTCTTAAGACTTGAGACGCACGGCACCTTGAATGTGGGTAACGGGGGGACAGGGTCGCGGCCAGAAAGCTTGAGAAGCGCGTCACGCACGAACTGATAGAACGTCACCATAACGGATACCGGGTTTCCCGGCAGACCAAAGAAATGGGCGCCAGCAACCTTGCCGTAGGCAAGGGGGCGGCCCGGCTTCATCGCGATCTTCCAGAACACGACCTCGCCCATCTTGTCGAGCAGGTCCTTCACGAAATCGGCTTCACCCACTGAAACGCCGCCGCTGGTGATCACGACATCGGCCGCGGCGGCGGCTTGCGTGAACGCCTGCTCGAGCAGCTTGGGATCATCGCGCACCACGCCCATGTCGATCACCTCGCAGCCGAGGCGCGTCAGCATGCCGTGGATCGTATAGCGGTTGCTGTCGTAAATCTGGCCTTCCTGCGGCACGGTACCGATTGAGACCAGCTCGTCGCCGGTCGAAAAGAAGGCGACCCGCACCCGGCGGTAGACCGTCACTTCCCCAATGCCGAGCGAGGCGATGAGGCCGATCTCGGCCGGCCGTAGCTCGGTCCCGCGATTGAGCGCCAACTGTCCGGTGGCAAGATCTTCACCCGCGCGGCGCAGATTCTGGCCTTTCTTGTGACCCGCCCCGAACGTGACGCGGTCCCCGGCGGCCTTGACGTGCTCTTGCATGACGATGGTGTCGGCGCCCGCCGGGACGACGCCCCCCGTCATGATGCGCACGCACTCGCCGGGCTGCAGGGCGCCTGCGAACGGCGTGCCTGCGAACGCGTTGCCGGCTACTTTGAGCGTAGTCTCTCCGTCAGCTTTCAGGTCGGCCAAACGCACGGCGTAGCCGTCCATCGCGGAGTTGTCATGCGCGGGGACGTCGAGCGGAGAGACGATGTTCTCGGCCAGGACGCGCCCGAGGCTGGCCCGCACAGCGACTCGCTCGGTCGTGCTCACGGGCGCGAGAAAACGCGCGATAACCTCGCGCGCCTTCGCGACCGGCATCGAATTCGGGTCGTAATCGTCGGCGCAGCTCAGCTCGCGGATGGTTTGCACTGGATCATTCACTGGGTGACCTCGTACGGCGGCATCGTCGCCGCCAAGGGAAATTTTACAGGATTCACGCTGCAACCGAAGCCGGCGCCGGGCCCGCTTTCCGGCGATACTCAACGCACTGCGGATTTCTCTTAAAATCCCCTACTTGGAGTCGGGCTACCGGGACCATGAACGATCTCAGCCGGGCATTTGCACAAGCATTCGATCTCATTGGCGCGCTGGATGCCAAGCTGGTCGAAATCGTCACGTTGAGCCTCGAAGTGAGCCTGGCGGCCGTGGTGATTGCCGCAGTCGTCGGATTTCCTCTGGGCGCTGCGCTTGCCGTCGGGCGGTTCCGTGGCCGGCAGTCGATCATCGTGCTGCTCAATGCGCTGATGGGGCTGCCGCCGGTGGTGGTGGGGCTGGTGGTCTACTTGATGCTCTCGCGCGCCGGGCCGTTGGGAGATTTCGGGATCCTGTTCACACCGGGTGCAATGATTTTCGCGCAGGCCGTGCTGGTGACGCCGATCATCGCGGCCCTCTCGCGCCAGACGATCGAGGATGCGTGGGTCGAGTACCAGGAACAGTTGCGCTCTCTGGGTGCGAACCGACTGGACGCGGCGCTTACGCTGCTATGGGACACGCGTTTTTCACTGGTAACCGTGATGCTGGCCGGTTTCGGGCGGGCAGCAGCCGAGGTGGGCGCTGTGATGATTGTGGGTGGCAACATTGACGGGGTCACCCGAGTGATGACCACAGCCATTGCACTCGAGACGAGCAAGGGTGACCTGCCGCTTGCGCTGGGGCTTGGGATCATCCTCGTCGGCCTGGTAATCGTCGTGAATGCCGCCGCGAACCTGGTCAGGGAGGCGGCACTGCGCCGCCACGGCTGAGAGCGCCCAGATGTTGCCGCTTGAGCTGAGGGAGGTTTCGTTCGCGATCAACGGCCGGACGCTCATCGACCGCGTCTCGGCCGACATTGGCGCCGGCCCGCGCACGATCATTCTCGGCCCGAACGGGGCGGGCAAGAGCGTGCTGATGCGACTTTGCCACGGGCTGTTGCAGCCGAGCGCCGGGACGATCGTCTGGCACGGCGCGGGGGGTGGCAAGGGCGGGCGGCAAGCGATGGTATTTCAGCGGCCCGTCATGCTGCGGCGCTCGGCGTTCGCGAATGTCGTCTACGGGCTCAAGCTCACCGGGATTTCGGCTAGCGAGCGGGCGCTGCGGGCGCGCGACGTGCTCGACGCGGTAGGCCTGGCGGGGGTGGCGGAGCGTCCGGCACGCATGCTCTCCGGTGGAGAGCAGCAGCGCCTGGCGCTTGCACGTGCCTGGGCGCTGGGGCCCGAGGTGCTGTTCCTCGACGAGCCGACCGCCAACTTGGATCCGGGCGCGATGCGGGACGTAGAATCCATTATCGGTGCCATCCATGCCACCGGCACCAAGATCATTATGAGCACCCACAACCTGGGCCAGGCGCGGCGCCTGGGCGATGAAATCCTGTTCCTGAGTGGCGGCCGACTCGTCGAGCGCGCACCCGTTGATGGATTTTTCCGGGCACCCACGTCGCGGGAAGCCAATGCGTTTATACGTGAGGAATTACCTTAGTAATGAGTTACATATCATTGTTAGTAAGAGTAATATTGTTTCTATTTTTGGGTGTAGGCGTCGTTAGTTCGCAGTCTCGGTTCATCACCGTCGCCTCTACAACGTCGACCGAGAACTCGGGGCTGTTCAAGCACATCCTGCCGATGTTCAAACAGAAAACCGGGATCGATGTCCGGGTCGTCGCGCAGGGCACGGGCCAGGCGCTCGACATGGGTAAGCGGGGCGACTGTGACGTCGTATTCGTTCACAACCGGAATGCCGAGCTGAAAATGGTCGCCCAAGGATGGTTCGTTAACCGGCACGATGTCATGTACAACGACTTCGTCATTGTTGGGCCGAAGTTTGACCCGGCCAAGGTCGCGGGCATGAAGGACGTGGTCGCGACGCTCACCAAGATACACGACGCGAAGGCGCCGTTCGCCTCGCGCGGAGACCGCAGCGGTACGCACTCGGCTGAGCGCCGGCTATGGAAGGCCGCGAAAATTGATCCGACACAGGGCAAGGGCCGGTGGTACCGCGAGACCGGCTCGGGCATGGGTGCGACGCTGAATACGGCCTCGGGAATGAACGCCTACGCACTCACCGACCGTGGTACCTGGTTGTCTTTCAAGAACAAGGGCGATTTGGCAATCGTGGTGGAGGGGGACAAGCGCTTGTTCAACCAGTACGGGGTAATGCTGGTCAATCCCGCGAGACATCCACACGTGAAACAGGGCCCAGGCAGGGCGTTCATCGACTGGATCGTCTCACCGGAAGGGCAGAACGCGATCGCCGACTACAAAGTCAACGGCCAGCAGTTGTTTTTCCCGAACGCGAATGCGTCCGGCAGGTAGGGCTGCTCAAGGGATCGTTGGCGGCGGTAGAATTCGTCGCATGCCGCGCTACCCGGGTCTCACGCTGCGCATTCTCGCCAAGGATTTTCCCGCGATTGGGCCGGGCAAGGCCGCGCTTGTATCCCATATCGACGAAACGGGCTCGATTTCCGCCGCAGCCCGGGCGATGGGTATGTCCTATCGCCGGGCGTGGAAGCTCGTCGAGGCGTTGAACGACAGCTTCTCGCAGCCCGTCGTGCTGACCGCGATCGGGGGACGGCGGGGCGGCGGCGCGCGGGTGACCGACTTCGGGCGGAAGCTGGTGCACGCCTTCCACCGTATGGAAAACAAAGCCTCCGCGGCCATCCAGTCCGACCTCAGGCAATTCACGAGGCACCTGCGCAAGGCGGCGCGATGGGGGACCGTCCGCCGGCCCCGCTAAATCAAGCGGTGACGATCAGCTTTGCACCCGCCAGCGACATGACAATGGCGAGCGTGACGAGGAGCCCCTTTTGCTTGAGCCGCTCAAGCCCCAGCCAGGTGCCCAGAATGGCGCCGCCCATTGCCGCCGCTGCGAGCAAGGGCAGCTCGCCAGGAAGCTTTTGCACGGTCAGCGAACCGGCAGAGAGCGCCACTGCCGAGTTCACGAGGATGAACGGCGCGGAGATCCCCGCGGCCGTTCTTGGCCCCGCCCAGCCGAGAATCAGCACGACGGGGCTTAAGAAAATGCCACCGCCGACGCCGATGATGCCGGAAACGAAACCGATTATGCATCCAATGAAAACCGCCGGAATTTTCCGGACCCGCACCACGCGTTCTTCCATGATGGCGCGCCGGCCGAACGCGCGCCAGGCGAGATAGCAAGCTGCGAACAGCAGAACCACGCCCATCGCCACATAATACGTTCCGCGCGACAGGCTCTGGATCCCTCCCACGGCGGCGAATGGCGCTGAGCCGAGCAGGAACGGCCACAGGCCCGGCCAGGAGAAGAATCGTGCCCTGCGAAAGCGGTAGACCGTGAACACAGCGACGACGATATTGAGCGCCAGCGCGGTCGGCCGCATGACATCGGGCGCGAGCCCGACCAGCGCCATCATCGCGAGGTATCCGGAGGCGCCGGCGTGGCCCACCGTCGTGTAAAACACGGCGACGATGAAGAACGCGGCACACAGGATGGTGAGGGTTTGCGGTTCCACCCAGGGACGATAGCACGCGAAGCATCGTTATATCTAGCTGGGAATAACGAATGTCCGTTATGATGCCGGCAGGAGGAACATGAAAATCTTCGGATTTGCCGGGTGGTCGGGAAGCGGGAAGACCACGTTGATCGAGAAACTGATTCCGCGGTTCACCGCCCACGGGCTCAGAGTGTCGCTCATCAAGCACGCTCATCACCGGTTCGACGTCGACCAGCCGGGGAAGGATTCCTATCGGCATCGACACGCCGGCTGCACGGAAGTGCTGGTGAGCTCGTCGCGGCGCTGGGCGCTGATGCACGAGCTCCGCGGCAGGGAGGAGCCCTCCCTGGATGAGCACATCCGGCGCATGTCACCGTGCGATCTTCTGCTGGTGGAGGGCTACAAGCGCGAGCGGATTCCGAAGCTCGAGGTCTATCGCGCGAGTGTAGGCGACGCGATGCTGCATGCGGAGGACAGCAATATCGTCGCAATCGCGTCCGACCAGCAACTGACGACGGCGCTGCCCCAGTTCCAACTCGATGACGCCGAGGGCATCGCAGGTTTTGTGTTGCGGCATATCGGGTTGGCGTGAGCGACCGCGCGCGGCATACTAAGAGCTTCATAACATAATGATTACGATTCTTTACTTTGCTCGCTTGCGCGAGGCGCTCGAGAAGGAGTCCGAAGAGCTCGCCTTGCCGGCTGAGGTGCGGGACCTCGAGGGCCTGCGCGCGCTTCTGATCGGGCGCGGCGGCGCGTGGGAGCAGGAGCTGGCCCCGAGCAAACCGGTACGCGCTGCGGTAAACCAGGCGATGGTACACGGGAACATGCCAGTCACGGATGGTGACGAGGTCGCGTTTTTTCCGCCCGTCACTGGCGGCTAGAAAACCACCGAGACCAAGCAGCCACAGAGATCACAGAGAACACAGAGAACACAGAGGACGGACTGAAGGCGTTACGGATGGCTTATTCTGATTCATGTTGTTTCTCTGTGACCTCTGTGTTCTCTGTGGCAAATGTTTTTAATGTTCGGTTAAGCGGATGACTGTTCGGATCCAAACTGCCGATTTCGACGTCAGCGCGGAGATTGCGGCGCTGCGGCGTGGTAATCCCAAGATTGGCGCGGTTGCGAGTTTCGTCGGAATCGTGCGCGACGTGAGCGAGGGCGACGCGGTCGCGGGGATGACGCTCGAGCATTACCCGGGTATGACGGAACACGCGATCGAGGAGATCGTCACGCAGGCGCGTGGGCGCTGGCGCGTGCTCGATGCCCTGGTCGTTCACCGCATTGGCAGGCTCAAACCGCAGGACCAGATCGTGCTCGTCGTCGTGGCGGGCGAGCATCGCGGCCACGCGTTCGCTGCTTGCGAGTTCATCATGGACTACCTGAAAACGCGCGCACCGTTCTGGAAAAAGGAAACGACCGCAACGGGTGAACGGTGGGTCGAAGCGCGCGCGTCGGATGACATCGCGGCGGAGCGCTGGCGGCTCAAGGGTTGATAAAGCGTGAGTTGGCTCGGATTTCTTGCGGTCGGCGCGGGGGCTGCTTTGGGCGCCTGGGCGCGCTGGGGCCTGGGCATTCTTTTCAATCCAGTTTTCCCCACGTTGCCGCTGGGAACGCTGGCGGCGAACCTGACGGGCGGCCTGCTTATCGGCATCACCATGGGCATGCTGTCCCACTTCGAATCGTTGCCGCCGGAGATGCGCCTGCTGGTCGTGACCGGCTTTCTTGGCGCCTTGACGACATTCTCGACTTTTTCTGCGGAGACCGTGGCGCTCGTCGCACGGCAGCAGTGGGGTTGGGCGGCGGCCCTGATCTTCGCGCATCTGGCCGGCTCGCTGCTGATGACGCTGGCCGGGATTGGCGCGGCACGGTTACTACTGAGGTGAGCCATGAAGGGGACCTACCTGCGTTTCTACATGCACGAAAACCACAAGCATGGCGGCATTCTGCTGTACGAGTGGCTTCTGGAGAGAGCGAAGAAGCTGGGTGTGCACGGGGGCTCGGCCTTTCGGGCGATCGCCGGCTACGGTCGGCACGGCGTCCTCCACGAGCAGCATTTCTTCGAGTTGGCGGGGGACCTGACGGTGGAGGTCGAATTCCTGGTCCCGCGTGCGCAGGCCGAGAAGCTGCTCGAACTCGCCCGGAACGAGCGGGTTCGCGTCGTTTACGCGATGAGCGAAGCGGAGTTCGGCGAGACCAATGGCGACGCCTCAAAACCGTGAATCGTGATTCGACACGTTAAGAACCGCCGCTAGGCGCAAATAAAAACAAAGCTAGACTCGATTCACGATTCACGAATCACGAATCACGAATCACGGATTTATTGAGCAGCGTGCGCGCTGCATCAATCAACTCGCCGGCGGCGAGCCCCACGGGTCCGCAGCCGGCCTCAACCAGGGCGTCAGCCGCCGCGCCGTGAAGGAACACACCCGCGAGCAATGCGGTTTTCGCGTCCGTACCCTGGGCGAGAAGGGCAGCGATGATCCCCGTCAGAACATCCCCCATGCCGGCGCTAGCCATGCCGGGGTTGCCCGACGTATTCACGCGCCAGGTGCCGTCGGGGAACGCGCAGATGCTGCCGGCGCCTTTGAGAACGGCAAAGGCATTGAACCGGGCGGCGAGGGTCCGGGCGGCGGCAACTCTGTCGTGTTGTACGTCGCGCGTCGTGATACCGAGCAGACGCGCAGCCTCGGCCGGATGGGGCGTCAAGAGCGTCGCGGCTTTGCGTGCGGTTGTCTGCCTCGCGAGGCCCGGGTCCGCACCGACGAGATTCAGCGCATCGGCGTCGAGGATTAGCGGAAGCGGCGATTCCAAAGCGATCCCAAGGTAGAAGGCCGCGTCCGGCGCTTGACCCAGGCCGGGCCCAACGGCAAGGCAATCGAGGTGACCGAGCTTCAGCACTTCATCGGCGCTGCGAATCATCAGCTCGGGCTGTTGGGGATCAACGAGGAGCGTCTCGCGTGCCAGTGTCCCAACATAGACCCGCCCGGCTCCTGATTTAAGCGCTGCGCGCGCAGCGAGCAGCGCTGCTCCGACCATGCCGTGATCGCCGCCGATCACGCCGATGCTGCCGTAGTCGCCCTTGTGGGTGTCGTAGCGGCGCGGCTTGAGCGCGGTTTTCAGTACATCGCGGCTGATCACGAAACCGCTGGCCGGCCGCACCGACTCGAAATCGAGACCGAGCGTCCTCAGGTGCAACTCGCCGCAATGGTCCGGGCCGTTGCGCGTAAGCAACCCCGGTTTGAGGGCGATGAACGTCACAGTGTGATCGGCAAGCACCGCAGCACCCATGACCTGACCGCTGTCGGAATGCAATCCGCTCGGTGTATCGAGCGCCAGCACGGGCGCAGTTACAGCGTTGATGGCGGCAATCCACTCCGCGTAACGGCCGCCGACATCGCGCTCGAGGCCGATGCCGAAAATGCCATCTACGACGAGTCCCCAGTCGCTGGAGTCAGGCAGATCCGGCTGGGTGGCGCCGCCAGCGGTGCGCCAGGCTCGCAATGCCCGGCTTGCATCGTTCGACAACTTGCCTTCATCGCCCGCGAAGACGACCGTTACGTTGAACCACCACTGTTTGAGATAGCGCGCGACGACAAAGGCGTCACCTCCGTTGTTGCCAGGACCTGCAACGACCAGCACGGGCTTGCCGTTCCCACCCGCGAATTCGCGGGCGAGCTCGGCCGCGGCCAGGCCTGCACGCTCCATAAGTGACGGAGGATCGGGGGCAGTAGCCGCAGCCAGTTCAATCGCGCGCACATCCGCCGTCAGATAGACCGGCGCGCCGTGGCTGAGATGGAGCTTCATAAGTACCCGTAGTTTAACGTGAATCGTCCCGCGGCCGCTGCGACGCGGGGCGATTTGGTGTAACATTAGCCCTTAGCAAGCCTGAACCCGCGACATGTCGCAATTTCTCAGGCTGAGAGGGCGGAACGCACTCTCAGCCTTTCGCCTTCGCAAGCTCGCTGCTTCCTGCACCGCCGCCGTACCGAACGTCTCGGGCATTCACGCCGAGTTCTGGCATTTCGTAGAGGCCGGGCGTCCTCTTTCAATCGATGAGGCGGCGCGTCTCGAACGCGTCCTGACCTACGGTCCGGCGCAGGTGACGGGCGAAGCCCGCGGTGAGCTCATGCTCGTCGTGCCGCGCATCGGCACCCTCTCACCGTGGTCCTCGAAGGCGTCGGACATCGCGCGGCACTGCGGTCTCGAGGCCGTGCAGCGCATCGAGCGTGGCGTGGCGTACTTCATCTCGACACGGGATGGTCTGCCCGTTTCTGCAAATGATCGGGCGGCATTGGCACCCCTGATTCATGATCGTATGACGGAGACAGTGCTCGACTCCCTTGAGGATGCCGCCCGATTGTTCGAGCATTTCGAGCCGAAACCGCTCGCGACCGTGGACATTATGGATGGGGGTGTGGCTGCCCTCGAACGCGCCAACCGGGAAATGGGGCTGGCACTCTCGGAGGACGAGATTGCGTATCTTGCGGCGCAATTTTCCCGCATGGCACGCAATCCCACCGATGTCGAGCTGATGATGTTCGCGCAGGCAAATTCCGAGCACTGCCGGCACAAAATCTTCAATGCCAGTTGGGTCATCGACGGGCGGCCGCAGGAGCTTTCGCTCTTCGGCATGATCCGCACCACCCATCAGAAGCACCCGCGCGGCACCGTGGTGGCGTACTCCGACAACGCGGCAGTGATGGAAGGCGCCCGGATCGCGCGCTTTTATCCTGGTGAGGGGGGCGAATACCGCTATACACAGGGGCTCACCCACACCGTGATGAAGGTCGAGACGCACAACCATCCCACGGCGATCTCCCCGTTTCCTGGCGCGGCCACGGGGGCGGGCGGAGAGATCCGCGACGAGGGGGCCACCGGGCGCGGCGCGAAGCCCAAGGCCGGACTGACCGGCTTCACCGTGTCAAACCTGCGCATACCCGGCTTCGTGCAACCGTGGGAAAAAGACGGCTATGGGCGCCCGCGTCGCATTGCGTCGGCGCTGCAGATCATGCTCGAGGGCCCGATCGGGGGTGCGTCGTTCAACAACGAGTTCGGCCGGCCGAACTTGGCTGGCTATTTCCGCACGTTTGAGCAGTGCGTGGCGGGGGCCATGCGCGGCTACCACAAGCCGATCATGATCGCCGGCGGTGTCGGCAACCTCGCGGCGGAGCACGCAATGAAGCAGCCGTTCGCTGCGGGCGCCTTGCTGGTGCAACTGGGAGGACCGGGCATGTTGATCGGCCTCGGCGGCGGCGCGGCATCGAGCATGGATACCGGCGTGAACCTGGAGGACCTCGACTTCGACTCGGTCCAGCGCGGCAACGCCGAGATCGAGCGTCGGGCGCAGGAGGTCATCGACCGGTGCTGTGCGCTGGGCGGCGCGAATCCGATTCTCTCGATTCACGACGTCGGCGCCGGCGGCCTCTCGAACGCGCTGCCGGAGTTGGTGCATTCGGCCGGACGGGGCGGGGAGCTCGATCTGCGCAAGGTTCCGAATGAGGAGCCGGGGATGTCGCCGCTGCAGATCTGGTGCAACGAGGCGCAGGAGCGCTACGTGCTGGCGGTCGCGCCGCACGATCTCGAGCGCTTCCGGGCAATCTGCGAGCGCGAGCGCTGCCCCTTTGCCGTGGTGGGCACCGCGACGGCCGAAGGCCGGCTCGTCGTGACGGATCCGGTGTTCGGCAACGACCCGGTTGACATGGAACTTTCCGTCCTGCTTGGCAAGCCGCCGAAAATGACGCGCGATATCACGCACGAGGCGCGGGAGTTGCCGCCATTCGAGATTTCGGAAATTGATCTGCGCGATGCGGTTTATCGGGTGCTGCGCCTGCCTGCGGTTGCCGACAAGACGTTTCTCATCACCATCGGCGATCGCACGGTCGGCGGCCTCACGGCGCGCGACCAGATGGTCGGCCCGTGGCAGGTCCCGGTCGCGGATGCAGCGGTGACCTTGCTCGGGTTCGATACTTATCGCGGCGAGGCCTTTGCCATGGGCGAGCGCACGCAACTTGCGCTGGTCAGTCCGGAAGCCTCGGGACGGATGGCGATCGGCGAGGCCATCACCAATATCGCCGCCGCGCCCATAGCTGACATCGGGGATATCAAGCTCTCTGCGAATTGGATGGCGGCAGCGGGGCACCCGGGCGAGGACGCTGCGCTGTTCGATACGGTGCGCGCGGTCGCGATGGAACTATGCCCGGCGCTCGGTGTGAGCATTCCCGTGGGCAAGGACAGCCTGTCCATGAAAACGGCATGGGAGGAGGACGGCACGCGCAAAGAAGTCACTGCGCCGCTCTCACTCATCATCTCTGCCTTCGCACCGGTACCCGACGTGCGCGCGACGCTCACGCCGCAATTGAGGACCGATTGCGGAGAGACCGACCTGGTGTTGATCGATCTTGGGATGAAGCGTTGCCGGTTGGGGGGGTCGGCGCTCGCACAGGTCCACGGGCAGGTTGGCGACACCGCGCCGGACGTGGATCCGGGGCAGCTCGGAGCTTTTTTTGCAGCAGTGCAGCGGTTGAACCGCGAAGGCAGGTTGCTCGCCTATCACGACCGCTCGGATGGCGGACTGCTCGCGACGGTATGCGAAATGATGTTCGCCGGTCGAATTGGAGCTTCGCTCCAATTCGATACGTTGCCTCCAGGCAAGTCCGCGATGGAGTTTCTATTCAATGAGGAGCTTGGGGCCGTTATCCAGGTCCGCAAGGCTGATCTACCCGAAGTGCGGAAGGCGTTTTCGGAATCGGGCCTGGAGCACGGCCTGGATGCGATCGGCACCCTGAATCAAGATGATTCGCTCAGCATCGCCGTAGGAGGCAAGGAGATCTTGCGTGAAGAGCGCGGCGATCTTCACCGCGCTTGGTCAGAGACGAGCTACCACTTGCAGAGGCTGCGGGACAACCCCGAATGTGCGCAGGAGGAATATGACCGGCTGCTGGACGGCGATGACCCGGGGTTGCATGCGACGCTCAGCTTCGATCCCACGCAGGACGTTGCCGCGCCTTTCGTGAGCCGCGGTGCCCGGCCGGGAATCGCGGTCCTGCGCGAGCAGGGCGTCAATGGGCAGGTCGAAATGGCGGCTGCCTTTGACCGCGCGGGCTTCAGCGCTGTCGATGTCCACATGAGCGATGTCATTGCCGGTCGAGTGAGCCTGGCGCACTTCAAGGGCTTTGCCGCCTGCGGGGGGTTTTCCTACGGCGATGTGCTGGGCGCCGGCGAGGGCTGGGCCAAGTCCATCCTGTTCAACGCGCGCGCGCGCGACGAGTTCGAGGTCTTCTTCAAGCGCACCGATACCTTCGCTTTGGGCGTGTGCAACGGCTGCCAGATGATGAGCAACCTGCATGAGCTCATTCCCGGCGCGACCGCATGGCCGCACTTCGTGCGCAACCGCTCGGAGCAGTTCGAAGCGCGGGTGGTGATGCTTGCGGTGCAGCGCTCGTCCTCCCTGTTCTTGGAGGGAATGGCCGGGAGCCGTTTGCCGGTTGCGGTGGCGCACGGCGAAGGTTACGCCGAGTTTGCAAATGAGAGGGCGCAAGCTGCCGCCGACCCGCTCGTGGCGCTGCGTTTCGTGAACAACCGTGGCACGGCAACCGAGACCTATCCGTACAATCCGAACGGCTCTCCCGGCGGCATCGCCGGACTCACCACCCCGGACGGGCGCTTTACCATTCTGATGCCGCATCCGGAGCGCATGTTCCGGACCGTTCAGCATTCGTGGCACCCGGAGGGCTGGGGCGAGAATGGTCCGTGGCTGCGCATGTTCCGCAACGCACGGCGGTGGGTAGGGTAACACCAAGTCAGAAGGCGGAAGGCGGAAGGCGGAAGGAAAACCGTTGAGTTGCCGATCAAACCGATGGGCCGTTCAATTCGGAAGAGGAACTCGATCAACTCTACAAGCGCGATCCAGTTGTCCGGGATCCGCTACACCACAAGTCGGCTCCGCTTACGCATCACCCATCACGGGGATTATTGGATTTTTGCCTTGGCGCGCAGATCGGCGATCACCTTCTGGACCATCTGGCGTTGCAGGTTGCGCTCCAGCGTGGGCTTGGCTTCCTCGAAGCTCGGCATACGGGCGACGCGCTCGTCGTCAAGACGGATCACATGCCAGCCGAAATCGGTCTTGACCGGCGCCTCGGTCATTTGGCCCTTTTTGAGGTTGACGAGGGCATTACCAAACGGCTTCACGTAGCGTGAGGCGGGGCTCCAGTCGAGGTCGCCGCCGCGGCCCTTGCTGCCGGGGTCCTTGGATTTTTCGGCAGCCAGTTTTTCGAAGCTGCCGCCAGCGTTGATCTGCGTGATGATGTCCTTCGCTTCGTCCTCGCCGTTGACGAGAATGTGGCGCGCCCGGTACTCCTTGGTCGCGAGCTCGGGCTTGATCCGTTCGTATTCCTGCTGAAGCGCTTCCGGCGAGATCGGATGCTTGCTGAAGTAGTCCTGAAAATACGCTTGAGCCAGGGCCCTCACGCGGAAGAGCTCGAGACTCGCGGCGACACCGGGCTGCTTGTCTATGCCCTGGCGAACGGCTTCTTGCGCGATGATCTCCTGGTTGATAATGGCCTGGCGGACACTTTGGCGAAGCCGCGGCGTGTCGGGCTGACCCTGGGCGACCCCGGCCTGCACCGCGGCATCGAGACGGTACTGCGGGATGGGAACGCCGTTTACCGTGGCGGCCGGCTTGTTCTGGGCTACGGCTACGGTCGCGACGGTGGCAGTGGCCAGCACCAGCGCAAAGGTGGCGAAAGGGCGTTTCATCGGGTTTCCTTTTTATTAGAGAAAGTCAGATTTCGTCCGGCGCGTAGGCACGAATCGCGAGCGCGTGGATCTCGCTCTTCATCATCGGTCCGAGCGCTAGGTAAATCATGCGGTGGCGCTGTTGTAACGGCTTTCCGGAAAACTGGGGAGACACGATGACGAGCTGATAGTGCCCACCCCCCCCCTTGGCCCCTTCGTGGCCGATGTGCTGGCCTGACTCATCCGCTATCTCGATCGACTCCGGTTCGAGCGCGGCAAGGTGCTGCTCCATTTTCTGGATGACGCTCATCACGTAGAGCATTCCTGCTTCAGGCATCGTATCACTTGGCTTTTTCCTCGACGTAACGGGCGAGCAGCAACGCCTGCAGCACCACGAACACGAGCATCAGTCCGATACCGCCGAAAAGCTTGAAGTTCACCCAGTCATCGGTTGAATAATTGTAGGCGACGAGCAGGTTGAGGGCGCCCATGAAGGCGAAAAAACCGATCCAGCTGACCAGTAGCTTGGTCCAGACAATATCCGGCATTGTGACCTGATCCCCGAGCATGGACCGGATGAGGTTCTTCTTGAACCACGCCGCGGCGATGGCCAGCGTCCCGGCAAACAACCAGTAGAGGACGGTCGGCTTCCACTTGATGAACATCTCGTCGTGCAGCAACAGCGTCGCGCTGCCGAAGACCAGGATAACGCCCAGGCTGACCCAAAGCATTTTGTCCACTTTGCGATGGCGCAGCCACACCCAGCCGATCTGGACGATGGAGGCGGCCATTGCGACCGCGGTAGCGACGTAGATGTCGTACAGCTTGAAAGCCGCGAAGAACAGGATGACCGGAAACGCATCGAACAGGAACTTCATGGGCGCGTATTATCCCGCTTCGCGCGTGAATGGTGAATAGTGAATGGTGATTGGACCAGAACCCGCGCGTCGGCCAGCCGAATTCGGATCACCACTCACACCTTCTCAAACTTGAGGGAGGCCGAATTTATGCAGTAACGCAGTCCGGTCGGGTCGGGGCCATCCTCGAAGACGTGGCCAAGATGCGCATCGCAGCGGCTGCACAGCGCCTCGGTCCGGCGCATGAGGGAGCTGTAATCGTCCTCCGTTGCGACATTTTCTGCTTTCATCGGTTGCCAGAAGCTGGGCCAACCAGTGCCGGAATCGAACTTGTGATCGGACTTGAACAGCTCGGCGTCGCAGCACACGCAGCGATAGACGCCGGGCTCGTGGTTGTCCCAGTACGCGCCGCTAAACGCGTGTTCCGTGCCCTTTCCCCGGGCGACGTGAAACTGCTCAGGCGTGAGCGCCTTACGCCAGTCGGCGTCAGTCTTGACCACCTTGTCGAGCATCGCAGATCTCGGGTTCTGATCAGATTTGTCGCTCACGCCTTAATCCTTTTCCTAAGGGAAAGTGCCCGCGCTGGCCATTAATCATGCACTGAGTCGGGAAGCACTTTCC
This sequence comes from Betaproteobacteria bacterium, assembly GCA_032123035.1. Classification (GTDB taxonomy): domain Bacteria; phylum Pseudomonadota; class Gammaproteobacteria; order Burkholderiales; family SG8-41; genus SG8-41. The sequence continues at coordinate 6,263 of JAQBFV010000226.1, read as the reverse complement.
CTGGATTCATGATGCCGTCGGGATCCATGGTGCGTTTGAGCATTCGCATCAGCTCGAGTTCCACCGCGCTCTTGTAGAGTGCGAGCTCCCCGCGCTTGGATTGCCCGATACCATGCTCGGCGCTGAAACTCCCGCCGAACCGATGCACGACGTCGTAGACGACACGGTTTACATCGGTGGCGTCGCGATCGGCTGGATTGTCCCGGCGCCGCCCGGCGACAAAGGCGTTGTAATGGAGATTGCCGTCACCCAGGTGGCCGAAGCAGATGATACGCACACCCGGAAAGGCGCGTTCGAGCGCAGCTTCGGCGGTCGAGATGAAATCGGGGATGCGGCTCACCGACACCGAAATGTCATGGCGATAGAGCATCCCTTCCGCGCGCGAGGCCTCGGGGATCGATTCCCGCATGCGCCACAGCGAGTGGCGTTGCGACTCGGCGCCAGCGATGACGGCATCGACGACCAGGCCGCGTTCCACCGCGAGGGCCATCGCGCGTTCGAAGGCGGCGCGGAGCGGTCCTTGCTCATTTGCGTCAGCGAGCTCCGTCAGCACGTACCACCTGTGCGGGCCGGCAAACGGATCACGCGTGTCGGGAATATGATTGAAGACGAGGTCAAGGCATAGCCGCGAAATCAGCTCGAATGCGCTGATGGATTCGCCGCATTCGCCACGCAGCAGGCCCAACAGCGCAACCGCCGCCACCGGATCCGGCACGGCAGCCAGCGCGGTCACGACGGTGCGCGGCCGTGGAAAAAGTTTCAGCACCGCAGCCGTGATAATACCGAGCGTGCCCTCCGATCCCACGAAGACGTCCTTGAGATCGTAGCCGGTGTTGTCTTTGCGTAATCCGCGCAGGCCGTTCCAAACACGGCCATCCGGCAGGACAACTTCCAGGCCGAGCGTGAGATCGCGGGCATTGCCGTAGCGCAGGACGTTGACGCCGCCGGCATTGGTGGCAAGATTGCCGCCGATCTGGCAGCTACCTTCGGCGCCGAGGCTCAGCGGAAACAGGCGGTCAACGTCCAGGGCGGCCTGCTGGATGTTCGCAAGGATGCAGCCCGCATCGGCTGTGAGCGTATTGTTGAGCGCGTCGACCTCACGGACCCGGTTCATGCGGCCCAAGGACAAGATGATTTGGTCGCCCGCGGGAGACGGTGTCGCCGCACCGCACATTCCAGTATTGCCCCCCTGGGGAACGATCGGGATGCGTGTTTCGGCGCAGATCTTCACGACCGCGGCAGCCTCAGCAGTGCTCGCTGGGCGCACGACCGCTGGCGTTGTGCCGCGGTAGAAACCGCGCCAGTCGACCACGTACGGCTCGAGGTCGCCCGCCTCAGTGAGGATGCCCTGAACGCCGACCGCGGAGCGTATGCGCTCGAGCGCAGACGCGCGGCCGGAGGGTGTCGATTGAGCGGGCGTGGGCATGGCTGACCTGGCGCGGACCATTATAAACAAGAACTTAAAGAAACAGGCCGGCGTCTTGTGAACACCGGCCTGGAAGGGAACCGGCGCCCGGTAAAGTGCCGACTGTCAGCAATTGTACTCTGCCGCGAGGAACTCGCGCAGCCTGTAGGGCAGGATGCCGCTGCGCCGTGTGTTAGCATCGCGGCCCATCGCGTTGGCTGCCGAAGTTAACCCGGAATCTGCCGCGCTCAGGAGAGGAGAATCTCCCTTGCCGAGAACTGCTGACATCATCGCTCAAGCGCTGAAGGCGGCAGGCGTGCGTTACGCTTTCGGTATTCCGGGTGGAGAGGTCCTTGATCTGCTGGAAGCCTTCCGCAAGGCTGGTATCCGCTTTGTGCTTACCAAGCAGGAACTCGGCGCCGGTTTTATGGCCGAGGCGAGCTTCCAGTTGACTGGAAAGCCCGGCGTGCTGGTCGCGACGCTTGGGCCTGGTTTCACCAATGCGGTCACGCCGGTTGCGCAGGCGCTGCTCGACCGTTCGGCGCTGATTTTGATCACGGGCGAGATCGCCACCGCGCTGAAGCCGGTCTTCACACACCAGATCATCGATCAATGCGAGGTGATGAGGCCGATCGTCAAGTGGTCGACGATGATCGCAGCCGCGGGCGCGTCCGCGCAGGTAGAGAAGGGTATCGCGATTGCGCAGACGCCCCTGCCAGGGCCGGTGCATTTCAATCTGCCGACTGACGTAGCGACGGCACAACAACCACCGGCCGGCCGGCGCTTCGCACCTGCGCAAATTCCGACTGCACCCGGTGCGGCGAATTGGGGGAAGGTGCGAAACTGGCTCGAGCGCGCCCGCAAACCGCTTGCTCTGGTCGGTGTGGGCGTGCAGTTGGACGGCGCGGCCGCAGACCTCAAGCGCTTCGTGGAGCGGTGGCGGGTGCCGGTCATGACGACGTATAAGGCGAAGGGCGTCATTCCCGAGGACCATCGCCTTGCACTCGGCGGGACCGGCTTGTCACCGGTCGTGGACCGCATACACATGGAGCAGGTGCACGACGCAGACCTGATTCTGACGATCGGTTTCGACCCCGTGGAGCTCAGGGCCGACTGGATGGCACCGTGGGATGCAACCAAGCGCACTGTGAATATCGACCTGGTTGCCAATACACACCATGTCTATCAGTGCTCGATCGACTGCATCGGCAGCATCGCGGAGGCTTTGCGCCAGCTTGCAGCGGGGGCACCCAAGCGAGCCCCGCGCCGCTGGCCCGACGGCGAACTCGCGGCCCACCGTGATGCCGTGCGCACGGCGATTGCGCATCGGCCGGCCCGGCGGCTGGGGCCATTTCAGGTGGTATCGACGCTGCGCAGCATATTCCCGCGCAACACGCTCGCGACGGTAGACACGGGATCCCACCGAATCCTCATCAATCATGTCTGGGAGGCGTACGAGCCGCGCCGCATGCTGCAGTCGAATGGCCTGGGCTCGATGGGCTACGGCCTTCCCGCAGCGATTGCCGCGAAGCTGATCTTTCCGCGGCGCCCCGTGCTCGCCATGATGGGGGAGGCCGGACTGGATATGGTGATCGGGGAACTGGCGCTGCTTGCGTTTCACAAGCTCGCCGTCACAATCGTCGTGTTTCGCGACGATACGCTGTCGCTGATCAAGTTGAAGCAGGAGCGCATGAAGCTGCCGGAAAGCGGCGTGGTGACGGGCAGCCCGGACTATGCGGCACTTGCGCGGGCTTACGGCGGGAACGGCCATGTTGTGAGCAGCGTCAAGGAACTCACCAAGGCGGCCCGCACCGCTTTAAAATCCTCGCGTTTCACGCTCATCGAAGCGCGTATCGATCCGGCCGAGTATCGCAAGCAGATGTAGCGCCGCGCCCGTCCGGGTGACGCCGGCGGCAACACGGCAATGGAGGAATTCGGTAAAATCGCCGGCGAGGCCTTCGGCGGCACCACGCCGTCGGCGCAAGGCTCGAATCGAGAATCAAAGGCGGCCTGATTTCCATGCGACGGATTACGCTGATACCAGGCGATGGCATCGGTCCAGAGGTGATCGCGGCCGCGCGTGTGGTCGTGGAGGCTTCGGGTGCCGCAGTGGCCTTCGAAGAGGTTATTGCGGGACAGCGTGCAGAACGCGAGCACGGCACGCCGCTGCCGCGCGCCGTGTTCGACTCCATCGAAGCAACCGGCATTGCCTTGAAGGGTCCGACCCAGACCCCGTTCGGTGGCGACTACCGGGTCACGATCGAGCGCAACGATGCGCCGGCGGGCAGCGCAAAGCGGACTTATCCGACCATCTCGATCGCGTTGCGGCGCGAGCTGGGATTGTTTGTGGCCGTGCGCCCGATCAAGAATTATCCGGGTATCCCTTCACGCTACGAGAAGGTGGACCTGGTCATCTTCCGCGAGAACAGCGAGGACCTCTACGTTGGCGTCGAGCGCATGATCGACGAGGGCACCGCAGAGGCCATCAAGATCATCTCCGAACGCGGTACCGAGCGCGTCACACGCTTTGCTCTCGACTACATGCAACGCCTCGGCCGGCGCCGCCTCACCATCGGGCACAAAGCCAACGTGATGAAGATGACCGACGGCTTGTTCCTGAAGACCGCCCAGAGCCTCGCCAAGGGACGCCCCGACATCCTGGCCGACCAGCGCGTCGTGGATGCCTTGTGCATGGATCTGGTGATGCGGCCGGAGGACTATGACTGCCTGCTGCTGCCGAATCTCTACGGCGACATCATCTCCGATCTCGCAGCGGGGCTGGTGGGCGGACTCGGCGTCGCGCCGGGCGCGAACTTTGGCACCGACTATGCCACCTTTGAGGCCGTGCATGGCACTGCACCCGACCTTGCCGGGAAGGATGTTGCCAATCCGATGGCGTCGATCCTCTCGGCCGTGATGATGCTGCGCCATATCGAAGAGGCAGCGGCGGCCGATCGCATCGCGCGGGCCCTGGCCCAGGTGCTCAAGGAGAAACGCGCGGTCACGCCGGATCTTGGCGGCAGCGCGGGCACGCAGGCGATGACTGCCGCCATCATCGAAAAACTACAAAGACCCTAAACCGCAGAGGCGCAAAGGCGCCAAGGGGTCGCAAAGCGATTCAGAATAGAAATCTTCTTTGCGCTGACTTTGCGTCTTAGCGTCTTTGCGGTGAAGCTTCTTTGGGGTTGAGGTTAGAAAATGGGAAAGAGGATAGTTTTCGTGGGTGCCGGCGCGATCGGCGGCTACGTTGGCGGCCACCTGACGCGTGCAGGTCATGATGTAACGCTCATCGACGCCTGGCCCGAGCACGTCGAGCGCATGCGCACGCACGGGCTCGAGCTCTCCGGCGTCACTGACGCGGAGCGGCACACGGTAAAGGTCAACGCCCTGCACATCACTGACGTGCAGCAGCTGTCCCGGGAGCGGCCCGTCGATATCGCATTCGTGTGCGTGAAATCGTACGACACCGAATGGGCCACGCTGCTCATCCGGCAGTATCTGGCCGCCGACGGATTCGTGGTGTCGTTGCAGAACTGCATCAACGAAGAGCGTATCGCAGCGCTGGTCGGGTGGGGCCGGACGATGGGTTGTATCGCGAGCCTCATCGCCTCGGAGCTCTACGAGCCCGGCCGCATCAAAAGGACCGTGCCGATGGGCGGTGAGCGCCACACGGTGTTCCGCGCGGGTGAGCCGCATGGCCGAATCACGCCCCGGGTGCAGGAGGTGGTGGAGCTGTTGCGTAGCGTCGATAGCTCGAAGGCGACGGCCAACCTGTGGGGCGAGCGCTGGTCAAAGCTCGTGATCAACTCGATGCGCAACGGGCTCTCTGCCGCCACCGGCCTCTATGGCAACCAGCGCGACACCTCGGAGGGGCCGCGCTGGCTCTCGATCCGGCTCGGCAGCCAATCGGTCCGCGTAGGCCAGGCGCTGGGATACTCGCTGGAGCGGATGCTGGGCATGGAGCCCGAGGTCCTCGCGCGCGCCGGTGAGGGCTACAAAGATGCGCTATCCGAGATCACCGACATCCTGCTCGAAGGCGCGAAGAAGCGCGCAGACGATCAGCGCCCATCGATGGCGCAGGATATCGCCAAGGGACGCCGCACGGAAACCGATTTCATCAACGGCTACATTGCTGCGCGCGGCGCAGAGATCGGCGTCGATGCTGCTTTGCATGGCCGTATGTCCGACCTCGTGAAGCGGGTCGAGCGTGGCGCAACGCCAGCGGCCGCGCACCTCATCGAAGGTTGGTGAAGGGTATCGCCGCCAACGCCACGGAGCAAAGGGCATGAGTTCCAGAACGATGTTCGAGAAGATCTGGGACCGGCACGTGATCGCCGAGGAGGAAGGCGAGCTGCTGCTCTACGTCGACCGGGCGCTGTTCCATGAGGGCTCGTCGCACGCGTTTCGGATGCTCGATGCCAGGCAGCACGGCGTGCGCCGGCCGGAACAGGTGTTTGCTTTCAATGACCATTACGTTCCGACGCACGGCCGAGAGAAAGGCGTCGACGGCATTGCGAATCCCGAGATTCGCAACATGGTCATCAATCTCGAGAAGAACACGAAGCGTCACGGCATCACGTTGTTTGGAATTGACGATCCGCGCCAGGGGATCCTCCACATCGTGCCGCCCGAGCAGGGCATCACGCAGCCCGGACTGCTTATGGTGGGTGCCGATTCGCACACCTCGACCCATGGCGCGTTCGGTTGCATCGCCTTCGGCATCGGCGCATCCGAAATGACGCACGTGATGGCCACCCAGACGTTATGGCAGCGGCGCCCGAAGACGCTGCGAGTAACCATCGACGGGGCGCTGGGCGAGGGCGTGTTCGCCAAGGACGTGATTCTCGCGCTCATCGCG
>JAQBFV010000225.1:0-3317 GCA_032123035.1 Betaproteobacteria bacterium | reverse complement strand
CGTGGCTGTAGTGGTGTGCTTTAGACCGCTTCGGGTGCGCTCCGGTTCTCGAGCCCGAACCAGGGCCGCATGCGTATGCCCACCCAGCAGCCCGCGAGCGCGGTGATGATCCACAACCACCCATGCAGGCTCGTCGAGGCGACGCCCGAGTAGAACGCCCCGATGTTGCAGCCGTAGGCGATGCGCGCGCCGTATCCCATAGCGAGCCCGCCCAGCACCGCCGCCGCCAGCGAGCGCCCGGAGAGGGCGAGCCTTGGGGCAAACCGACCGGCGGCGCCCGCAGCTGCCAGCGCGCCCAGCATGATGCCGATGTCCATGACCGATGTGACGTCGTCAAAAATTCCATTCGCCAGGGCCGCTTCCTGGAAGCCGCCACTCCAGAACGCCGCGGTGGCGGGATCCCATCCAAGCAGCAGCGCCGCCTTGGCGCCCCATAGCGTGAAAGCCCATGTGATCGACCATGGATGGCCGGCGACCACGAGCATGACCAGGCTGAGCACGGAGAGCAGCAGCGCGCCGATCACGAGCGATCGTTGCCGCGCGGCCTTGCGGGAGGCGCCACCCGGATCATCCTTTTGCGACCGCGCAATCCGCCCAAGAGCGGCCCACGCAAGCGCGAGCACAGTGAGCTGCACCGCAATCGCGGCGGGCCATCCCAGCATCGCCCCGAGAGAGACTTCCCCCCATTCCGGCAGTCGCCCCCACCATGGCATGTGCAGGCTTGCGAGGAACGATCCACCGCAGAACGCCGCCAGCACCGCCACCATTCTCGGACTGCCGCCGCCTGCAGTGTAGAGCGTGCCGGAGCCGCAGCCGCCGGCGAGCTGCATCCCGATGCCGAAGACGAAAGCGCCAATCGCGACGGGCACACCCACCGGGGCGACAGCGCCGACGACCTCACGCCCCCACACCGCTCCCGATGCGAGCACCGGCGCGAAAAGAACTGTGGTCACCGCCAGGAGAAAAAGCTGCGCACGGACCGCGCCAGTCTCGCGCTGCACGAGGAACTCGCGATACGCGGCGGTGAAACCGAAAGCCGTTACGTAGAGGACCAGCCCGAAGAGAATGCCGAGCGAGAACAATGCCGGCATTCTCCAGCCCGCCGCCGGCAACCACAGGAGCACCGCGCCCGCGAGCACCCCTGCAACCGCGATGACCGCACCCTGTGCGTGCCCGCCGCCACGAGGCGTGTGCTCACTTGCCGGCGGCATCGCTGACGATGCTTCGGAAGACACCATCGAGTTCTTTCGCCATGCGATCGAGGTCGGGGCTGCCATACGGCGCGAACACCGCGCTGGGCAAACGGTAGGTCAGGCTCGCCGTGCCGTCGCGGTTTTCGGTCACGTAGATGCGTAGCGGCGCCTCGATGCCCGCCGGCACGCTCGCTCGCAGCATGCGCACGGCGTAGTCGTTGCGAAACACCATCAGGACCGCGTTGCCCGGAATTTTCACGCCGCGTGATGCCGCACCGCCACTTGCACTCGCCTGCGCCACAAGGCCCATTTTGTGACTGGCGACGGCGTTCTCGAGACGCGCAACCAGCGGGCCGAACCCGTGCTGCGTCTTGATCGTCATCGTCCCCGGATACGGAGCACCGGTCGGCGCGGCCACGGCCTCCGCTGCCAGCAACGCAACCACCACCATGAAACCCGGCCTAAAAATCTTGCGCCACGCTGTCATCACCCTAATCTCCAATTTTTCGATGGGCGCGCGAGCGGCACTCCATCGTTTCCCACGTCAATTCTATCGAGAATTCCCCGTGAAAGTGTTACGCGCGCTGCTGCTTGCCAACGCTCGCCCGCACTTTGTCCAGAGTGTCTTCGACCGAAATCGGAACGTAACCCGTGATCTCGAGCCCGCGGTCCTCAAAAACGGCTTCCGCTTCACGGGATCTCATCCTTGTCTCGACGACGACATCACGGTGCTTGAGCAGCGCTTCGATTTGCGGGCGGAACAGCACCAGCATCGCACCCAGCCAGCGATTGACCGGCCAGGACGGATAGGCATGGTCTATCCGGAAGCGCTCGAGCAAAGCGATCGCGTCGGCAGCGCCGTACCAACTCTCGCCCGTTACCCAGCGGTTCGTCGCGAAAAGCCCGATGGGAAACCCATAGGCATCCATCGAGATCGCGATCAGGTGCGAGGTCTCGCCGTTTGCGTCGGGGTCGATTTCACCGCGCGAGAGCGGCGGCTTGCCCAGTACGGCGGCAGGATTCCTGATGAAAGTATGGAAATGTCCATGTTCCCCGCTGCCACCCCGATGCGCGTGATAGTAGTACTGTGCGCCGGTGTCGCTGTCGTACACGTCGTTTTTGGGGTAGTGCTCGTACTCGATGAATTCGCCCTGCTCGCGCAAAACCTCGCTCACGAGATTCACGCCCCCCTTGGTCAGGACACGGTAGCACTCCATGACTTCTGCGCCTGCCATCACCATGGCGCGCAACTGCGTACGGGGAAGGGACGCGAGGGCGGGAATGACAATCTCAGGGTGCGCTGCGCCCGCTGCGGCGCGCCGGCCCCTGACGGTCCGACCGGCTGCACGCGCTGCGTTCATGATCGCCCTCCCGCCCGAGCGTCCCGGCACGACCGCGTCAGCGTTTGGCTGCGCACGGATTGCGCGGCCCGCACGGGTTCCTCGATGCGCAGGGATTTTTCGCCGCGCACGGGTTGTGCTTGTAGTTCTTCTGCAACTCCACCGTGTACGCCGTAAGCGCTGCGAGCTGCTTCGAGTCCCAGGCAAGCGGCTTGGCCGCCATTGGCACGACCATGCAAAGCTGCACCATTTCCTCCGCGGTAACCGTCTTGAGGCCCGCTTTCTGGTCGGTCATCGCGACGTAGTGGGGATAGGGCTTGGCGAATGTCGCCTGAAACGCGCCGCCATTGAGATGGCAGGTATTGCACGCGAGGCCGTTGGTACTGAGCTTGGTGTCCTTCCACAGCGTCCGCCCGGCCTTGACGAGATCAGCGCGCTTGCCGCGATACGGTTTCGTTCCCTTCGGCCGCGTCACCAGCTTGGGATCGACCCCGCCACTCGCGCCACACGGATTCTTCGCACCGCAAGGATTCCTTGCACCGCACGGATTCTTGGCAGCACACGGATTTTTCGCCGCACACGGATTCTTTGCGGCGCACGGATTCCTTGCGGCACAGGGATTCTTCGCCGCACAGGGATTCGCGCCTGCGCGCGACGACCGGTTCCGGGCGCGTAATCCTCAAGCCAGTCTGAGTTCTCCCGGCAAAAATCCTGAAATTCCTGCTGATGGGCCAGTTTATCTTTATTCTTTTCCAAGGCCACGTTGAATATCGCGTCTTTATAT
>JAQBFV010000224.1:0-12469 GCA_032123035.1 Betaproteobacteria bacterium | reverse complement strand
CCCTCCCGGTCGGTAAAGAACCGATGCTGCGGCTGGTTCCCATGCCTGCTGACGCGAACCAGACGTTAGACATCTTCGGCGGCTGGATCATGGCGCAAGTGGACATCGCGGGAGCCATCGCGGCCGTGCGCCTGGCGAAGGGCAGGGTCGCGACGGTGGCCGTCAATTCATTCCTGTTCAAACAACCGGTGTTCGTGGGCGATCTCGTGAGCTTTTATGCCGAGGTCGTGCGCGTCGGCCGAACTTCCATCACCGTCGACGTCGAGGTCTACGCCCAACGCCGGCCGGAACGCGAGGAAACGGTAAAAGTGACTGAAGCAACATTGACTTACGTCGCTGTAGACGAGAATCGGCGTCCTCGTGTTGTATCGATGCAACAATAACTTACGCCTAACTTGGAGAATGATTGTAAATAAACAGGCTAAGGGTAAGATATTCCACATTCTTTTAGTGTGAAGCCGTGAGCGGTGAGCGCTTCGCGGGAGGATGTGATGAAAATTCGTATTTGTATTCAATTAGCTTCGGTCGCCATCAGCGGGGCACTGCTCGGGTTCGCAGGCGGTGCGGCGGCGGGGGGCTTTGGGATTGCAACACAGAGCGGAAGCGGAACGGGAAACGCCTTTGCAGGTGGGGCGGCCGCGGTCGATGACGCGAGCGTGGCCTGGTTCAACCCGGCGGGCATGACATTCCTTCCAGGCGGCAAACAGGTCACTGGCGCGCTTCACGCGATCAAGCCGTCCTTCAAGTTTCAGAACACCGGCTCGACTGGTGCCTTCGCAGCTCCGGGTACCGGCGACGGCGGTGACGCTGGCGACTGGGCGTTCGTGCCAAATGCCTTCTTCACGATGGACATCAACCCGAAATGGAGTTTCGGGCTCGCGCTCAATGCCCCGTTCGGGCTCAAGACGGAGTATGACGCCGGCTGGCGCGGTCAGCTCGTTACGCTCAAATCCGAGGTCAAAAGCGTCAATATCAACCCGTCGTTCGCATACAAGGTGAGCGATACGGTGTCGATCGGCGCCGGAGTGAGCGTGCAGAAGCTCGAAGCCAAGTTAACGAAAGCCGCGAATCTTGCGGGCACCAACATTGCCGAGCTCGATGCCGATGACGTTGGCTATGGGTTCAACCTGGGGATAATGGTCCAGGCGACCCCGGAGACGCGGTTTGGCGCGAGCTATCGCTCGTCGATCAAGTACGAGCTCGAAGGGACGGCGACGTTTAGCGCGGCGCCTATGTTCAATGGTGACATCAAGGCGGATCTGAGAGTGCCGGACAGCACCTCCTTCAGCGTCTTCCACCAGGCGGGGCCGAAGTGGGAGCTGATGGGTGATATTACCTGGACCAAGTGGAGCACCGTTCAGCAACTCTTGGTATTGCGCACGAGCGGTACTCCCGTGCCGGGGAGGGAACCCCCATTGACCAACGAACCGTTCAGGTGGGATGACACCTGGCGCTTCGGCGTCGGCGCGAACTACAAGATGGACGCGCAGACGAAGCTGCGCTTCGGCGTGGCGTATGACGAGACACCCACGAACGATATCACCCGCACCCCGCGCCTGCCGGGCGAGGATCGTACCTGGCTTGCGCTTGGCGTGCAATTCAAGCCTTCGAAGGCCGGAACGGTCGAAGTGGGGTACGCGCACGAATTCATCCGCGACTCGAGCATCAACAACACGGTGCCGGGGGTCGGCTCGCTGATCGGCAAGTCCGAAAACAAGGCCGACATTATCTCGGTTCAGTACTCGCACTTGTTCTAGACGCTGGCGAACGAGAAGAGAGCCGGGCGGTTTCCGCCCGGCTTTTATATTTTGAGAGGCGGCCCGCATGCTAAAATCCGCTCTCCACTCGACGGTGTCATATGCCGGTCACCTCTCCCTTCATCGTACGCAAGGCGGCTGTTCTCGGTGCGGGCGTCATGGGCGCCCAGATCGCGGCGCATCTCGTCAACGCGGACGTTGCCACGGTGCTCTTCGAGCTGCCGGCGAAGGAGGGGGACCCCAATGGCAACGTTCTCAAGGCCATCGATAGCCTGAGGAAGCTCGAGCCAAGCCCGCTGGCGACACCGGGGCGCGCTGCCTTCATCCAGGCGGCGAACTACGATCAGCATCTGGAGTTGCTCAAGGAGTGCGACCTCGTGATCGAGGCGATCTCGGAGCGCATGGACTGGAAATCCGACCTTTATCACAAGGTCGCGCCGCATGTTGGCGAGCACGCCATCTTCGCGAGCAATACCTCGGGGCTGTCGATCAACACGCTGGCGCAAGCGGTTCCCGAAGCGCTGCGGCGCCGTTTCTGCGGCGTGCATTTCTTCAATCCGCCGCGCTACATGCACCTCGTTGAGCTGATCGCCGCGAAGGACACCGACCTTGCCATCCTGGACCAACTCGAGACGTTTCTGGTCACGACCCTGGGCAAGGGCGTGATCCGGGCGAAAGACACCCCCAATTTCATTGCTAACCGCGTCGGGGTATTTTCGCTGCTGGCGACCATCCATCACGCGGAGCAGCTCGGCATCGGATTCGATGTTGTTGATGCTCTGACCGGCACGTTGATTGGGCGGCCGCGCAGCGCGACGTTTCGCACAGCGGACGTGGTCGGGCTCGACACGTTCGCGCATGTGGTCAATACGATGAAGGAGACGCTTCCGGACGATCCCTGGCATCAATATTACGACACACCCGCGTGGCTCAAAGCGTTGATAGAGCAGGGTGCGCTCGGGCAGAAAACGCGACGCGGCGTCTATCAGAAGATCGGCCAGGACATCCATGTTCTGGATCGGACCAGCGGCCAATACCGCGTCTCCGAGGCCAAGGCGGATGACGCGGTGGTCGAGATCATGAAAACTCCCGTGCCGGCCGAGCGTCTCCAGAAGTTGCACGCGAGCAACCATCCGCAGGCACGTTTCCTGTGGTCCATCTTCCGCGACACACATCATTATTGCGCGGTGCACCTCGCAGATATCGCCAATAACGCGCGCGACCTGGACTTCGCGATCCGGTGGGGTTTCGGCTGGAACCAGGGACCCTTCGAAATCTGGCAGGCCGGCGGCTGGCAGCGGGTGGCGGGCTGGATTGCCGAGGACGTGGCGGCGGGCAGGGCGATGGCGAGCGTGCCGTTGCCGGCATGGGTAAACGAGCCGGGTCGTAGCGGCGTGCACAGTGACGAGGGTTCATACGCGCCCGCCAGCGGTACCGATCAGCCGCGTCCGACACTACCGGTCTACCGGCGTCAGGCATTCCCCGACCGCCTCCTCGGGGAGACGGCGCGCTATGGCGAGACGATCTTCGAGACCGATGCCGTTCGCTGCTGGCATACCGGTGACGACATTGCGATCGTCAGTTTCAAGAGCCGGATGCATACGATCGGCGACGACGTACTCGATGGCGTATTGCACGCGCTCGACGAGGCCGAGCGCGGCTACCTGGGACTCATTATCTGGCAGACGGAACCCCCGTTCTCGGTCGGTGCGAATCTCAAAAAGACGCCGGCAGGCGCACGGAGCCGGCCTTCGGCGCTGGGCCGATTCTTCCGGCTGGTCAAGCGCGAGGCCGAGTCCGTGGTGCTCAAGGCGGCGCGGCAGTTGGGCGTTGCCGACCAGTTGATGGCGGGCAAGCTGGCGGAAGTCGAGCGGCTGGTCGAGCAGTTTCAGGCAACCACGCAGGGGCTCAAGTATTCGATGGTCCCGACCGTCGCCGCCGTTGACGGGCTCGCGCTTGGCGGGGGCTGCGAAGTCATCATGCACTGCGACCGCGCGGTCGCTACGCTCGAGAGCTATATTGGGCTGGTCGAAGCCGGTGTCGGTCTGCTGCCAGCTGGCGGCGGTTGCAAGGAATTCGCGCTGAGGGCAGTCGCTGACGCAAAGGGCGGCGATGTCTCGCCGTTCCTGCAAAAATATTTCAAGGCCGCGGCGATGGCCGAGGTGAGCCGAAGCGCCGAGCAGGCCCGCGAGATCGGATACCTGCGGCCTACCGACAGGATTGTGATGAATCGATTCGAGCTGCTTGGAATCGCGAAAGCCGAGTTGCGCGCGCTTGCCGCTGCCGGCTATCGGCCGCCGCTGCGGCCGGTCGGCATTCCGGCGGCGGGCCGCAGTGCCATCGCGACCATCAAGGCCTTCATGATCAACCTGCTTGAAGGCGGGCAAATTTCGGAGCACGATTTTCTCATTGGCTCCAAGATTGCGACCGTGATGTGCGGGGGCGACGTGGAGGCCGGCAGCCTGGTGGACGAGCAGTGGTTCCTCAACCTTGAGCGACGGCATTTCATGGAGCTCATGGCCACCGAGAAAACACAGGCCCGGATTGAGCACACGCTCAAGACGGGCAAACCACTCAGGAACTGAGCGCCTTCGCGACGCTCAAAGTTCAAGGTTCAAAGTTCAACGTTCGAACCCGAAACCTGGAACCCGAAACCTGGAACCCGAAACCTGGAACCCGAAACCTGGAACCTGGAACGTTGAGCCCATTGCTCGATGGAGTTGATCGATGACCAAGCAGATTCAAGATGCCTATATAGTCGCGGCGGTAAGAACGCCGGTTGGGAAGGCGCCGCGCGGCATGTTCCGCAACGTGCGGCCCGACGATCTACTCGCGCACGCGCTCAAGACTGCGCTCGGAAAATGCCCGGGCCTCGATGCGGCGGAGGTTGATGACGTCCTCGTGGGTTGCGCCATGCCGGAAGGCGAGCAGGGGATGAACGTCGCGCGCATCGGGCTGCTGCTGGCAGGTTTTCCCAACAGCGTGTCGGGCATGACGATCAACCGCTTCTGCTCGTCCGGGGTGCAGGCGGTCGCGCTTGCGGCGGACCGCATCCGGCTTGGGGAAGCCGATGTAATGATCGCCGCCGGTACCGAGAGCATGAGCATGGTGCCGATGGGGGGCAACAAGCCTTCGTTTAGTCCCGCCATCTTCGACAAGGATGAGAACATCGCGATTGCTTACGGCATGGGGATCACCGCCGAGAAAGTCGCTGCCCAATGGAAGATCAGTCGTGAGGAGCAGGACCTGTTTGCGGCGGAGAGCCATCGCCGCGCGGTGCGAGCGACTGACAGCGGAGAGTTCAAGGAGGAGATGGCACCGTACAGCATCAGCGAGCGCCTGCCCGATCTGGCGGCGCACGAGATTAAGGTGAGGACGCACGAAGCCGTGCATGACGAAGGTCCACGCCGCGACACCTCGCCCGAGGCGCTCGCCAAATTGAGACCCGCCTTTGCGGCGAAAGGCACCATTACGGCCGGCAACACGTCGCAAACCTCCGACGGGGCAGGGGCCGTGGTGCTCATGAGCGAGGCGGCGCTTTTGCGGCATAACCTGCGCCCGCTCGGGCGGTTCATGGGGTATGCCGTTGCCGGCGTGCCGCCGGAGATCATGGGGATCGGTCCGGTGCGGGCAATCCCGAAGGTGTTGCAGCAGGTCGGTCTGAAGCAGGACGAGATCGAGTGGATCGAATTGAACGAGGCATTCGCGGCGCAAACGCTCGCGGTCATGAAGGACCTCGGATTGGCGCACGAGCGGGTGAATCCGCTCGGCGGCGCGATCGCGCTTGGACACCCCCTGGGTGCGACGGGCGCGATCCGGGTGGCGACGCTGATACATGGCCTGCGCCGGCATCAGAAGAAGTACGGGATCGTTACCATGTGCGTTGGTACCGGCATGGGCGCCGCCGGAGTTTTTGAAGCGCTATGAGCGCTTCAAATTACGGTGACCAGTGACCCGTCACCGGAACCGGTGAATGGTGAATGAACTGAAACGGCCGTAAACCGTGAAACGTGAATTGAACTCCGGCTAAGACCGCAAAGCCTCACCGCCAAGGCCGCCAAGGCCACCGAGGACGCAAAGGAAAATAACAGCCTTACCGCCAAGGCCGCCGAGGACGTAAAGGAATAATAATTAGTACGACCTACCCCAAGATCGCGAAGGCACCGCTAAGAGTGGCATACAGGAAAATCAGCGGTCGGGACACGGTGCTGGCCATGCGTGCTGACTGATATTTGTAGTCCTCCGCGTCCTTAGCGCCCTCCGCGGTAAAGCTTTTCGTTTCCTCTGCGGCCTTGGCGTCCTCCGCGGTGAAGCTTTAGCGCGTCGCTGGCATCACGCATCGCCCATCACCCGTTACGGGTCACGGGTCACCGGTCATGCAGCATCAGGAAAGATTGCTGAGCGGCTCGGGCCGCGCGATTCCGAATCCCTGGACATAATCCACGCCGATTTCACGCAGCAGGTCGAGGGTTTCCTTCGTCTCGACGAACTCGGCGATGGTGCGAATCCCGATCTTCCGGCAGGCGAGTGCGATTGCCTTCACCTTGGCGAGTTCGATGGGGTCGCGCACGATTTTCTGGATGATGTCGCCATCGATCTTGATGAAATCGATGGCGAGGCCCGTCAGATGCGAGAACGACACCTTGACGCTGCCAAAAGCCGTGATCGAGATACGGCAACCGGGTTTCAGGGCCTGGATGAACCGGCGCGCGGCCTCGGGATCCGCGATCACGTCGGCTTCGCCGATCTCGAAGCAGAGTCTTCGCGGCGGGAAGCCCGAGCGGAGCAGTTCATCCCCAACGGCCTGCGTGAATCCGGGATTCTTGAGGGCAGTGCCTGACACGTTCACGCACAACATCGTCAATGGGGCACGGGGTTTTGCGCGCAGCTTACCAGTGCCCCAGGCGAGAACCGCGCGCACGACCCACCGATCAATGTCCTCCATCATGCCGACGCTCTCCGCCAGATCGAAGAAGCCGCCGGGCGGGAGCAGATGGTCCTCCTCCTGCTTCAATCGCAGCAGGATTTCGTAAAGAATCGGGTCTGGCGCCTCCGGCTTGAGCGACACGATTTTTTGTGCAAGGAGCAGGAACTGGCCTTCCCGGATGGCCTGCGCGAGCATGGCGCGCGGATCGTCCCAGCCGGTTAGCTGCTGTGTCAGTGCCGTCAGATAAAGCGCCTGGCTGCGCTGGAGCGTCGGCACCCCCTTCTCGGCGCCAGGTTCCGGCTCGCCGTTAGCGCCGGGGCGAGGGTCAGTGTCGGATGGTGATGAAGGCATGGCAAGCGAGCGCCGCAGCGCTGCAAAATTCTTTCTCTACATGTTGGGATAATTCGGGCCGCCGCCGCCTTCCGGCGCGACCCATACGATGTTCTGCGTGGGATCCTTGATGTCGCAAGTTTTACAATGGACACAATTCTGCGCATTTATTTGCAAATGGGGGTTTGCCCCGTTTGCATCGCGGACGATCTCGTAGACCCCGGCGGGGCAGTAACGCTGTTCGGGCGCGTCGTAGAGCTCGAGGTTGACCTTGACCGGAACGGATGCGTCCTTGAGCGTGAGGTGGCAGAGCTGGTCTTCGACATGGTTGGTGTTCGAGAGGTACACTGAAGACAGCCGATCGAAGGTGATGATCCCGTCCGGCTTCGGATACGCGATCGGCTCCGCCTCGTTCTTCGTTTTCAGCGTTTCGTGATCCCGGTGCCGGTGTCGCAGCGTCCACGGCGCCTTGCCGCCCAGCAGGACCTGATCGATCCCGACCATCAGCGTGCCGAGCACCAACCCCTTGCTCATCCACGGCTTGAAGTTACGCGCGCGGTGGAGCTCGTCGTGCAACCAGCTTGACTGGAATGTTTCGGAGTAGGCCGTGAGCTCGTCATGCGCGCGTCCGGCGCCGAGCGCCGTATGCGCGGCCTCCGCCGCGAGCATGCCTGACTTCATCGCGCCGTGCGTACCCTTGATGCGCGACGCGTTGAGAAAGCCCGCATCATCCCCGATCAGACAGCCTCCGGAGAAGGCAAGACCGGGCAGCGACTGCAGTCCGCCGGCCGCGATGGCCCGCGCGCCGTACGCGACGCGCTTGCCGCCGTCCAGGAACGGCCGGATCGCGGGATGCGTTTTGTAGCGCTGAAATTCCTCGTACGGGTCGAGATAGGGATTGCTGTAATTCAGCCCAACGACGAAGCCGATCGATATCTGGTTGCTCTCGAGGTGATACAGAAACGAGCCGCCGTAAGTGGCGTTTCCGAGCGGCCAGCCGGCGCTGTGAATCACGAGGCCCTGGCGATGCTGCTCCGGACGGATTTCCCAGAGTTCCTTCAGCCCGATCCCGAAGACCTGCGGATCCGAGCCTGCCCGGAGGTTGAAGTGGCGCTGGACCTGCCTCCCCAGGTGGCCGCGGCAGCCTTCCGAGAAGAACGTGTACTTCGCGTGCAGCTCCATTCCCGGCTGATGGTTCGCGGTCGGCTTTCCGTCACGCCCGATACCCATGTCGCCGGTCGCAACGCCGCACACTGCGCCATCTTCCCGATACAGCACTTCGGCGGCCGCGAATCCCGGAAAGATCTCGACGCCCAGCGCCTCCGCCTGCTGCGCCAGCCAGCGGCACACATTGCCCAGGCTCACGACATACATGCCGTGGTTTTTGAAACAGGCGGGCAGCAGAGCATCCGGCACCTTGTACGACGAGCCTTCCGTGAGAAAAAGGAAGCGGTCCTCGGTGACCGGCGCGTTGAGCGGGGCGCCTCGCTGTTGCCAGTCCGGAAAAAGCTCGTTGAGTGCACGCGGGTCCACGACCGCGCCGGACAGGATGTGCGCGCCGACTTCCGAGCCCTTCTCGAGCACGCAGACGCTGGCCTCCTGACCGCTCTGCGTGGCGAGCTGCTTCAATCGGATCGCCGCGGCCAGTCCGGCCGGACCCGCTCCGACGACGACCACGTCGTATTCCATCGTTTCGCGCTGAGCCACTTTCCCCCCGAGGTTCCGGGTTACCTGCCGGTATTATAGAGCGCGTTGCGGTTTATGCGCGCAAGGGCCGTGCGTGGTGAGTGGACGAGCCTACTTGCAAATGGCGACGAGCCGTCCTCGTCGACTCGCTACTTCCCCATCACGAATCGCGCCTTTCGAGAATCATGCGGGCAGCCCCAGCGCCGCTTCGTACAGCGGCCTCGAGTGTGGCCGGGTAGTCACTCGTAACATAGTCGCCAGCCAGATAAAAATCGCGAAGTGGCGTCGCGGCTGGCGGCCGCTCGAGGTCCGGTCTGCAAGCGAAGGTCGCCCGTTTTTCCGCTATCACGCGGTGCCACATTGGGGCCGGCATCGGGCCAAGCTGCTGCTGCAGTTCCTGGTAGCACAACTGTGCCAGCTCGTGATGGGGAAGTGACTCATGCGCCCCCTCCGCGCTGATGACGAGTCCGATCACGCCGCGCTGGCCGCAGAGCGCACCGCGGTCAAATGCCCACTGCAAGAAGTCACTGTCGAATCCCAGCATGGGGGTGCTCAGGTGGACATGCTCGGGAAAGCCGAGGTAAACGGAATAGATCGGCTGGTAGGTCATGCGGTCGATCGTCTCTGTTATCTCGGCGAGCGCGGTGATCCCGACCAGGAACGCGTTGACGCGATAAGGCGGCAGAGCGCAGATCACGTGAGTGAAGGCGTGCCTGCCTCCCGCGGTCTCAATCACGTAACCGCCGTCATCCGAGTCGATTGCCGTCACGCGCTCACCGGTGAGGACGTGCCCCCCGCGCGCTTCCACATACCGGGCCGCGGGCTCGGGAAACAGGGCCGAGAGGTCGACGCGCGGCAGCAGGAGATCGCTTGCCCCGCGCTTTGCGCCGAGGCCGTCGCGCAGCACGTGCAGAAATACCTGCGCGGAGGCTGCCTCGGGCGCGGTGTTGAGTGCGGATAGGCACAACGGGCGCCACAGGAGATGGCGTGCGCGACCCTTCTGCTCCTCCTGGTCGAGGAGCTCGGCGACGCTCACGTCGTGCGTCAGCCGGTAATCACGGCGCCGCATGCGCAGCATGAATCGCAGCGCGCCCAGGCGCTCGCCCAGCGCGAGGCCGCGTGATGTGAGTAGCGCGGCAAGCAGATGCAGCGGAGCTGGCAAATTTGCTGCTCTGAGAAAGAGCTGATTCTGTATCTGCCACGTCAGCGGGGTTCGAAGGAACAGATGCGCCGGGTTTTCACCAACGAGTTCAACCAGCCGCAACAGTTCGGAATAAGCGCCAATCAGAATGTGCAGGCCGTTATCGAGTGCCAAGCCGCCATGCTCGACTCGGCGCGCCCGGCCGCCCAGCGTCCGGGCGGCCTCGAACACGGTAATTGGAACGCGGCGCTCGGCGAGCGTTGCGGCGGCCGCCATACCGGCGTAGCCGCCGCCGATCACGGCCACTTTCATAAGGAAGCGGTCAGGGCCGCCGCGGGGGGCAGTCTACGCGGCCACGGGGGTCAGTGTGCGCACGGCAGGCTCGTCCGTCTGCCACGATCCTGGCCATACGCTGGCGGGGATACAAACATGCCCCTCGAACACCCGGCGCGCAGTGCGGATCAGCGCGGCTCGGCGCATCATCGGCTCGGATTCCGAGAGGAGGACGTCCAGATCGATGGCGATCATACCCGAGGGGTGTTCGATTTTGATTATCCCCTGCGGCGCGGGCGGAAGGTCGACCAGACGCGCTGCGACGGTGCCTGGAATGGTGCAGGCCGACGCCACGCAAACGGTTCCGGTTACCGCATGCGCTTTGTGGCACGCATAGGGCACGAAGTAGCGCGAGGTAATGGTGCCGCCCTTGCGCGGCCGGGAGAGCAGCCCGATCTTCGGCACGACAAGCTGGGATACATCGCCCATCCCCATCAGCACGCCGGCCTTGCGGCGGATCGTTTCCATGCGCGCCATGAGTTCCTTGTCCGCGTCCAGCTCGTTTGCCGTCTCGTGCCCGGTCTTGCCGAGCTGCTCGGCCGGCATCAGGACCATGGGCATCGCGACGTCGACGCAGCTCACGTCGATGCCGTCGATGATGTCGAGCGGCTTGCCGGTCGGCAGCAACTTGCCGGTGACGGCGCCGATCCCGCTCTTGAAGTTCAACTTCACCGGCGCGGCGGCCCCGGGTACGCCGTCAATGGCGGTGTCGCCGGCGTAGGTGACTCTCCCATTCGGCGTTTGCACGATCGATTCGACCAGCGCTTGCGTATTGACGTTGAAGATGCGGACCGTCGTTTCAGGATCGCGCGCGGGCACCAGGCCCGAATCGATCGCAAACGGGCCGACCGCGACCAGCATGTTGCCGCAATTGGGCTTGGTGTCGACCAGGCGATCGTTGATCAGCACCTGGGCAAACAGGTAATCCACGTCGGCGTCGGGATTCTTCGATTTGCTGATGATGGCGACCTTGCTCGTGAGCGGGTTCGCGCCGCCGATGCCGTCGACCTGGTATTCGTGCGGGGAGCCCATCACCGCGAGGAGCACGTCGGCTCGCGCTTCGGGAGTTTCGGGCAGGTCAGAGGCGAGAAAAAAAGGGCCGCGCGAAGTGCCCCCGCGCATAATTACACACGGAATTTTCGTCTGCATATCGGATGTCTCCTACCAGGGCCGTCAATTATACGCCGGACCATGTTTCCTCAGGCCAAAGGCGTGAGTGGTGAATGGTGAATGGTGAATCGAGAAAGTGCGAGTCAATCGTCTTTTCCACTCACTATTCACGCCGTTAGAAAGCGTAGCGGCGGAGCCCGCCGTCCACCGGCATCACCGTGCCGGTGATGTAACACGCGATCGGTGAGGCGAGAAAGACGGCGAGGCACGCCAGCTCCTCGGGTTCACCGTAGCGGCCGGCCGGAATCTCCCGCGCCGACTGTTCTTTGCGGAATTCCTCGGGGTACTTGCGGCGTATCTGCTCGCTCATGATGCGGCCGGGCGGAATGCAGTTCACGGTGATCCCGAAACGGCCGACATCCCGCGACAGGCCTTTCGACCAGGCATGCACCGCAGCCTTGGCGGGCGTTGCGGCAATCAGACGCTCGGGCTCGGATTTCCCGCTGATGTTGATGATGCGTCCCCATTTTCTCTCGATCATTCCCGGCAGCACAGCATGGGTGATCTGCCGCACGCGCACGAAGTTCAGCGTCATCGCTTCCGTCCATGCCTCTTCCGGCGCATCGAGGGGTAGCGGGGGCTGGCTGCCACCGGCGGAATTAACGAGAATCTCCACGCTGCCGAGACCTCGCGCGGCGGTCTCGGCGAGTCGCGCCGGGGCGCCTTCCTGCATGAGATCCACTTCAGCCACGATCGGCGTCGGTCCGCCGGCTGCTCCGATCTCTTCAGCCAGTGCGTCCAGGAGGCCGCGGCGCCGGGCGGCAATGCAGACCTTGACGCCCTCGGCGGCAAGCCCCCGGGCGATGGCGCGACCGATGCCCATGCTCGCTCCCGTCACCAGCGCCGTCTTACCCTTTAACCGAAGATCCATTGTCTTGCCCCGCCATTTTCAAAAACCGTGACTTGTGAGTCGAGGTTCGATTTGCCGATAAACTCCGGAACTGAACCGCCAAGGCGCTAAAAAAACAATAATTGAACCGCCGAGCACGCCGAGAGAAAGAAACCATTATTTACGATTTACGGATGTTGGTCCCATCACCCATCACCCATCACCCATCACCCATCACCCATCACCCATCACCCATCACCCATCACCCATCACCCATCACCCATCACCCATCACCC
>JAQBFV010000223.1:0-13618 GCA_032123035.1 Betaproteobacteria bacterium | reverse complement strand
TTGTCAAAGATGGCCTGCACTTTGGCATCAGGTTTGTACAGCTCACCCTTGCGTATTCCAATGCGCGCAAGGAGCCCCATCATGGCAAGGTTCTGGTCCTCAACGGGCTCCTCTTCGAGCATCTCGTGAATCTCTCTGTAGATACTCCCATCGAGAACCGGTGTCATCTCGAGCAGCTTGCCGTAGAGGTCGACAAACTTCATCTTCGGCGGCTTATCGGCCTTCACCAGCGGGTAGATTTTTATCTTCTTCACGAACTCGGCCGCTTTGGCTAGATTTTCCGGACTAGCACTTTTGATGATTGGGCGAAGGGCCATCCAGCCGTTATTGGTACGCTGCTCATACACGATTGCCTTTGGCAAAAGCTTGCCATTGTAGCCAGGAGGGACCAACAGGTATGTCGCACCCCGGCCCTTGTCGCGGCCTAGCGCACCAATGTCATCGATGGCACGCTGCCAGGCATCCATCAATGTCCCGAAGATGCCTACATCCTGAGTAGAAGCAGGTAGCTCAACAACTATCGGTCCGTTATTGAGCTTCCAGTAGGTCAATATGTACGGAGTGGTATTGTTGGGTGTTGCCGTCTGGAATTTCCAGTCCTGGAGTTTGGAAAAGTAGCCAACATCATTCGGACCGACACCTGCGTCAGTAAGAGCGTCCCGGTAGAACTTGAAATTCATCAGCGGCATAGCCCACACAGCTGCATCGATGGCGCGATGGTAGTGCATGCGATCATGCACATCGGCCTT
This sequence comes from Betaproteobacteria bacterium, assembly GCA_032123035.1. Lineage (GTDB taxonomy): Bacteria > Pseudomonadota > Gammaproteobacteria > Burkholderiales > SG8-41 > SG8-41. The sequence goes on along the minus strand of JAQBFV010000223.1, from coordinate 12,869 downwards.
CTGTAGGTCGAATCCTTCCGCATCCACCTGTGCGGGCAACACCATCCCGACCGCCAGCACTGCGGCCAAGGTTGCATTGACTATCAGTATTGTTTTCATTTCGATGCCTCATAAGGTTTGCTTATTGAGATTCAGATTCGAAGATGTGAGTTCTTGTTCAGCTAACTTCCAATAGTTGGCGGAAGTGCTGGATATTATTGAGCCGCCTAAGGCGATAGGACAACCGGGCCTAATTCATAGCAAATCGAGCCTGTCCCTGTCGGGGAAACGTCCGCTTTTGGCCGAAAGCGGACGTCGGGCGCCACGAAAATGCAGATACACCAGATCTGTCACAGCGCTGACACAACAAACCGAATCAAGTACGATTGATCGGAGGTATGCGTTAGCTGGTTAGCGACGGCAGTGCGGCTGCTCTTATCGCACCCTGGCGAAGCATGAATCCCCGAACGTCCGCCTCACCAGCCACCAGCCGTTAGTCATTCCTAGACCATCGCCCCTGGCCGTTTCAGATACAGATCCTTGATCGAGTCGGCCGCCCAGCACGCCAGCGCGCCGATCGTGCCGGTCGGGGGATTGGCGCTGTTCTGCGGGAAGTTGCACCCGCCGATCACGAACACGTTGGAGACGTCCCACGACTGCAGGTATTTGTTGACGGCGCTCGTTGCCGGGTCCGCGCCCATGACCGCGCCGCCGACGTTGTGCGTGCTCTGGTAGGGCACGATGTCGTAGTGGCCCGCCGTGGGCGCGGCGCTCATGCGCGAGGGATTCATCGCCTTCGCGATTTCCTCCGCCTTCTTCGTGATCCACGCCGATGCCTTGCGCTCGTTGTCGCCCCAGTCGAAGGTCATGCGCAAGAGCGGCAGGCCGTTGGCGTCGCGGTAATTGGGGTCAAGGTCGAGATGGTTCTGACGGTAGCTCTGGCAGGCGCCGTGCAGCCGGACGGTCAAGTTGCGCTGGTAGTAGTGCGCCGCCGCGCGCTTCCAGTCCGCGCCCCAGCGCGGCGTGCCCGGCGGCACGTGGATGGATTTTATCGGCATGGCGCCGCTGCTCGCGACCGCGATGTAGGCGCCGCCGAAGAAATCCAGCCCCGAGTGGTCGAAATTGTCGCCGTTGAACTCGTCGATCGCGGTGCCCCGCGCACCGCCGCCCATGAACGGGTTGAACGCCTTCTCCTCGAAGAAGAGCGTGACGCGGCCGGCCGACTGGTAGGAATAGTTCCGGCCGACCACGCCGCGGTTCGTTGCCGGGTCGTACGGCTCCCCGATGCCGGAGAGCAGCATCATGCGCACGTTGTTGAAGGTGTACGCCGCGAGGATGACCAGCTCGGCGGGCTGCTCGAATTCGCGCCCGCTCGCGTCGAGGTACGTGACGCCGGTCGCGCGCTTCCCGTCCGAATCCAGGTTCACCTTGATGACGTTCGAGAGCGGGCGCAGCTCGAAGTTCGCCTGCTTGAGCAGCGCCGGCATGACGGTGGTGAGCGGATTGGCCTTCGCGCCCATCGAGCAGGCGTGGCTGCTGCAGAAACCGCCGCGTAGGCACTGGCCCAGCATGAGCTTGTAGGGATTGGTGTAGGCCTGCGTTTGCGCCGCGACCGGGTTGACGTGCGGGTGATAGCCCAGCGCGCGGCACGCGTTCGCGAACATCGTGCCGGCGTAGCTCATCGGGGAGGGCGGGTTCGGGTACTCGCGCGAGCGCGGCCCCTCGAACGGATTGCCGCCGGGCTGGATCTCGCCGTTCAGGTTCCCGGCCTTGCCGCCGACGCCGTAGAGGTGCTCGAACTGGTCGTAGTACGGCTCCAGCTCCTCGTAAGTGAGGCCCCAGTCCTGGCTGGTGCATTCGTCGGGGATCCGGCTCTTGCCGTAGCGCTCGATGGTGCCGCTGCGCGTCTCGAAGTCCCACGGCAGGAAGCGCCGGGAGTGGGTGCCCCAGTGCAGCGAGGTGCCGCCGACGGCCTCTCCCGGCTTGAACGAGCCCATCTCGCGCATCGGCAGCGCCATCTCGCGCGCGTGGTTGCGGAACGTGATCGTCTCGCGCGAGAGGTCCTGGAAGATGTCGCTGTGGCGGTCGTATTTCAGCTCGTCGAAGGTGTAGGGCGACGCAAAATCATGCTGCGGGTCGATCACGCGCCCGCGCTCGACCGCCACCACTTTCAATCCTGCATCCGCCAGCTCCTTAGCGAGTATGGAGCCGACGACGCCGGTGCCGACGACCACGGCGTCGACGGGTTTGAGCTTGGTCGCCGTCATCGCCCGTTCCTCCCCTCGTCCTTCAGCTTGACGTGCTTTGGCAGGCCCTGGCTGTCGAGTTTCACCCGCTCCTGCAGGACGTCGAGGATGCTCACGGGCTGGACGCGGTACGGCACGTTCTGCTCGTCGATGAGATCGTTGTAGTTCGACGCTGGCACGCCCGGAAAGCCGATCAGCCTCCAGCCGGCTTTGTCGCGGTTGCCGCCGTACATCGGGTCCGCGAAGAAGCCTTCCATGGTGTTCCTCAGCAGCAGCCCGAAGAATAGCTTCGACGACACCGACGCGAGCTGGATGGCGCCGCTCTGCAGTCCCTTCAGCACCTCGTCCTGCTCGCGTGGCGCCAGGAACTCGAAAGCCCTCTGGTATTGCTTGAGGCAGTGCACGTTCACCTCGCGGATCGCCGCGCGGTAGATTTCCCGCGGCGTCAAGCGCGACTGGAAGCCCTGCTGCGGCGTGCCCTCCGGCCACGGGCCGGCGCGGTAGTTGCGGCCGTGCGCCCCCCAGACGCTGACGAGCTGCTGGTCGATGAAGTAGGTGACGCCCGATTCCTTCGCGCCCGGCCCGAGATCATCAGCCGGTATCAGCCGCTCGACCGCCGCATCCAGGAAACGGATCTCCGGTTGCGTCAGGTATTGGTAGGTTTGAGATTCGGGGGGCATCGTTTTCTCCCTTGCGTTCGCGGCAGCAGTTCCAGTTGCTGGACCTCGACTGCCGGTTGAAATTCGTCGCGACAGAATAAGGGGACGGGTCTCGATGCGCAATCGCGGCTGGTGCGGAGGACTTTAGGGTCCCCTCGCGGAGCCCAGCGACTTTCTTTGCGCCCTTGATAGACGGGGTCAGTGTAACTTTTCCGTTGCGCAAGTTTTTCGCTTGTCGAAAATCTTACTCTGACCCTATTTGCACAAGATCCTTCATTGGCCCTTCCCGTCAGACCTGGGTCAGGTCCGGAACGGTTGCGGAGGTGGCGTTGGGTCTCCTATCCTTCACAACCTGCCTCAAGTATTCGGTATGAGGAGAGGAGAGGGCATGAAAATCGCCAGATTCAGCGTTGACGGCTGGGAGAGCTACGGACTGGTGGAGGGCGACCGGGTCCGGGCGATCCAGGGCGACATCTTTGGGGAGCATAAGGAGACCCAGGCGTCCTACCCCCTGGACCGGGTGAAGCTGCTGCCGCCCACCCGGCCCACCACCTTCTGGGCCGTGGGACTGAACTACGCCGCCCACATCGCCCACCAGGAGGTGGCCCTGGATGTCGAGCGCATCCAGCGGGAGTCCAAGGGGTTCCGGCCCTGGCACAAGGGCGCCCACTGCATCATCGGCCAGGGCGACCCGGTGGTGATTCCCGGCGACTCCGACTACGTGCACTACGAGGGCGAACTGATCATCGTCATCGGACGGCCCGCCCGCAAGATAACCCCGGAGGAAGCGCCCCACTTCATCCTGGGCTACACCATCGGCAACGACATCAGCAGCGAGGGCTCCTGGCACAACGACCTGTCCAACTGGCGCAAGAAGGGCAGCGACACCTTTGGCCCGGTGGGTCCGTGGATTGAGACCGACGTGGACCCCCACAACCTGGAGATCATCACCCGGCTCAACGGCCGGGAGCGCGACCGGGGCAGCACCTCCGGCATGGTTCACAACTGCTACGCCATCGTGAGCGGCATCAGCAAGTACGCCACCCTGCACCCCGGCGATATCATCCTCACCGGAGCGCCGGGGGCGGTAGAGCAGATCAACCCCGGCGACGTGGTGGAGGTGGAGATTCCCGGCATCGGCATCTTGCGCAACCCCGTCATCGGGGAGGATTAGCCGGACCAGCCCTTAGAGCGCCTAACATAATGAAACACACGCTGCGCTGTCACGATTTTGGCGGGGCATTAATGGTTTGAGGTCGTCGTATACGAACGGCCGTGTCTGGCCGAAAGCCGACGCCCATTGAATGTCCACTTGCCGCCAGAAACTGCCGGTGGCAGCGCGGCAGCCAGCGACTATTGCGACGGCGCAATGCCTAGAACCTATTTCATATATAGGCACGTGTGCGACGGAGGCGATGTGGGATGCAGTTCAAGGAGGAGGGCCCGAAGGAATATGTCGATATTTCGAAGGTCCCCGACGAAGAAATGCGCCCAGATCGCCTCGTCCCTCCGGGTTGCAGCCAGGACGGTCGGCTGCGTCGTTGCCCTCCTAGACCATATCGACATATGGCCTTCGTCGGGCGCCTTGCATCCGGTCCGTCCCGGCCACAACGCATCACGCGCCTATATATGAAATAGGTTCTAGAGACTGCAAACGCATGGCTTGGTCCGACCTGGACGCAAAACTCGCTTTTCGCAGACCATCACATCAACCCGTCTTGCTATCATCGCGGTACACACCAAAAGCAGGCACCGATGGCGATGAAACGCATGGTGGTCGAGATCGGTATGGGCACCGACATACGCGGCGCGGATTACACCAAGGCGGCGGTACGGGCGCTGCGGGACGCGCTCTGGCACAACTCCCTCAGCGTCGCCAAAGCATTGCGGATGCCGACCGACTCGATGGTAGTGGAGATCCTGATCGGCGTGCCAAGACCGGAGCGTGTCGACAAGGCTGCGGTGCTTGCGGTGCTGCCGCATGGCACGGGCACGGTCAAGGTAGTGGAAGGTGGACTCGAAATCGCCAACGACGAGGGCACGGACTCCACGGTCATCGCCAATGCCGCGGCGATTGTGCATCTCGATATTTGAACGAGCCAGCCCATGCCGCTCAAACGCGTCATTCTGGAACTGGGCGCCGGCAACGATCTGCACGGTGGTGACTACACCAAGGCGGCGCTGCGCGCGGTGCAAGACGCCTTGCACCATTCGTCCTTGAGCATGATTCGCTCGCTCGATCTCGATCCGAGGTCGGCGCAAGTGGAGGTTACGATCGGCGTGCAGCGGCCAGACAGGGTGAATGCCGCGGCGGTGAAAGCCAGTATGCCGCTTGGGCAGGTGACGGTGAACGTCGTCAAAGGTGGCTTGGACCTTCCGGCCGAACACGGCCACGATCTCGCGGTGATTGCGAGCGCCGCCGTCGCGGTGCGCTTCGAAGCGCCATAGCACTAGGTCCGCTTTTGGCGGCGGGTTCAACCGGTCATTGCAACAACGCTCTTAGTCTATCGGCAGGCGTTTTAAAGCCCAGGGTTTTCCTGGGACGTTGGTTTAAGCGCTGCGGATTGGAAGATCGAGGCACGAGCGCCGAGCGCGTGATTTGACGCTAATCCGAACCGGCGGATGAACTTTTTCGACTCGATGTGGCGTGGGTTGCGAAGGGTATTACTCGTGTGGCTCCAATCCATAGGATCCGGCCGGCAATCCGCGTGCGATATGCACCGATTCATCGCCGCCTGGCTGATAGAGCAAGTCGAGCGTTGTCGGGACCGAGAGCGGAATCTTGTCCGGCCCGGTGACCACCAGGACCTTCGGCTTGAGCCGGCGCACGGCGCCTTGTTGGAGGACAATCGCGACTTCTCCCGTTGACAGCTCGACGCGGGAGCCGACGGGAAACACGCCGACCGTCTGCACCAATTGCTCGACCAGGGGGGCGTAGAACAGGTGGCCGCTCAACTCGGAGAGCTTGCGCAATGCATCGTACGCGGAGATGGCGGCTGCATGCGGACGGGGGTTGGTCAGCGCGACGTAGGTGTCGACGACTGCGGCCATGCGCCCGTACAGGCTGATGCTTTCCGCGGGCAACCCCCCCGGGTAGCCGCTGCCGTCTTCGCGCTCGTGGTGCTGGGCAACTCCTTCGAGAATCGTGGGGTCCAGGCCGGGAACCTGGCGGATCAAGTCCATTCCGTGGGACACATGCTGCTTGACTAGTTCGAACTCGTCCGGCGTCAACGGTCCTGGCTTGGAGAGCAGCGCGGCGGGCACCTTTGTTTTGCCCATATCGAGAAACAGGCCGAGTATTGCGAAATTCGCGAGCTCTTCCTTGGGCAGGCCAAGATGCCGGCCAAGCGCCACCATATAAACAGAAACCTGAAGGCTGTGCCCGTAGGTCGCCACGTCCTGGTCTTTCAACCGGGTGACCAACATCATCGCATCGGGACTGCGTAATGCGCTGTCCACCACGTCATCGATGACTTCTTCCAACTCCTCGACGGAAAAGAGTCGGCCGGCACGTATGTCGTTGACCAGCTGACGTGAAAGCGCCTCGACTTGGGCAAAGACCTGTCTGGCCTGCGGCATTTCCTCCTCGATGGTCTTGGTTTCGGGGTGGAACTTGACAGGAATCGATTGTGGAATGAAATCATGATGTACAGCTGTTCGCGCTGCTTTATCGGCATCCCCAGGACGGCCCCAGATCATCGCGGTTCCACGCTCAGGCACGCGGGCGCGGTCCCGCTTGCGGAACAGGATGCCAATTCCTTCCCGGAGGGACTCGAATAAGCCCGGCTGAGAAACCTCGCTGGAAGCATCGCTCGATCCAAAAGCCGGTTCGGTGCCCGGACCAAGTTCCTCGATCACGTCCAAAATGAGTGCTTCCCTGTCCGCCAGGGTTCCGGCCTTGCCGGATCCGCGGTCCGCGGGGACGGAGGAGGGCCTTTTCCTTGACTCGGGCGGTATGGTGCGTTGCGTTCGCGTATCGGGGTCCTTGGTTTCAGGGAAAACCCCGCCGGCGGACCTCTCTCGATCAACAAGGACGAATTTGCAGAAGCTTTGCAGTTGCGCTACTTGCTGTTCATCCTCGACCAGGAAACCCTGAAGCAGGAACGGTGTATCGGTCCACGGCCGATCGAGCTCGGCAACGAACATGCCTATCCTGATGTCCTTGGCCGCAACGTTGGTAAACATCAATTCAGGGCGCAGTAATCGGGGAGAAAGCTAAGGTGCCGCCGTCGGCACGATGGGAACATTTTCTCCTGAACACGAGCCGGCTGTCGAGGCCATTCCCGGGCCCTTTTTCCTGCGACTCAGTAGGCAAACGGAAGCAGGAACGGATTCAATTACCGTATCCGTGCGGCAGCCGGGGCGCGGAGATGGAACCCGTTCGTGCCAAAGTCGTAGCATCCGCGCCGTGCTCCCGGGAGAGCGTTTCACGTGGATGCTTCGATGGGGGATCCCAGCGCCGTTGCTTCGTGCCCGCCGTAGAACATCGTGTACACCACCGGGATCAGCACCAGGGTAACGAGCGTCGACGCCGTCAAGCCTCCGATTACCGCTCGCGCCAGCGGGGCCTGGGCGTCCGCGCCCTCTCCGATGCCGAGAGCGAGTGGCAGCAACGCGAGAATAGTCGTCAAGGTGGTCATCAGGATCGGCCGCAGACGCCTGCGGCCGGCCTCTGCCGCCGCATCGAGCACACGGGTTCCCGCGCGCCTCAATTGCCCGGCCTGATCTACCAGAAGAATGGCGTTATTGACGACGATGCCGCCGAGCATGATGCAACCGATAAAGGATTGGAGGTTGAGCGTCGTGTCGGTCAGATACAGCACGAGGAGCACGCCCACCGCCGCCAGCGGCACCGATCCCATCACGACGACCGGATCGCGCAGCGATTCGTATTGCGAGGCGAGCACCATATAGACCAGGATCAGCGCCAGGCCGAGCGCAATCATCAGTTCCCGAAATGCCTTTTGCTGCTCCTCGAAGTTTCCGGAGATCCGCAGATCATAACCGGTTGGTCGCGGAATCTGGTCAAGCCGGGACTGGACATCGCGCGCCACCGAACCCAGGTCGCGCTCGGCCACGTTGGCCTTGACAGTCACCAGGCGCTGCTGGTCCTTGCGGTCTATCAGGATGGGGCCGCGGCTATAGACTGCCTCGACCAGATTGCGCAGCGCGACCTGCTCGCCGGATGCGGTGTTGAGCGTGAGGTCGAGGACCTCCTCCAGGGATCGCCGCTCGGCATTCTCGAGCTGCACAAGAATCCGATAGGAGTTGCCCCGAACCCTGAACTGGCCGGCCTCCGAGCCCGCTATTGCCGTCTCGATGACCTTGGTCACGTCGCGCACGCTCAGTCCCAGATTGGCGACCTTTGCCCGATTCACGCGGATGTCCAGTTCCGGAACGCCCGCCTCGCGGCTGACGTCGACATCGGTGATCCCCGGCACGCCGGTGATCGCTGCACTCACGCGGCGCGACAGCGCATCGAGCGTAGTGAGGTCGAAGCCGCGAACCTCGACGACAATGCCTTCCTCGCTGGCGAGCAGGCGTTCGAGCAGGAACTGTCCCTGCGGCGCGCGGGTGCGGATCTTCATGCCTCCGATCTTGCCATCGAGGCTCCGGCGCAGATCGCTGGCGATCTTGGAGTTGGAGCGCTTGCGCTGCGCCGCCGGCACCAGAGAAAGCCGAATCTGCCCCTGCGAGGCACCGCCGGCGCGACGGCTCGACGTGACGACGCTGACGACAGACGAGACCGTCTCGGGGACCGCATCATAGACGATCTTTTCCATCTTCCGCGTCTGCTCATCGACCAGCTCCAGCCGTGTGCCCGGCTCCATTTGGCCGATGACGCGCACCTCTCCCTCGTCGCTCGGCGGCAGGAACTCTGTGCCGATCAGCGGTAGCAGCAGCAGGCTGCTCGCGAAGAGTGCGATCGCCGCCCACAGCGTGGCTGGCCGGTGGCGCAGCGCCAGCCGAAGCAGGTTGCGGTAACCCGTCTCCAGGCGACGAAACCAGTCGCCCGTGCGCTCGACCAATCGTTGCGTCCACGTCGCAGGCCCGGCGTCGCGCTGTTGCGGCTGGTCCAGGAACCGCGAGGTTAGCATTGGCACCAAGGTCAGCGATACCAACAGCGAGCAGAGGAGGGAGAACATGATCACATAGGCAAGCTCCTTGAACAGGACACCGGAGACGTCGCGCAGGAAAATCAGCGGCAGAAAGATCACCAGCGTGGTCACTGTGCTCGCAATGATCGCACCGCTGACCTCGCGCGTTCCCTCCACGGAGGCAACGCCAATTGGCTCCCCGTTTTCTTCGCGGCGCCGAAAGATGTTCTCGACGACGACGACCGAGCTATCTACCATCATGCCTACGCCCAGTGCGAGACCGCCGAGGGTCATCAGGTTGAGCGTAAAACCGCCGAAAAAGAGCAGGGCAAAGGTGGCGACGACGGAGATGGGGATCGCCAGCGAGATGACCAGCGTGCTGCGCACGTTGCGCAGAAAAAAGAGCAGCACCAGCACTGCCAGACCCCCGCCGTAGAGCACCGATTGCGCGACATTCTTGATCGAGCGCTCGATGAAGTTGCCCTGATTGATGACGGGGATGATCTTGATTTGCGGGAAGGCCCGGTTGACGGCGTCGATTTCCGCCAGCACGCGTTTCGCGACCTCGACGGTGTTGGCGCCAGACTGCTTGCGTATTGCCACCCGCAGGCCCCGTTCACGGTTGACGCGAATGATGCGTGTCAGCTTCTCATAGGTATCCCTGACGCGGGCGATCTGGCCGATGGTCACGGCGGCTCCTCCGCGCTGGGCGATGACCGTATTACGGATCTGGTCGAGACTCGTAAACTCGGCTGGCGCGCGCAGCGTTACCTGGTATTGGCCCTGCTCGATCTTGCCTGCAGGCAGATCGAGGTTCGCATCGCGGATCGCCTCCAACACCTGATCGAGCGGCAGCCCTAACGCTCTGAGCCGGTCGGGATCGAGCTCGATGCGCACCTCGCGGTTGAAGCCGCCCCAAGGATCGACCTGCGCCACGCCGGGAACGCGGGCGAAGCGATAGCGGATCTGGTCCTCGATGAGCTCAGTCAGCTCTACCGGATCGAGATTGCTGGAAATGCCCATCAACACCACCGGAAAGCTGTCGACGTCGAACTTGGTGACGCGGGGCCCAACGATGTTGTCCGGCAACTCGCTGATCTCGTCCAGCAGTGTCGCCTGGACATCCACCGCAGCGCTGTCGATGTCCGTGCCCCAGTCGAAGCTGACGCGAACGCTGCTGCTGCCTTCGGAGGATTCCGAGACGATCTCTCTTACGCCCGGCACGGTCGCCACGATCTCTTCGACGATCTGGGTGACCAGGCGCTCCATCACCACGGGGCTGGCCCCTTGATATTGGGTACGAACGGTCAGCGTGGGCAGCTCGATGCTCGGCAACAGGTCGATCTGAAGACGTGTTAGCGAGACGAACCCGAGAATGACGACGATGAGCGTCGTCATTACCGTGAACACCGGCCGTCTGGCGCTCGCTTCGGTCAGGCTCATCGGCGCTTACCCGAGGCGCTCGAGACAGGAACCGCGTCGGCTTCGTCGGCGATGATTATCGCCGATCCGTCCTTCAACAGATGCTGGCCCAAGGTCACGACCTTGCCGGAAACGCCTTCGCCGCTCACCTGCACGCGCCCGGAATCCCGAATTCCAGCCTCGACTTTGCGCCAGGCGACGGAGCGTCCGTCGGCATTGACGACGAAAATGCCGTTCTGGCCGTCGCGGGTGGTGAGGGCCTGTTCGGGGACGTGGGTCGCGTCGTCGACCTGATCCAGGACGACGCTCGCCCGGATGAACATGCCGGGCTTGAGCAGCAGCTCCTTGTTGGCGACCGTAAGCTCGACCCGCGCTTGTCGAGTAGCCTCCCGGAAAATCGGGGCGATGCGCACTATGCGCCCTTCGAACCGTTGCCTGGGATAGGCATCGGTTCTCAAGACAGCAGGCTGGTTCGTGCTCAGAAGTGCGTAATCCCGTTCCGTAACGAAGACGACGGCGATGACGGGATCGATCTCGACAATGCGCAGCAGCGGCGCATTGGCGGACACGGTCTCGCCTTCGTCAACATAGCGTTCTGCCACGATGCGCTGCTCGCTGGCATCGCTCCAGCCCGCTGTCACCTTCGTATACCCGAGGCGGATGTTTGCGGACCTCAGCGCCGACTCCGCCCTGTTCACGAGGGCTTTCGTCACTTCAAGCTGCGATTTCTTGTCCAGGTGCTTCGCCTGGGCGATATCAAACTGTGATTCTGAAGCGATGCCCCGTTCCCTCAGCCTTTGCGTCCGCTCCAGCTCTCGCGTCGCAATTTCCAGCGCGCTTTTTGCGCCGCCCACATTGGCCTTCGCCACTTCCAGATTCGCGCGGGCCTGCGCTACGGTTTGAACATATTCGTCGTTGTCCAGTTCGGCCACGACCTGGCCTCGCTCGACCGTGTCGGCGAGATTGACGTAGATCCGCTCAATGCGTCCGCTTATTTTCGGCGCAACCACGAACTGCGCCTTGGCCTGAAGCGCACCGCTGAAAGTCCGTTCCAGTTTCATTGGCCCGCGCTGCACGGGGGCGACCTCGACGGGTACCGCTTTCACCGGCCGCTTGCCGCGGACCGGGGCTCGATTCTGCCCATCGAGCTGTTCGAACAGGAACCAGCCGAGCGCCGCCGCAATCAAGAGCGACACGACCAGCGAAATGGAGAACTTTCCACCGACCAGACTCATTGCGCATTTCCCTCGCGCTGGTTAAGTGCACCGTCTACCTTGGTGCCGCTACCGATTGGGTCCCTGTCACGCGGGACCTGCACGTCACGCAGTTTAGACGACCACGACCGAAGAAAACCCATGTTACAAAAAGTCGGACCGGCCCGCTTGACCGCTTCCTGGCGCCGGTCTCGGGCAGATAGTGGCACCTGGCGTGAGCCTCGCATGAGTGGAAGAGTTCCGCAAGTTTGACATTCATTATCGGCAACGCACCGCGCCTCCGGACCCCTCGTTTTGATCGCCTGGGTCAGGCGGATATAATCAAAGCTGAAACGGGAAGGGTCGCAGGAATTCCCCGAAGGCGTGAATGGTGAATAGAGAATGGTGAATAGAGAATGGTGAATTGACGGAAACAGCTGTTCGAAGCGCAAAGCGCGAACGAGCGCTAGCAGTTCAGTCCATTCACCACTCACCATTCACGCCTTTGTCTTCCCAATTTCCCCGGTTCCGCATCATCGCATGGGCATGAAGAAGGTGACCGTAATTGGTGCGGGGATCGTGGGCATCGCCACCGCGTGCTACCTGCGCCGCGATGGGCACGAGGTGACGGTCGTCACCGCCGATCCCGTCGGGGAGTACTGCTCGTTCGGAAACGCCGGCATGCTGAACAACGCGGGATGTGTGCCACAGGCGGTTCCCGGGATACTCGCCAAGGTGCCGGGCTATCTCACCGACCCGCTCGGCCCTCTGACGGTGCGCTGGTCGTATCTTCCCAAGGCGATGCCGTGGCTGCTCCGATTCATCGCGAGCAGCACCCGAAAGCGGGTCGCGCGCGGCGCGGATGCGCTGTCCGCGCTCATCAAACCCACCGTGGAATGCTACGAGGAACTCGCGCGCCACGCGGGATGCACGGATCTCATCCGCCGCAGCGGCTACCTGGTCGCCTATGAGAGCGAGCGCAGCTACCGGGGCGATGCGCTGGCCTGGCAGCTGCGCCGCGAGCGCGGCGTCGAGACGGCAGTGCTCGATGCCGCAGGCATCCGCGCGCTGGTGCCGCAGCTAGCGCCGAACTATGTGCGCGGGGTCCACGTCCTCAACCAGGGTTTCGTGGCGAACCCGGAGCGGCTGACCAAGTCGCTCGCCGCGCAGTTCGAGCGCGACGGCGGCAAGATTGTTCAGTGCAAGGTGCTCGGCATCGATGTGGGTGATGGCGGTGCTCGGGCCCTGCAGACCGACGCGGGCAGCATGCCG
>JAQBFV010000222.1:0-17713 GCA_032123035.1 Betaproteobacteria bacterium | reverse complement strand
GCCGGTGCGCCGGCGCCGCGCCGGCTCCTGGACCGCCATGCAGGAACACCACGGGGGCGCCCTCCGGATTGCCCGACTGCTCCCAGTACATCGTATGCACCGCGTCCAGCTTGAGCATGCCGGTGCGGTACGGCTCGATCTCGGGGTAGAGCTTGGTGCGCGGCGTGTGGGAAATGTTGGCCATAACGGAAACGGGCGCGTGCGACCGCGAGAACATAACACAGCTGCGCGCCCGCGCGGAACTGAGGGACAGTCGCAATTGGGTATAATTCCTGCCAAATCGGGTGCAGCGCGCCGGTTTCCCTACGCGCATTGGTGCGGATTCGACAGGCCGATCCGACGCGCGATTTCATCTGGACGGACGGAATGGACGAAGAACTGCGCAAGGCGGCACTGAATTATCGCCGCGCTCCCGTCGCGGGCAAGATTGCAATTTCGCCTACCAAGGGCCAGGTGAATCAGCGCGGCCTTGCGTTGGCTTACGCAGACGGCGTCGCCGCCGTCTGCGAGGCGATCGCAACCGATCCCGCGGCAGCACGCGAACCAACGGCGCGCGGCGCGGTGAGCAGAGAATCTTGCTCTGATTTGCAGGGAGCAGGGAATGGAAAATAGGGAATCGACGCGCTTCGCGCGGGCGTGCCTGCATCATTTCCTATTCCCCACTTCCCATTTCCTGGCGGAGTCGATATGGCCAAGAACGCTCGCATAGAACACGACACGATGGGTGGCGTGGCGGTCCCCGCTAACCGGCTGTGGGGCGCTCAAACCGGGCGCAGCCTCATTCATTTCCGGTTTCCGAACGAGCTGATGCCGCTTGAAGTCGTGCACGCCCAGGTGCTGGTGAAGAAGGCGGCTGCGCTCACCAATATGGCGCTCGGTGTTCTGGACAGGAAAAAGGGCGGCGCTATCGTCAAGGCCGCGAACGAGGCGCTCGCAGGCAGATTCGACGAGCACTTTCCGCTCACGGTGTGGCAGACCGGTTCCGGCACCCAGACCAACATGAACGTGAACGAGGTGCTAGCCAACCGCGCGTCCGAGATCCTCGGCGGCGAGCGCGGAGAGCGGCGGCTGGTGCATCCCAACGACGACGTCAATAAATGCCAGTCCTCCAACGACACGTTTCCGACTGCGATGCATGTCGCGGCTGTCATCGCGCTCGAGCGCGCCGTCAGGCCCGCCGTGAGAAAGCTCCGCGACGCGCTCGAGAAGAAGGCCCGCCGCTTCGCGCGCATCGTCAAGATCGGACGCACCCATCTGCAGGACGCGACACCACTTACGCTCGGCCAGGAGTTCTCAGGCTACGTTTCCCAGCTGGATCACGGTCTGGCGCATCTGGACGCGGCGCTGCCTCATCTGTGCGAGCTGGCACTGGGCGCTACAGCGGTCGGCACCGGGCTCAATGCTCACCCCCGTTTCGCGGGGAAGGTCGCGGCCGAACTCGCGCGGCTGACGCGCTTGCCCTTCATCACGGCACCCAACAAGTTCGAAGCGTTGGCGTCCTGCGATGCCCTGGTGCATGCGCATGGCGCGCTCAAGACGCTTGCGGCGTCACTCATGAAGATTGCGAACGACGTCCGCTGGCTAGCGTCGGGTCCGCGCGGCGGCCTCGCTGAGCTGTCGCTTCCCGAGAACGAGCCCGGAAGCTCGTTCATGCCAGGTAAAGTGAATCCGACCCAGTCGGAGTCCATGACCATGGTCTGCTGTCAGGTGTTCGGCAACGATGTCGCGATCAACCTGGGTGGTGCCTCCGGAAACTTCGAGATGAACGTGTTCCGACCGCTGGTGATCCGGAATTTCCTGCACAGCGCGAAGCTACTCGCCCACGCATGCGAGAACTTCGAGGCGTACTGTGCCAGCGGCATCGAAGCCAACCGGGAGCGCATCGAGCAGTTGATGCGCAACTCGCTCATGCTCGTGACAGCATTGAACCCCCGCATCGGCTACGACAAGGCCGCGGCAATTGCGAAGAAGGCGCACCGGGAAGGCACGACTCTCAGGGAGGCTGCCATCGCGCTGGGCTATGTCACCGGGAAGCAGTTCGATAAATGGGTCCGGCCTGAAGACATGGTCGGAAAACTTCCGTGAATCGTGAATCGTGAAACGTGAAACGAAACAGGCGTTCTATCAAGCGGGGGAGAGGCTGAGGGGGACCGCTTCTTACAATACGCTGTTCAGTCATTGCCCAGGAGCGGGCCCCGGCTGACATGCAACCTCACCGTATTGCGGTTGTCACTGGCGCGAACCGGGGGATTGGACTGGAGATCTGCCGCCAACTCGCGCAGCGCGACGATTTCCGTGTGATGCTGACCAGCCGCGATGGGAGTAAAGGAAGGGCCGCGGTGAAGGCGCTTCGTGCAGCGGGGCTGGATGTGGATTACCGGCAGCTTGACGTCACAGGCGAGCGCAGCGTCAAGCTGCTCGCTGATTACCTTGCCGAGACGTACAGCCGTTGCGACGTCCTGGTCAACAACGCAGGCGTGATGGCAGACCCACGCGGCTCGCGCGTTCTTGATTCCCACCCGGCGACCTACCGGGAAACGCTCGAGACGAATCTGTTCGGGCCGCTGATGCTCATTCAAGCGCTTGCGCCGCTCATGAGAAAAGGCGGCTATGGACGCATCGTCAATGTATCCAGCGGGCAGGGCCAACTGTCGGACATGGCCGCGGGCACGCCCGCCTACCGCGTCTCCAAGACGGCTCTCAACGCGCTTACCCGTACTTGCGCGGCCGAGTTGCGGGGCAGTGGCATACTCGTGAATTCCATGTGCCCGGGCTGGGTGAAGACCGACATGGGAGGGCCGTCGGCACCGCGCTCGTTGGCGCAGGGCGCGGATACCGCGGTTTGGCTCGCGACGCTTCCGGATAGTGGGCCCAGCGGCAGGTTTTTCCGCGATCGCAAACCGATTCCGTGGTAAGGGCCATGTTGCGCAAATATCGGTGTGCCATCGCGAATACTTTTTCAAAATGAGGGGCTCTATTCCACTGGAACAAGGCCCGTGGAGAGCAAGGGGCTTAAGTCCGGGTTAAGGTTTCGCGCACACTCTGACTGGGGTCAGTTCTGCAACAACCGATACAATCAATCAAGCAATGCGGTTATTGTTGGTCGAAGACGATCCGATGATCGGCGAAAGCGCCCAGAAGGGTTTGCGCCAGGACGGCTTTGCCGTCGACTGGGTGCGTGACGGGCAGGCTGCGGAGCTGGCGCTTGCGAACGGCGTCTACGAGCTGGTCTTGCTGGATCTCGGGTTACCCCGCAAGGGTGGACTCGACGTGCTGTCTGGATTGCGGGCAAAGGGCAATGCCGTTCCCGTGCTGATTCTGACGGCGCGTGACGCCGTTCCCGATCGCGTGAAGGGGCTCGACCGCGGAGCAGACGATTACCTGGTCAAGCCCTTCGATCTCGACGAGCTGGCCGCCCGGGTGCGGGCGCTGCTGCGTCGGCGCGCGGGCCGCGCCGAGCCGCTGATCACGCATGGCGACCTCACTCTCAATCCTGCGACCCGCGAGGCGAGCCTGGCTGGCAAGCCGCTGACGCTGTCGGCACGCGAATTCGCGCTGCTCGAGGCGCTGCTCGATCGGCCAGGCGCCATTCTGTCGCGGGCGCAGCTCGAGGAGCGCGTCTACGGCTGGGGCGAGGAGGTCGAGAGCAACACGGTGGAGGTCTACGTCCACTCGCTGCGCAAAAAGCTCGGCACGCGATTCATCCGCAACGTGCGGGGCGTGGGCTACACGATACCGAGGCCGGAATGACTTCGATTCGCAGACAGCTTCTGGTCGGCCTGTTGGCGGTCGTGCTGATCGCGGGGCTGTTCGCGGCGTGGGGCGTCTACCAGCGCGCTCACGAGGAGCTCGACGAACTGTTCGATTACCACCTCAAGCAGATGGCGCTGTCACTGCGCGCTCAGAGCTTCGAGCCATTCGCGGGTGGCCCCCCCGGAATCGAGGACGGTTTCGATTTTGCGATTCAGGTCTGGAGCCAGGACGGCATCCGACTGTATTTCTCGCGGCCCCACGCAGGATTGCCAAACCGTGCGCGCCTTGGCTATGCGACAGTGGAAACCAGCGAGGGCGACTGGCGTGTGTTCAGCATTCAACAACGCGGGGTGACGCTGCAGGTGGCGCAGCCAATGGCCATCCGCCAGCGCTTGGCAGCCGCGGCGGCGCTGCGCACGCTCGCCCCGTTTCTGTTCCTGCTGCCGGCCCTCGGCTTGCTGGTCTGGTTCATCGTCGGTCGCGGCTTGAAGCCGCTCGTCACGGTCGCGGGCGCGGTCAAGGCGCGCACGCCCGCTGCGCTGCACCCTTTGCCCGACCGCGGCCTGCCCGAGGAAATCCAGCCGCTCGTGACCGCCCTCAACGATCTGCTCGCGCGCCTCGAACGCACGCTCGGCGCGCAGCGCGAATTCGTCGCCGACGCCGCGCACGAGTTGCGCACGCCGCTTAGTGCATTGCGGCTTCAGGTCCAGCTGGCCGAGCGCGCGCGGGAGCCGGACGAGCGGGCGGCTGCATTTTCAGCGCTCAAGCAAGGCCTCGACCGCGCGACGCGTCTCGTCGAGCAGCTGCTCGCACTTGCCCGTCAGGAGCCCGAAGCGGCGCAGCAGCCGGCGAAGCGCGTCGAACTCGGCGAGCTCGTGCGCGAAGTGGTGGCCGGGCTCGAACCGCTCGCATTGGCGAAGTCCATCGACCTCGGCGTGACGCGGGACGATGCCGGGGCGATCCAGGGTGACGGGGACGGCCTGCGCACGCTGCTCGGAAACCTGGTCGATAACGCGGTCCGCTATACGCCGGCAGGCGGGCACGTTGACGTAGCGGCGTATCGCGAGAGCGAGG
This sequence comes from Betaproteobacteria bacterium, assembly GCA_032123035.1. GTDB lineage: Bacteria > Pseudomonadota > Gammaproteobacteria > Burkholderiales > SG8-41 > SG8-41. The sequence continues at coordinate 12,886 of JAQBFV010000222.1, read as the reverse complement.
GTGCGGTGCTCGCGGTCGTCGATACCGGTCCCGGTATTCCCCCAGAAGAACGCGAGAGGGTGCTGGACCGCTTCTACCGGCGCGTCGGCTCGGAAGCGGCGGGCAGTGGGCTTGGGCTCTCGATCGTCAAGAACATTGCCGAGCGCCACGGCGCGCGGGTGGTGCTCGATGCGGGGCCTGCTGGCAAGGGTTTGGCGGTTCGCGTCGTGTTTCCGCGCGCACCAGGCGACTAATTGCTCCCGCTTCAAGGCCTTGCAAACTTAAGCCTCCTTTAAGCCATTCCGTTCAGGATCTTGGTTGTGCGCATCGCACAAAGCATCCAACGTTTTGAATGGAGGTTTTCATGAAACGGAAATTGATAGTCAGCAGTCTGGTTGCAGCCGGTATCGTCACGGCGCTGGCGGCCGGTGGCTTCAAGGTCTACGAACCGATGGTCCCGAATGCGCGCGCCAGCGCGCCCGCGGCGCTCAAGGCAACTCCGGCCGCGCCAATCGCGTCGCAGGCGCTGCCTGATTTTTCGCCGCTGGTGCAGGCGTTCGGGCCTGCTGTCGTCAACATCAGCGTGACGCAGACGGAAAAGGCCGGCCATGAAGGCCCGCAGGCCTTCGGGTCGAACGAGGACGACCCGTTCTACGAGTTCTTCCGGCGGTTCAAGATTCCCGTGCCGCGTGGTGAGACGCCGCGGCAGGGCCTTGGCTCGGGCTTTATCGTCGGTGCCGATGGTTACATTTTGACCAACGCCCACGTGGTGCGTGACGCGGCGGAGGTGACCGTCAGGCTGACCGACAAGCGGGAATTCAAAGCGAAGGTCATCGGCACCGACCCCCAAACCGACGTGGCCGTGCTGAAGATCGACGCCGAGAATCTCCCCACGGTCAAACTGGGAGACTCGAAAAACGTACGCGTGGGTGAATGGGTGGTCGCCATCGGATCGCCTTACGGTTTCGAGAACTCGGTGACGGCCGGCATCGTGAGCGCCAAGGCGCGCGCATTGCCCGACGGGACCTACGTGCCGTTCATTCAGACCGATGTTGCGGTCAACCCCGGCAACTCCGGCGGGCCGCTGTTCAACCTCAAGGGCGAGGTGATCGGCATCAACTCCCAGATCTACAGCCGCAGTGGCGGCTACCAGGGTCTCTCGTTCGCGATTCCAATTGATCTCGCGAGCAAGGTCCAGGACCAGCTCGTCCGCTACGGCAAGGTCACGCGCGGACGGATCGGGGTCACGATCCAGGAGGTGAATCAATCGCTCGCCGAGTCCTTCGGATTGAAGCAACCGACGGGCGCGCTGGTGGGCTCGGTCGATCAGGACGGCCCGGCTGCCAAGGCGGGGATTCAGCCCGGCGATGTGATCCTCGAGATCGACGGCAAGCCGGTCGGTCGGACGATCGACCTCTCGAGCCACGTTGCGGATCTCAAGCCAGGCTCCTCGGCGCAGCTCGAGGTCTGGCGCAAGGGCGCCGCGCAGAAGATTACGGTCACGGTAGGCGAGATGCCTGGGCCGAAGCTGGCCGCGGCGAATAGCGGTGATCCGGCCGCACAAAGCCGGCTTGGCGTCGCCGTTCGGCCGCTCTCTGAAGGCGAGCGGAAGGCGGCTGGCGTGAAAGCCGGGCTGCTCGTCGAGCAGGCGAGCGGTGCGGCCGCCAAGGCGGGCGTTCAACCGGGCGACATCATACTCGCGCTCAACAGCACCCCCGTAAAAAGTGCCGAGGAGCTGCGTGCGATGGTGGAAAAAACAGGGAAGGTCGCGGCGCTCCTGGTTCAGCGCAAGGACGCGAAAATATTCATCCCGGTTGATCTGGGCTAGCAGCCTGTCGGACTTAGGCCTCGGACAGGCTGCTAAGGAGTTTGTCAGAGCCAAGTCCGACAAACTCCTAGGCGCTCGCGCGGGGCCGGAGCCACCCCGCCGGCGCGGACGCAAAAAATCCCCGCCTTTAAGGCGGGGATTTTTTGTGAAATGCCCGATGCGGCTTAGATATCGAGGATCTTCTTGGCCTTGGCCAGGGTGTCAACCGACTCCTGGTGCTTCTTGGCCTTGTGCAGCTTTTCGCCTTGAGCGCGGTACTTCTTCACATCGGCCATCTGCGCTTTTGAGATCTGCGGGTTTTTCGACAGCGCCGCGTCGATGGCTTTCATGTCCTTCGGGCAATGGAAGGCAAAGGCCGTGCCGCTGGCGAAAACGAGGCTGGCTGCAACGAGAATGCTGCTAATCTTCATGAGTGTCTCCTCCGGTTGGGTAAGGTGTTCAGTTCCAGTCTAACGTAAAGCCGCGTTGTCTTGCCCTCGCCTTGGGTTGACCCCAGGGCACGGCATGGCGGGTATCGCGGCCCGCAGGTAAAATCGCGAGCGGGCATAATAACTTAGATCGCAACGCGTGGTTTACGATGAGCTAACAGCTGGCCCGGCCCGGCTATTCCCGCTGACGCGCGAAGACATCGCGGCGAGGCTGGCCTGTCCTGCGCCGGCCCCGGAGGCGCAGGATCTCCACGTGATTGCCCTCAAGGAAGGCACGCGGGTGACGGAGGCAGCCGTTCTCGTGCCGCTCGTCAGTCGTGAGGGCCGGTTGCATGTGCTCTTCACGCAGCGCACGGCGCATCTCGACGATCACGCCGGACAGATCAGTTTTCCTGGCGGCCGGGTGGAGGGGGGCGACGCGAGCCGGGAAGAAACGGCCCTGCGTGAGACGGAAGAAGAGATCGGGCTCGGGCGCGGCGCGGTGACACTGCTCGGGCGGCTACCCGATTACGCGATCCCCTCCGGTTTTCGCATCGTGCCGGTCGTCGGATGGATCGACGCGCCGTTTGATCTGACGCTCGACCCCTTCGAAGTGGAGTCCGTATTCGAGGCGCCACTGGCGCATTTTCTCGATGCGGCCAACTACCAGCGCCGTGATTATCACTTTCGCGGCCGGCACCGTCACTACATGGCGATCCCGTACGACGGCCGCTACATCTGGGGCGCGACGGCGGGCATGCTCTACGCCCTGTGCTGCATGTTGGGGCGCTGACACGTCTCGGCGATGGCGAGCACCCGGCCAAAAGTCGCTCTGATCCTGACGGGCGGGGGCGCGCGCGCCGCTTACCAGGTCGGCGTGCTGCGGGGGCTCGCAGAGCTCATCCCGGAGGGTGCGAGCAATCCCTTTCCCATCATCTGTGGAACATCGGCTGGCGCAATCAACGCGGCCGCGCTGGCGGCCGACGCAGCCGATTTCCGCCGCGCGGTGCGGCGGCTGACGGTGGTCTGGAAGCATTTCCAGGTGCAGCACGTCTACCGCGCCGACCCGTGGGGCGCTTTCTCCAACAGTGCGCGCTGGATCCTGGATGTCGCCACCGGCGGGGCATTCGCGCGCCGGCCGGTGTCGCTGTTCGACAACTCGCCTCTCGTCGGGCTGGTGCGGCGTTATATCGATTTCTCGGCGATCCAGCGCAGCATTGACGACGGGCATCTCGCTGCCTTGAGCATCACCTGCTCCGGTTATTCATCCGGGCAGTCGGTGACTTTCTTCCAGGGCACAGCCGGGCTGCAGCCATGGCAGCGCGCGCGTCGCATCGGCGTGCCGATGACCATCACGCTGGAGCATCTGCTCGCCTCGAGCGCACTTCCGTTCATTTTTCCGCCGGTGCACATCAACCGGGAATACTTCGGCGATGGCTCCATGCGGCAGATCGCCCCGGTGAGCCCGGCGTTGCACCTGGGGGCGGACCGGCTGCTGGTAATCGGCACGGGTCGAGAGCCGCTCCCGGGCCAGGAGCGCGTGAAGACCGAGGCCTTTCCCTCGCTTGCGCAGATCGGGGGGCACGCGCTCAACAGCATTTTCCTCGACAGCCTCGAAGTGGACCTCGAGCGGCTGCAGCGCATCAACCGCACGATCGAGCTCGTCGCGCCCGAAGTGTTGCAGAAGACCCGCTACCCACTACATCAAGTCGATTTCCGGATGCTTGCCCCGAGCGAGGAGCTGGAGCGGATCGCCGTGGCCAACGCCCATGAGCTGCCCCGAACGATCCGTATCCTGCTCCACTCTGTCGGGGCGTTGAGACGCAGCGGCGCGAACGTGCTTTCGTATCTTTTGTTCGAGAAATCGTACTGCCGGGCGCTGATCCGGCTCGGCTACGAGGATACGATGCGGCGCGAGGAAGATCTGGCCGCGTTTCTCGGCTGGAACGACTCTGGAGTCTAGTTGCCTTGGGCGGCGTTCGCCGGTATAAGTAGGTTTAACCGGGCGCGTTCCGCGCCGGGTTAAACCGCCGAATTACACCGGACCTCGGCGACGGCGGATGCCAGTGAACTCGGCAATTATGTGCTGGCACATCAGCAGGATTGGCACCAGGCACCACGCCCCGTTAGCGCGCCCGATAACGCCGATTTTTCGGTGCAGCGGGCGTCGGTAATTTCGGCGATTGTTCACTTCAGAATCAGGTGACTCCGTGAGCCGGGCTTTTGTCAAAGACAGCGATGACGATCTGGTGGCCGGCGAGTTGCCCGAGCGTCCGCTCTCTCCGCACGCAAACTACGTGACGCCCCTCGGGCTGGAGCAACTCCAGGCACGGGTGCGGGAACTGCACGAGCAGCACGAGCAGCTGTCGCCTCAATCGGCCGATGACTCCCAGGCCAAGCAGAAGTTGCGAGAGGTGGAGCGTGACCAGCGTTACTTTAACGTGCAACTGGAACGCGCCATTGTGGTGGATCCGGGCGGGCAACCGCGGGACGAGGTGCATTTCGGTGCCGAGGTCAAAATCAGCAACGAGGAGCACAGGATGCACCAGTTCAGCATTGTCGGTGACGATGAGGCAGACGTCACTGCCGGCAAGATCAGCTGGGCCTCGCCCCTGGCAAAGGCGATGATGGGCTCGCGTGTCGGAGACACGGTAGTATGGCACCGCCCCGCCGGGGACGCGCAGGTTGAGATTGTCGAGATCACTTACCCTTAGAGCCCCTGACACAATGAAACGCGCGTGCGTTGCGAGCCAAAATCGTGACAGCACAGCGTGTGTTTCATTGTGTTAGGGGCGCTAAAGGCGTGACGGATAAGGCGTGACTGATGAACCGTAACTCGCAAGGCGGCTTGCCGGTTCGTGTATTCGGTCATCGCGCATTGGTCACGCATCACCCGTCACGCATCGCCCGTCACGCATCATGAAATTTCTGGCATTGTTGGCGGTGTTGTTGCTCGAGCAGGTACGTCCGCTACACGAGGACAACTACGTCCATCGCTGGCTTGGCCAGTACGCGGCGGGCACTGATCGCTACTTCAACGCCGGAGAGTATCGGCACGGGCTGGTTGGCTGGATCGTGTTTGTCGGTTCCATCGTCGCCGTCACCGCGCTCATCTTCCACGCTCTGCACGCAATGAGCGCGCTGCTCGGACTGCTCTGGGGTGTCGCGGTCCTCTACGTCACGATGGGCTTCCGCCGATTCAGCCATCATTACACTGAAATCCAGCAGGCACTTCGGGCGGCCGATGTTTCCGTTGCGCGAGAGTGGCTTGGCAAATGGCGCGGCGAGAATGCCAGCGAGCTCGGCGCCACCGAGGTTGCCAGTGTCGCGATCGAACAGGGACTACTCGCGTCTCACCGCCAGGTTTTCGGGACAATGGCATGGTTTTTCGTGCTCGGGCCGGCTGGCGCTATACTGTACCGGCTCGCTGAAATGCTTGAGGAGAAATGGGGTCGTCGCACCGACGGTGAGGCGGGCGCGTTCGGCCGCTTCGCGACGCAGGCGTTTTACTGGATCGACTGGGTTCCGGCGCGCCTGACGGCCGCAAGCCTCGCCGTCGTCGGCAATTTCGAGGACGCCGCGTACTGCTGGCGCATGCAGGCGCACACCTGGAGCCCGCACGGAGACGGAATCATCCTGGCGAGTGGGGCCGGGGCGCTCGGAGTGCGGCTAAGCCGTGCGGTTCACGGCAGCGGTGGGCTGGAACCCGGGCCGGAGCTTGGCACGGGTGCGGAAGCTGGCGTGGATCAAATGCAGGGCGCAGTGGGCCTGATCTGGCGCGCGCTCGTCCTGTGGATGTTCCTGATACTCGTGGTCAGCATCGCCCATGCTTTGGGCTAGAAGTGGTGATGTGAACTGGTGATAAGAGTTGGTGATGGATACTGGTGATGGGCCGAACTAAGCGCTCTTAAATCACTATTTCTCATCACCAGTAATCATCACCATCATTCATCACTATTAATCATCACCACTCAATCCTCTCGTTCGCGAAGCAGTTGGCGGTAGGACTCGAGCCGGCGTTCACTGATCGTCCCCGCCGCGCAGGCCGTTGCTACTGCGCAGCCGGGCTCGCGCAGGTGGAGGCAATCCCGGAAGCGGCAGTGCCCGAGCCAGGGCCGGAACTCGACAAACGCTTCGGCAATCTCCGCTGGGTCGAGATGGTGCAGTCTGAACGCCTGCAGGCCGGGCGAATCGATGATGTGGGTGTCGCGGTCGAGATGGTAGAGCCGCGTGTGCGTGGTGGTGTGACGGCCGGAATCGAGCGCGGCGGATACCTCTGCGATCCGTACCGCCGCTGCAGGCGCCAGCGCGTTGATGATCGTCGACTTGCCCATGCCGGATTGGCCGACCAGCACGCTCGTCTCGCCGCGGAGGAACGCCAGCAGGGGGCTGACATTGCGCTTTGCCGAAAGCGGCACCACCCGATAGCCAAGCTGCTGATAGAGCGCCAGTGAATCGCGCGCGCGTGCCGCCTCTGGCAAGTCCATCTTGTTCATGACAACGAGGCCTGACATGCCGCCATGCTCAGCGGCGGCGAGACAACGGTTAATGAGGTCCTCGTGGAATGTCGGGACGGGAGCCACTACCACGACAATCTGGGTGACGTTCGCCGCAATCAGCTTCTGGCGCGCGTGGTCCGAGCGGTAGAGCAACGTATCGCGCGCCCCGAGCTCCTCAATCACACCCTGGTCGGGACCGGTGTGCATCACACTGACGCGATCACCGCACGCGAGTGCGCCACGCCGTCCCCGTGTCACGCAATCGAGCGTCGTGGTGTCGTGCAGTTCGACCAGGTAGCGGCGCCCGAAACTGGCGACGACCTGTCCGTCATGCAGGGCGGGCGACGTTTTCTTTTTCCCGCCCGGCATCAGAAATCAAGCCGCAGCTGAATGAAAATGCAGGCGCGTGAATGGTGAATAGTGAATGGACGAAGCGACGCGCCGTGCGCCATCAATTTCCGCTTTCCATTTACTTTTCCCCAGGTCACCAGCGTCGAACGGCGGCCAGCTATAGCTCAAACAGCCTGTCGAGCTTGGCCGCGCAGATGAAGTCGTTGTCCGAAAGACCGTTTATCGCGTGCGTGACATACTCGACGCGGCACTGGTTGTAGCCCACGCTGATGTCGGGATGGTGATCTTCGCGGTGCGAGACCCAGGCCGTCGCGTTGATGAAGGCCATCGTCTGGTAATAGCTCTTGAATGTGTAGGTCTTCGCGATTCGGCCGTCGATGCACTCCCAGCCCTCGAGCTGTTTCAGCAGATTACGGATCTCGGACTCAGTGAGCGGAGCGACCCCGCCTTCGCACGCTTTGCATTTTTTCGCAGCGAGGTCGGAAACGGTCTGGGTCATGGCCTTCTCCCAGGTCAAACAATCGTGAATGGTGATTGGTGAATGGATGAATTCGTGATTCGTGATGGGGTTGACGCTTTGGCCCATTCACCATTCACTATTCACGCCTTCTGGAGCCGGGCAATACGCGCAACGGCAGGCGGATGCGAGTCGTAGAACGCCGAATGCAGCGGATCCGGCGTCAGGGTCGAGGCATTGTCCTTGTAGAGTTTGATCAACGCGGCGACGAGATCCCGCGCGGACGCGTTCTTGATGGCGTACTGATCAGCCTCGAATTCGTGTTTGCGCGAGTACATCGCGGCGAGTGGCTGCAGCACAAAGGAGAAATGGGGCACGACGATGAAGAACAGAATGAGCGCGATCGCGGTCGATGGCGTCGACACGTTAAGGCCGCTGTAGAACCAGGCTTCCTGGATGACATATCCCAGCAAGGCCAGGAGCCCCAGGCTCGTGAGGAACAGCCAGATCATGCGTTTGAGCACGTGGCGCAGTCTGAAATGCCCCAGCTCGTGCGCCAGAACGGCCTCCACTTCAGGCGGGTCGAGGACGGTTAGCAGGGTATCGAAAAACACGATGCGCTTGCTCGCCCCGAAACCCGTGAAATACGCATTGCCGTGCGCGCTGCGGCGCGAGCCATCCATTACGACCAGCCCCTTCACCTTGAAGCCGCAACGCGCGAGCAGGCGCTCGACGCGCTCGCGGATCTCCGGGTTCTGCATCGGGGAGAACTTATTGAACAGCGGGGCGATCCAGGTCGGATAAATCATGAGCAGGAAAACATTGAACGCGACCCAGACGACCCAGACGTGGATCCACCAGTAGGCGCCGGCGCTCGCCATCAGCCACAGCACGGCCGCAGCGAGTGGCAACCCAAAAAGCGCGGCCACCAGCGCGCTCTTGACCATGTCCGCGAAGAACAAGGTGCGCGTCATCTTGTTGAAACCGAAACGCTCCTCAATCCTGAACACACGATAATAGCTGAACGGCGTCTCGATCACGGTCAGGCAGACCATAAGGAGCACGATCAGCAGGAGGCCGCGGAGGATACCGTCGGGCACCCACGCGGCGGGAATGCTGTACAACAGCTGAAGCCCGCCGCCGAACGTGAGCGTGAGAACGATCGCTGCGTCGACCGCGATGCTGGCCATGCGCAGCCGGGTCTTGGCGCAGGTATAGTCTGCCGCTTTCTGGTGGACGGACAGACTGATTCGTTCGGAGAATTCTGCAGGTACGCCTTCGCGGTTGGCGATGACATGCTTCAGGTGTCGCCGCTCGAGCCACAGGCGCGTCGCGGTGGACAGCGCAACTGCCGCGAGAAATACGATTCCAAAAGTGGTCATTGCGTGAGGTTAACCTAACAAGCCGGCACAATCTGTGACAAAATGGACACCGGAAAATTCCGGCGTCGCTTGGAAAAAACGTTGAACGGCGCGTCGTGTCCTCCCAAACAAGAATTATGGCACAAGACCTCAACAACCTCATCTGGATCGACATGGAGATGAGCGGGCTCAATCCAGAAACCGACCGCGTTCTCGAACTTGCGCTGGTGGTCACGAACTCGCGGCTCGACACCGTGGCTGAGGCGCCCGTGCTGGTCGTCCACCAGCCTGCCGCGGTGCTGGATGCGATGGACGAGTGGAACAAGTCCACGCATGCGCGCTCGGGCCTGATCGAGCGTGTGAAAGCCTCGACAATGTCTGAAACCGAGGCCGAGGCGCAGCTGCTCGCCTTTCTCGTCGAGCATGTACCGCCCAACGTCTCGCCGATGTGCGGCAATTCGGTGCACCAGGACCGGCGCTTCCTTTCCCGCTACATGCCGCGGCTGGAGGCACACTTTCTCTATCGCAATCTGGATGTGAGCACGTTGAAGGAGCTGGCCAAGCGCTGGAAACCGGACATCATGGCCGGGCTGACCAAGCACGGCAAGCACGAAGCGCTTGCCGACATCCACGAGTCGATCGATGAGCTCAGGTATTACCGCGAACATTTTCTCAAGCTTTGATCAAGCTTGAGAAAATGTAAATCAATCAATCCGCCTCGTAATGCCGGTGAATCCCAAACCGCGAGAGCGTTCTTTATGAGCTGCCGTCGCAACACCGGGATCACTCGAGGCGGATTTCGCCGTCGAACTTGATGTCGATGCTGAGCTTGCCGACGGAGAGCGTCATCGTTGCGGGAAACACCTCGTTTCCCTTCAGCCGGCCATCGGCGAGCGCCTTGGTCACGGCTTTCTCGACCGCGAGCTGGGAGTTCACGCCCACCGTCTTGAGGAACTTTCGGATGCTCATGTTGAGTGCTTCGTCGTTCATTTTTCTCCTCCTTTAAAAAGGGTAACCCGTGACCAGTGACCGGTGACCGGTGACCGGGAAAACGGCATTTAACCATTCACCCATAACCCATCACCCGGCGCGCTTTTCTGCCACGCAGGCAGTTGGGTGCGGGATGCGGTCACGACGGTGTCAAGCGACGGATGATAAGGTGGGCCGGGAACTCAGCTTAATTGTACCTGTTTTCCTTTTGCCGGCCCTCGTAGAATTGCGGTTAAACGGGAGCGCAGCGCCGATTTAACCCCGCGCCTTGGAGCAGACGTCCCGTTGCCGCTCAATCCGCGGTCTGCGTTCACCTGAGTGGAGCGTGCCGATGCTCGGAGCCATTACGACGTTGCTGGTGTACCAGCTGGTCGGAGAAGTGCTCGTGCACTTTTTCGCCCTGCCGGTGCCTGGCCCCGTGGTGGGAATGCTGCTGCTCTTCCTCTCGCTGTGGTTGAAGGGTTCGATACCGGAGGCTCTGCACACGACCGCGAACACCATTCTGCAGCATCTGTCTCTCCTGTTCGTGCCGGCGGGCGTGGGAGTCATGGTGCACTTCGCGCGGGTATCGGGGGAAATTCTGGCGATCGTCGTCGCCGTGCTGGGCAGCACCGCTCTTGCCATTGCCGCGGCTGCGCTCACGATGCAAGCGCTCATTCGGCTGCACCAGCGCCGGGCAGGGGGCAAGCAGCGATGATTACGCCGCGCATCGCCGACATCTGGGTCTATCTTTCGGCGACCCCGCTGCTGTGGTTGACGATCACGCTGATCGCGTACCAGGCGGCTTACTGGATTTACGCACGCTCGCGGTTCAATCCGTTGCTCAATCCCGTCGCGATCGCCATCGTGGCGCTGGTCGCCGCGCTCAAGGCGACAGGCACGGCCTACCCGACTTATTTCGAAGGCGCGCAGTTCGTTCATTTCCTGCTGGGACCCGCCACCGTCGCGCTGGCCATCCCACTCTACGCGCAATTCGACAAGCTGCGGATGTTGGTCATGCCGCTTGGCGGCGCGCTCGTGGTCGGATCGGTGACGTCGATCGTCTCGGTGCTCGCGATCGGCTGGGCCCTTGGCGCGAGCGAGACGACGCTACTCTCCCTGGTGCCGAAGTCGGTCACCGCCCCCATCGCAATGGGCATCGCGGAAAAGCTGGGTGGGATTCCGTCGCTTACGGCGGTGCTGGTGATCCTGACCGGCATCAGCGGCGCCGTCATGGCGAAGTTCGTGCTCGACGCACTGCGCATCAAGGACTTCAGCGTGCGCGGGTTTGCGGTTGGTATTGCGGCGCACGGAATCGGAACCGCCCGTGCTTTCCAGGTAAGCGAGGAGGCCGGTGCTTTCGCCGGACTTGGAATGGGGCTGAATGGTTTGCTCACTGCCGTATTGGTGCCGGTCGTCGTCGGCTTGATCAGGAACTTTTGAGGAGGCACTGAATGAAACATGTAATCACTGCCTTTCTCGGCGCCGTGCGCGATCTGCGTGAAGCGCGCATTCTGGCGCTGGTGCTCGTGCCGCCGGTTGGAGGATTTGTGCTCTGGACGGCTCTCGCCTGGGCGTTCTGGAGTGACTGGATCGCGTGGGTCGACACGATGCTCGCGGCAACGGCGTTCGGCCAGTGGGTGCAGTCGTTTGACCCCGGCTGGCTGGTGAGCTCGGTGGCCACCCTCGTGCTCATCGCGTTCGTCGTGCCGCTGATGCTGATCACGGTCGTGGTGATCACCGAGCTCGTTGCCATGCCGGTCATCGTCAAGCTGGTAGGCCACCGCCATTTCGGCGCGCTCGAGTTGCGACGCGGGGGCACCGTGATGGGCAGCGTGTGGAACGCCGTGCGCGGAATCCTGTGGTTTACAGCGCTCTGGCTTTTGTCGCTGCCGTTGTGGTTGACGGGGATTGGTGCGCTCGTGCTTCCGCCACTGTTGTCGGCGTGGTTCACCCAGCGGATGTTCCGCTACGACGCGCTGGCGGAGCATGCGAGCGCTGCGGAGTATCGGAGAATCGTGCAGGGCAGCAGCGGCCGGCTCATTCTGATGGGCGTGCTGCTGGCCCTCCTCTATTACGTGCCCGTGGTGAACCTCGTGGTGCCCGTGCTGTCGGGGCTGGCGTTCACGCATCTTTGCCTCGGCGAGCTGGCGCGCATCAGGCAGAAGGCGTGACGGCTGATGACTGACGACTCGTCAAAAGCTTCACTGCCAAGGACGTGGAGAAGCTTTAGCTATAATGTCACCGCCGCCGCAGCACGAGGTGCACCTTGCATGACCTGAAAGATCTTCCGGTCCTTATCCTTCCCGGCCTGGGCGGCGCGGGGCCCGAGCACTGGCAAACCGCGTGGGAAAAGGCCTTTCCGAGCTTCAGCCGCGTGGAACAGGCCGATTGGGTTCGGCCGGTTTATGAGGCGTGGGCGACCCGGCTCAGCGAGGCGGTGGAGGCAAGCACGCGCCCGGCCGTGCTGGTCGCGCACAGCCTGGGCACTTCGCTCACCATGCGCTGGTCGTTCGATCAACCTGCCCTTGCGCGAAAGGTGGCCGGCGCGTTCCTCGTGGCGCCGACCGATCGGGACCACTTCGACCGCGCGCCGGATTCGCCCTTGCGCAGCTTCGGACCCATGATACTCAGGAAGTTGCCGTTTCCATCGTTGGTGGTCGCAAGCCGTGATGATGACCGGGTGTCGTTCGAGCGCGCCCAGGCCTTTGCCGCTGCCTGGGGCTCGACGCTGATCGATGCCGGCAATCTAGGGCATATGGGGTCGGCAGCACAACTGGGCGCCTGGCCTTTCGGCGTGTTCTGGTTTGGGCAGTTCGTCGCGTCACTCGATCGGCGGCTCGGGACTTAACCGATCCGCCTGGGTGATGGATGACGAAGAAACCGTTTCAAGTTCCAAGTTCCAAGTTCAAAGCGAGGAACTTCGTATTCGTGAATCGTCCAACTTTGCTTGAACCTTGAACCTTGAACCTTGAACCTTGAACCTTGAACCTTGAACCTTGAACCTTGAACCTTGAACCTTGAACCTTGAACCT
>JAQBFV010000221.1:0-3488 GCA_032123035.1 Betaproteobacteria bacterium | reverse complement strand
CCCGGCTCGGTGGATCCGGCGAAAGCGACGACGCACCGACCCAGCTGATCGTTGTTGGCTATCGGACGCGAGACGCTCTGCCCGAGGTCGAGAGATTTCTCGACCGTGCCGCCAGGGCACGCCAAGACAGCGTCCGCATCGTGCACGGCGTCGGCAGTGGCGCGTTACGCCGGGCGATCCAGGACTATCTCTCCGGCAGTCCCTACTGCAGCGAGTTTCGCAGTGGTCAAGACGGTGAGGGTGGTGCCGGCGTCACGATCGTCGAGGTGAACACCTGAGATCGGGACTAGAGAAAGGGTTGCAAACCTGACCGATATCCTTGACGGCAGCGACGGCACGTGTAAACCGCAGGAGTAGGTCGTCCCAACAATAAGGAGGTCACCATGGCAAAGAAACCCCAAGACAGACTGAAGGCGCTGATTCGTGAGGTGGAGCGCGATCTGCAGAAGACCGCAAAGCAGCTGCGCAAGGCAGCCACCGACGTAGCCGCCCAGGTCGAGAAATTCATACGCGAGCTCGGCAAGGGGCTGCAGGGAAAAAGCACTCCGGCCGCGAAGAAGCCCGCGAAGCGACCGGCGGCACGAACGACCGCCCGCAAGAAGGCCGCGCCGAAGAAGCCGGCGGCAAAGAAGAAAACAGCAGCCAAGAAAAAGTCGAGCGCGCCACCCAGCGCCTGACCGCGCGCTGCCGCCAACCGCACTCGGTTACGACGTGCAGCTGTTCAAACCGCTGCGGACGGCCTCGGCTATCAGACCATGCTCGAGGTGATCGTGCGCGAACACCTCGACGAGCACTAAACGGGCGCACCCCCGAGCCGGTTTGTCATCATCTGCCGGGCGGGGTCGTCCGCCGCGCGCGCACCGGGCTTTTTCGGTTGAGGAAGCAACACCTCGACGAGACGCGAAATGCACTGCACCTACTCGCCGGGCGTTCACTGAAGGCCAGGTGAGCGAGGCACCGCTAATTACATGCGACCGACGCCTTGCGGCCGCACCGGGACATCAAGCAGCAGTCGAAGCGCTCCGCTGAGCCGGAAAAGCAAAACGATTCACAACGCGTTCCCGGATCGGGGTTTCAAGGTGCACCAGGCTGATCCGCGTGGCGCTTCCGACCGTTACCTGGTTTTTTCCGGTGCCTCGAGCAGCCCCGTGACCCGCTCCACGAATGTCTCGGCATCGCGGAACTGAGCGTCGGCCTCGTCACGTGTGAACTCGGCAATGTCGCTGTAATCTGCCATCTCCCGCGAGCGCTGGGCGTCCTTGAGAATCACGCCGAGCTGTTTCTCCGCCCTGCCGGTCTTGACGAAGTGACGATTGAACAGCGCGATGACACCGGAATGCTTGCGGCTGTCCAATTGCTCGCTTGCCAACAGGGCCCGCGCGGCTTGAAAAATCGCGTAGTAAGACCGACTGATCGAGTCGCCGAGATCATCGTGCGACAGCAAATCGGCCGCTGACTTTAGGTGTTGACGGGCGCGTGTGAGCCGTCTTTCGCTGAGCGAAGGCTGCGGGTCGTCCGGACTCACAAGGCGACGCCTTGCTTTTCCACGTTTACGTAGAAAGGGGTCCCGCACTGGCGGCTGGCTTCGATCTCGGAGGCACTGAGGACGGTAGGAGCCAGGTTCGTGTCGTGGGCGAGGTCGACATCGAGTGCCGCCTCAACGATGCGACGGCAGACCGCACGATCCCGTATGCGAACAACGACGAGCACGTCCAAATCGGACTCGTCGGTTCCTTCACCGCGCGCGCGCGAGCCAAACAGGCGAAGCGATAACAGGTCATCGCCGAGCACCGCGCGCAAGGTCGCTTTGAACTCGGCCAAGGCACGTTGCTCTCGTGCCGTGAGACCAGTCAGACTCAACATGGATTCCGTCTACCGCAAACTTGGCCGACGCGCCACGACTGGTGCCTGAAACGATCAAACCCGCGACACCTGGGGCAGCCGATCGAAGTGTTCATCGCGCGCATAGAGGATCAGATTGTGCTGCAGCACGAGCGCGGCGATCCACATGTCGTTGGTCGGAATCGGCGTTCCCTGCGAGCGGAGCTGACGATAAACCGCGGCGTAGTAGTGCGTCGTCTGTGCGTCGGCAAGCAGGAGTTCGACGCCGTTCTTCATGAGAAACCGGCTCAGGATCCGTTCGTTCTCTGCGCTCCGCTTGCCCACCGCAAAGCCAGCGCGCAATTCGCCGACAACGATGAAGGGAACGTACACACGCTCTGCAAGCTCCAATGTTTCCGCGACCCCCTCGACCGCTCTGCAGAGATCCGTGTAGCGGTTGGTGTCGAGCGCCAGCCTCATTTCCAAAGGCGGTCATCAACCCGATGCTGGTCGGCGATTGCGGCGTCGAACTCCGGGTCCTCCACCCAGGTTCCGATCAGATCATCCAGACGGCGGTGCCGCACTGGTTCGTCGCCGACGCCGACGCCGCGCCGCAGCGCTTCGATGGCCGCGTCGTTGAGACTCTTGCCGTCCTCGACGGCCCGGCGCCGCAGCGCCCGGTCGATCACCTTCGGAATATGACGAATCGTGTACTGCATGCAGGTCAGGATAACGCTGCATGCAGGGTTTGCAAGAGGACTTCTAGTCGTCCAAACAGGGGGAGGCCGAAAAATCTTGACGGCACCCAGCCTTGGTTATAACATCCGTGGTAACATCGGAAAGAAGAAAGGCTGATCCATGATTAAACTCAGCGTCCGCCAGATCGGCAACTCAACCGGAATCATCCTGCCGAAAGAGGCGCTGGCCCGCCTGCACATCGGCGCCGGCGACGAGGTGTTTCTCGTCGAGACCCCCGCCGGATACGAAGTTACACCCTACGACCCCGAGTTCGAGGCGCAACTGAAGAGCGCCCAGAAGGGCATGCGCGCCTATCGCAACACGCTCCGCGAACTCGCGAAGTGACCCGGCGTGTTCCCAGGTGGCTGGAAAAACGCGCGGTGCTCGCGGTTCACCAGATGCTACTGGCGGAGTTTGGCGGTTTCCCAGGACTGCGCGAGGAGGGCCTGCTCGATTCCGCCCTCGCCCGTCCCCAGAATCTCCACGCCTATGAGTCCCCCGGTCTTGCCGCCCTCGCCGCCGCGTATGCCGCAGGCATCGTCGCCAATCGCCCCTTCATCGACGGCAACAAGCGCACCGGCTTCATGGCCGCCTACATGTTTCTCGGCCGCAACGCCCTGACGCTTACCGCGGCCGAAGCCGAGGGACAACCGTGAAGGATCCGATCTCCCCGGCTGCAAACAAAGTTTGGCACCTCCCCCAGCCGCGCTGCAAGCAAATTTCGTCAACTAGCCAATCTACGGCACCCCAAAGGCCTCCGAGTCCTCATTTCGCTTTGCCCTTGACGATGGCATGAATCATGCGACAATCCTTGCTGTATAATATTGTTCGCAATCGTGTACTCCTTCAAAGGGCAAGCAAGTGCTGGGCCAGGTGTAACATCGGCACGCATTGGATGTGTTCCGTGGGGAGTTGTAAGCTAATTTACC
>JAQBFV010000220.1:0-6303 GCA_032123035.1 Betaproteobacteria bacterium | reverse complement strand
TAGTACTCGCGCTGGCTCTTTTCCATCTGGCGCTTGATGCGGCCGCGGATGCGCTTCTCGACCTGGAGGATCTCGAGCTCGCCCTCAACCAGCTTGAGCAGGTGCTCGAGCCGTTCCTTCACACCGAGCATCTCGAGCACCCCCTGCTTCTGCTCGAGCTTGAGCGGCAGGTGCGCGGCGAGGTGTCGCCGAGGCGCCCGGCCTCATCGATTCCCGCCAGCGACGTCAGGATCTCCGGCGGAATCTTCTTGTTCAGCTTCACGTATTGATCGAACTGCTGGATCATCGTGCGCCGCAGCGCCTCCGTCTCGTTGTCCATCGTGCTGTCGGGCACGATCGGCGTCATGGAGACGACGTAATGGGTCGCGGCGTCCGAGATCGCATGAATCCGGGCGCGCTGGCTGCCTTCGACCAGCACCTTCACCGTGCCGTCGGGCAGCTTTAGCATCTGCAGGATGTTGGCGATGCTGCCGATCTGATAGAGATCTTCCGGGGCCGGATCGTCCTTTGCCGCCGATTTTTGGGCGACCAGCACGATACTCTTCCCCGCCTCCATCGCGGTCTCGAGCGCCTTGATCGACTTGGGACGCCCCACGAACAGCGGGATCACCATGTGCGGAAACACCACCACGTCGCGCAGCGGCAGCAACGGCATTTGCGTCAGGACTTGTTCTTCAGGCATCGAGTTTCACCAAAGAAGGTTAGATAGCGTTCACGTTGGGCAAATTCCCGAGAATTCAAGCACAAAATGCATGCGTCTGATTCCACACCGCTTTTGATGGTGTCCGGCACGATGCTCAGTGGGCTGACCCAGCCACCTTCGGCTGATCGGCGTAGATGAGCAGCGGGGGTGCGTCACTGTTGATGGTGTTCTCATCGACTACTGCCTTGATCACATTTTCCTCAGAGGGCAAGTCGAACATCGTGTTGAGCAGGGTGTGCTCGAGTATCGAGCGCAGGCCGCGCGCGCCGGTCTTGCGCTCGAGCGCCCGGCGTGCGACCGCGCGCAGCGCGCCCTCGCGCACTTCGAGGTCGACGCCTTCCATGCTGAACATCTTCTGGAACTGCTTGAGCAGGGCGTTCTTCGGCTGGGTCAGGATCTGGAGGAGCGCCGCCTCGTCGAGTTCCTCGAGGGTCGCCACCACCGGCAGCCGCCCGACGAACTCGGGGATCAGCCCGTACTTGATGAGGTCCTCCGGCTGCACGTCGCGCAGGACCCTGGTGATGTCCTTGCGGTTGTCCTGCGAGCGCACTTCCGCCCCGAAACCGATGCCGCCCTTCTCCGAGCGGCCGCGGATGATCTTGTCGAGCCCGTCGAAAGCGCCGCCGCAGACGAACAGGATGTTTGTCGTGTCCACCTGCACGAACTCCTGGTTCGGGTGCTTGCGCCCGCCTTGCGGCGGTACCGAGGCGATCGTGCCCTCGATGAGCTTGAGCAACGCCTGCTGGACGCCCTCACCCGAGACGTCCCGGGTGATCGAAGGGTTGTCAGACTTGCGCGAGATCTTGTCGATCTCGTCGATGTAGACGATGCCGCGCTGCGCCTTCTCGACGTCGTAGTCGCACTTCTGGAGCAGCTTCTGGATGATGTTCTCGACGTCCTCCCCGACGTAGCCCGCCTCCGTGAGGGTGGTCGCGTCGGCCATCACGAACGGCACGTTGAGCAGCCGCGCGAGCGTCTGCGCCAGCAGGGTCTTGCCCGACCCGGTCGGGCCGATCAGCAGGATGTTCGACTTGGCGAGCTCAACCTCATCATTCTTGCTGATCGTCTTGAGCCGCTTGTAGTGGTTGTAGACCGCCACCGAGAGGATCTTCTTGGCGAGATCCTGGCCGATCACGTACTGATCAAGGATAGCGCAGACCTCGCGCGGCACCGGCAGATCAGACTTCGCGCCCTTGGCCCCGTGCTCGCCCTGGGTTTCCTCGCGAATGATGTCGTTGCACAGCTCAATGCACTCGTCGCAGATGAACACCGACGGGCCCGCAATGAGTTTGCGCACCTCGTGCTGGCTCTTGCCGCAGAACGAGCAATAAAGCAGTTTTTCGCCACCTACTTTGTCCGACATACCATTCCTTTTTACGCTACGATATCATCCAGCGTTCTCGGCTCTGCTCACCAGGACCTTGTCCACGAGCCCGTAATTCACGGCCTGCTCCGCACTGAGGAAATTATCACGATCCGTGTCCTGCTCGATCGTCTTGATGTCCTTTCCCGTGTGCTTGGCCAGGATCTCGTTAAGCTTGGACTTGAGGTAGAGGATCTCCCGGGCATGGATCTCCACGTCCGACGCCTGCCCCTGGAAACCGCCCATGGGCTGGTGGATCATCACCCGCGAATTGGGCAGGCAGTAGCGCTTGCCCTTGCTGCCCGCGGCCATCAGAAGCGCCCCCATGCTGGCGGCGTGCCCGATGCAAAGCGTGGACACCTGGGGCTTGATGAATTGCATGGTGTCGTACACGGCAAGGCCGTCAGAGACCGAGCCCCCAGGCGAATTGATGTAGAACGAAATGTCCTTGTCCGGGTTCTCCGACTCGAGGTAAAGCAGCTGTGCCACGATCAGGTTCGCGGTCACTTCCGTGACCGGGCCCACCAGGAATACGACCCGTTCCTTGAGCAGACGCGAATAGATATCGTAGGCGCGCTCGCCGCGCCCGCTCTGCTCGATGACCATCGGGATGAGCCCGAGGCCTTGAGGTTCCATGTAAATCGACATTACTGCTTGTTCCCCATCAAATCATCGAAACTGATTGGCATCTCCTCGACTTTCACCGTCCCGAGGGCCCATTCCACGACGTTTTCCTCGAGGACCGCGGATTCGATCTCGCGCAACCGGTCTTGCGATGCGTAATACCATTTGACCAGTTCCTCGGGGCGCTCGTAACTCTGCGCCTGCTCTTCCACCACCGCGCGCACCTGTTCGGGCGTGGCAAACAGGCTATGCGTCTTCACGAGTTCGGCCAGGATCAGCCCGAGGCTGACACGGCGTTGCGCCTGCTTCTCGAACAAGTCGGCGGGCAACGGCGTATCGTCGGTGACCTTCACCCCCCGCGCCGCAAGGTCCTCGCGGGCCGCCGTCTGCATGCGCCCGAGCTCGGCCTGAACCAATCCCTGTGGCGTCTCGAGCTGCGTCGCGTCGAGCAGGGTCTGCATGACCTGCTCCTTCGTGCGGTTCTTGATGCGTAACTTGATCTCGCGCTCCAAATTGGCCCGGATCTCCACGCGCATCTTGGCGATGTCGCCGTCCGCGACGCCAAGGCTTTTGGCGAACGCGGCATCGATTTCCGGCAGATGCGGCGCGGCTACCTCCTTGACTGTGACCTCGAAGCGGGCGGTCTTTCCGGCCACTTCCTTGCCATGATAATCATCGGGAAAGCGCAGCTCGAACGTCGTCGCCGCCCCGCTGCGCATGCCGGTCACGTTGCTCTCGAATTCGGGCAGCAGGCGTCCTTCGCCGAGCACCGCTTGCATGTCCTTGCCACTGTTTCCGGAAAATTCCTGCCCCTCGATCGTGCCGTGAAAATCGAGTGTCACGCGATCACCGGTCTGCGCGTCCCGCGCCTCGGGCTCGTAGCGCACGCGCTGCTTGCGCATGATTTCGATGGTCTTGTCGACGTCGGCATCGCCCACCTCGAGCACCGGGCGCTGGATCGTGGCCTCCTTGACGTCTCCCACGACCACATCGGGATAGACCTCGAAGGTCGCGCTGTACTGGAACTCGGCCAAGTTCTCGGCTGACGGCGCCGTATCGAACCGCGGGTAACCCGCGATCTTGAGGTTCTGCTCCCGAACCGCCTCCCCGAAGCTGCGCTGCATCGCGTCGCCCAGCACTTCTTGCCGGACCTGTAATCCGAATTGTTGCGCGACGACCTTGAGCGGCACCTTGCCCGGCCGGAAGCCGTGCAGCTTGACCGTGCGCGAGAGCCGCTTCAGGCGGGTCTCGACCTCGCTCTCGATCTCGGCGGCTGGCAGTGTGACGCTCAGACGCCGCACCAGCTCACCCAATCTTTCCAGGTTCGTTTGCATCTTTTCCCTTGTTGCAACCACCTACCCGGGTGTCATCGCAGGCGCCGCGGGCCGCCACGCGGCCCACCCTCTCTCGCATCCCTCGGTGGTGCGAAAGGAGGGACTCGAACCCCCACGCCTTACGGCGCCAGAACCTAAATCTGGTGCGTCTACCAATTCCGCCACTTTCGCGACTTTCTGATTGTAATATAATCAGGTGCGCGCTGAAAGCTTGCAACTCAATTTAAGGTTGCGACGCAAGCCATTGATGGTTTTGGGTGTTGCGTAGCAGCAAATGGCAGCAAACCACTACGAAAACTTCCCTGTCGCCTCCCTCCTTCTGCCGGGTCATTTTCGCCATCCGGTGGCGCAAATTTACCGGTTCGCGAGGGAAGCTGACGATTTCGCCGATGAAGGCGACGCGCCAGATGACGTCAGAATGCAGCAGTTGGAGTCGTTTCGCGCGGAGTTGCGGCGGGTCGAGCGCGGCGCGGCGCCGGAGATTCCGTGGTTTGCGGATCTCGCCGCAGTCATCCGCGACCACCATCTCCCGCTGAACGCGTTTGACGATCTGCTCTCAGCATTCGCCCAGGATGTGACCCAAAAACGCTATGCGAATTTCCGCGAAGTACTCGCCTACTGCCAACGTTCGGCTAATCCGGTGGGACGCCTGCTCCTTGTGCTCTACGGCGCGGCGACTCCCCAGAACCTTGCCGACTCGGATGCGATCTGCTCGAGCCTGCAATTGATCAATTTCTTGCAGGATATCGCGGTCGATTTCGGCAAGGGCCGCATCTACATGCCCCAAGACGAGTTGGCGCGTTTTCAGATCCCCGAGGCCCAGATCGCGCGTGGCGACGCAGGCGGCAACTGGCCGGCGTTCATGGCCTATCAAACCGAGCGAGCGCGGGCGCTCCTCATGAGCGGCGGCCCGCTCGGCAGGCATCTCGAGGGCCGCATCGGTCTCGAGCTGCGCATGATCGTACAGGGCGGCAACCGTATCCTGGAAAAGCTCGGGCACGCCGGCGGTGATGTCTTTCGCCATCGGCCGGTCTTGAAGTGGTTCGACTGGCCGCTGCTGTTGGCTCGCGCATTGAAACCGTGAACGGCGCTTTTCGGCGAAAAAAGCAACACGGCCGCGGAAACACACGGAAATTGTTGTTCCATTAGAACGCACTTTCCGGTTCAGAGCTTCGTCCGTGTAATTCCGTGTGATTCCGTGGTTGATGATCTTCTGGTTTCACGGATGTTTTGAGACCGGTTCCAGTGAGTAGACCAAGCATTCGAAACGCGTGCCGCATGAATCGTTGTTACACTCGCCACTCACTACTCACCACCCACGCCTTGGACAGACGCTGATGGAGCCCAACCAATACTGTCAGCAAAAAGCGGCGGCCAGCGGCTCAAGCTTCTATTACAGCTTTCTCTTCCTGCCGGAGGAGAAACGCCGGGCCATCACCGCGCTCTACGCGTTCTGCCGTGAGGTCGATGACGCGGTAGACGAATGCTCGGATCCCACCCTCGCCCACACCAAGCTTGCCTGGTGGCGCAAGGAAGTCGACGCCATCTATCAAGGCCATCCGCAGCACCCGGTGGCGCGTGCACTGGCCAGCATGCTGCCGCGCTTTCGCCTCTCGCAGCAGCATCTGAACGAGATCATCGACGGCATGGAAATGGACCTTCACAACAACCGCTACCCGACCTTCGATGCGCTCAAGGAATATTGTCATCGCGTGGCCGGGGTCGTGGGTCTGCTCTCGGCCGAGATATTCGGCTACCGGGACCCGCGCACCCTGGAGTATGCGGCCGATCTCGGGCTTGCATTCCAGCTCACGAACATCATCCGCGACGTGGGCGAGGACGCGCGGCGCGACCGGATCTATCTGCCGCTCGACGAACTTGAGGGCTACGGCGTCAGCACCGCGGATATCACCAGCGGCCGTGAAAGCGATAGCCTGCGGCGGTTGATGGAGTTTCAGATCGAACGGGCGTTCAGCGTTTATCAGCAAGCCTTCGACAAGCTTCCGGCCGTCGATCGGGCCGCGCAGCGGCCAGGCATTGTGATGGCCGCCATCTACCAGGCGCTGCTGGAGGAGATCCGAGCCGACGGCTGCCGCGTGCTTCAGCAGCGCGTTGCACTAACGCCGGTCCGCAAACTGTGGATCGCCTGGCGCTCCTGGTTTAAAGGCTAACGGCGTGATGGGTGATGGGTGATGGGTGATGGGTGATGGGTGATGGGTGATGGGTGATGGGTGATGGGTGATGGGTGATGGGTGATGGGTGATGGGTGATGGGTGATG